>DAHVFG010000053.1:0-18680 GCA_027317125.1 Chloroflexota bacterium | reverse complement strand
GGCTTCATCGCGGGGCTGATACTTGTCTTCTTCTTCAGGAGCCGCAACCAAAGCGCGGCGGTTTTCTCTAGGTAACCGGCCGCGCCAGATGGCTGAATTATGCAACCCGGAGCTGGCCCCTAACTTACTGCGTGCGGTAAGTAATAAAGGCGGCGTCGAGCATGAAGAAATCGGGGCAATTGATGCAGGAGCTTTGGTCCAGGTTGGTGATAGAGAGGGTGTTAGCGCCCTGCTGTAGCTGCCCAACAGGAATCTGCCAGACGTAAAGGCCCCAATTACCCGGTCTATTCGGCCCGTTTGCGTTATCGTTGGGCAGCGGATCAGCGCCCTGGTAGAGTACGTTGCCGTTCAGGCTTATCCGTATCTGGGTCTTCTTGGCATCTTCTGAGTCCACGCCTCTGACCGTCAGGGCCGCCGCGCCGGGCATCTGGCCCACGTTGAATGTCACCGTCATCGTGCTATACTTCGTTCCCTGGCCGTATACCCAGTGGGCCGTGAGTCCGTGATAGGTGCCGCCGTTGTTAGTGAAGCCACCCGAAAAGCGCGTGTCATCCAGAAGGATGGTAGCGGTGCCATTGCCCTGGACTACAGGAGTATCGGATACCACTTCAACTGTGTCTGTAGGAGGCGGTGGTGGTGGCGTTGCAGTGGCGGGAGGAGTTGTCGGCACGACTTCAGGCACCGAAGTATCTGTCGGAAGCGCAGGAGCAGCGGTATCAGTTGGTACAGGCGCGGGTGTATCGGTAGGAGGCGCTTCGGTGGGCGGAATCGGTGTGTTGGTTAGTGTGGGAGGAGGCGCAGGCGTATTGGTCGAGAGCGGCACAGCCGCGGGAGGCGTGGGCGAGCCTACGATAACGCCGCCCAGTCGCAGCGTTGGCGAAGCTGACGGAGCCTCCACTACCACGCCCAGCGTCGGAGATGGGGGTGTGGACGTTGCGTCAGCGCGTGCCGCGCCGCCAAAGAGCGATTTACCTTGCGAGGCAAGCAGCGCGAAGACAGCGATAGCGAGCACGCCGGCCAGAGCAAGAGGCACCCAACCGAGCCCTCCACGCCGCCTACCGGCATTTACCACCTGGATCGTGCGAACCGGTTCGGCGTTATAGGCGGCCACCGCCTGCGGGTAAGGCTGTGAAGGCGCGGCAGCCTGAGGCACAGGTGCGCTAATGAAGTCGCGGGGCCTGGCGGCAGGTACGTCAACCGCTGAATACTCGGCTTCGCCATAGCCGGCAGGCACAGCAGGCATTTGTATTGCCTGGCTCAACTCAGCGGGAGCACGCGACGTAACAGGTACCCATTCACCCGCATTCGCCCTCACCGAGGCTATCGCCCCCAGGCCAAGCGACACCGCCTGTGTCGGCTGGTTGAAGGAGTTCTGGAAGGTGGCGAGGTCTGAGGCGAGCGCGTCGGCGGTGGGATAGCGGCGAGCGGGGTCTTTGTTTAGGCAGCGCATGACGACGCTCTCTAAAGAAGGCGGCACCTCCGGCACAAGGTCATGAAGTGGGCGCGGCTGCTCCCACACCTGCTTGTAAGCCACCACAGCAGGGTTTTCGCCCGTGAATGGCGGCGTGCCCGACAGCAGTTCGTACAGAACGCACCCCAGAGCATAAATGTCCGATGCGGGGCTGATAGGCTCGCCTGTGGCCTGCTCCGGCGACAGGTACGCCGCTGTGCCAAAGGTCATCCCCGATTGGGTGAGCGCCGGGCCGGAGAGCGCCTTTACGATGCCGAAATCGGTCAGGCGCACGTTGCCTGCACGGTCTATCATTATATTCTGCGGCTTAACGTCGCGGTGGATCAAACCTTTGGCGTGCGCCGCGTCGAGGGCGTAGCACACCCCCTGCCCTATGGAGACAGCTTCGGCTGCCGACATGCGCCCCCGCTTCTGCAATATATCTTTCAGGTTCTGGCCTTCGACGTACTGCATTGCGATAAACATCGAGTGGTCAGGGCCTTCACCGAAATCGTAGATGTCTACTATGTTGGGGTGCGACAGTCCTGCGGCGGCCTTAGCCTCATTCACAAAGCGGGTGCGCGATGCCTGGTCATATGTAAACTGAGGCCGCAGCAGTTTAACTGCCACAGTGCGGTCGAGACGTTGGTCGCGGGCGCGAAAGACCTCGGCGGCCCCGCCCTCGCCTATTTTCTCAAGCAGCCTGTAGCGCCCACCAATAAGGCTGCTGCCCTCGAACATAGGTGTGGAACCGTCGGAATCAGAATGCATGAAAGGAGTGCTCCTGGTCTGGTAATGCTAATAGCGCCAGCTTGTAAGATCATTACAGAGCACTATTTAGAACGCTGCTTGGCGCTAATTGTCACGCCCTGAGAATAGAGATATAACTATTAACGCCTCCTCGCCTCTGTAGATAGCATTAAGCGTACCCGCGCCATGACGATGCAGCACTGTGTTAACCTCACAGCTTTAGTTGCCCACTGTTGATGTTATAGATCAGGCTGGCCTGCTACCCACAAGCTACTGCACACTCCACGACCTGGGGACAAATAGACGCTCGAAGGTGCTGATTGCGAAGCGGTCGGTCATACCGGCTATGTAGTCAACGACCATCCGCTCGTTCGGCTCATGGCGTGGGTTACTCTGTATTTCGTGTGGCAACTCCTCGGTATGTTTGCAAAAGTAGTCGAAGAGCGCGCCGATCAGGTGGTCTACTTTGCCCACCTCGGCTTTGGCCTCCGAACCTATGTATACTCGCTCGTAAAGGAAGCGCTTCAGCTTGTCTGCGGCGTCCTCTATTTCGGGGCTGACTATTAGCTCTACTTCATGACGGTCCTGCGAAGCTAGCTCCACGTTGGGGTAGGCGATACTCCAGTTCCGGCTAATGATGTCGCTGACAAGTGTGTTGATGCGCATCGAGTTGGTGGCACCCAGCACCTCAGCTACCTCGACGGGCAGGTCATCAGGGCGGATGATGCGTGCGCGCATTGCATCGTCGGTGTCATGGTTAATATAGGCGATAGTATCAGCCAGCTTAACTATTTTCGACTCGATAGAACCATAGCCCATACCCTCCGAAGACAATCCTTCCTCAACAGGGGTAGATGTGACCAGTGCTTCTCTGACCTCATTGGTGAGGTTGAGACCTGCGCCATCGCGGGCCAGATAATCCACTATGCGCAGCGACTGGTAGTTATGTTTGAAGCCAGGGTCGAATATCTGGCGCAGGGCGTCTTCTCCGGCGTGCCCGAAGGGAGTATGGCCCAGGTCGTGTGCCAGGGCTATTGCCTCGGTAACGTCTTCATTCATACGCAGCGCGCGTGAGATCGTCCGTGCTATCTGCGACATCTCCAGAGTGTGAGTAAGCCGCGTCCGATAGTGGTCACCGATAGGGCCGATGAAGACCTGCGTTTTGTGCTTCAAACGGCGAAATGACTTGGAGTGGATAACACGGTCGCGGTCGCGCTGGAAGGCAGTGCGCACAGGTGACTCCTCCTCCGGCAGTGGACGCGTAGACTCCGCAGACTTGGCGGCCAGCGGCGAAAGAAGGATATATTCCTCCTTCTCCAGCCGCTCACGCACCCTATCAGGGCTATTGTCTAATACATTATCACTCATCATCATCTCTTCTTAAACGTCAGGACGCCTCACCTTTTAGCCTTGCCCCTCCTGGTTTGCCTGGCGTCCTGGCGTTTCAACTATTTGTCCTTCTCTACGCCTTCGAGAGCGGCTTGCGCTGCGGCAAGGCGCGCTACTGGGACGCGATAGGGGCTACAGCTTACGTAGTCCAGGCCGGCCATATTACAGAAATGGATTGACGAGGGGTCGCCGCCGTGCTCGCCGCAGATGCCTACCTTGAGGTTGGGGCGGGTCTTGCGGCCCTCTTCTACCGCTATGCGAATTAGCCTGCCTACACCCTCACGGTCCAGTACCTGGAAGGGATTTTCGGGCAGGATACCCCGCTCGACGTATTGCAGGAGGAACTTGCCCTCGGCATCATCGCGAGAGTAGCCATAGGTTGTCTGAGTGAGGTCGTTTGTGCCAAAGGAGAAGAACTCGGCGTACTCGGCGATCTTGCCTGCGGTTAGCGCGGCGCGCGGCACCTCTATCATCGTACCGAACTTAAAGGGTATGCTGCGCCCGGCCTGCTCGTCTACTTCTTTGAAAACCTCCTCTAGCTGCTCTCTCGTATCCTTTAGCTCGTTCACGTGCCCCACGAGCGGAATCATGATCTCAGGGTGCGACTCTAAGCCTTCGGCCAGAAGTCGTGCCGAGGCCTTGAGGATAGCGCGTACCTGCATATCATAAATGGCAGGATAAAGCAGACCGAGGCGGCAGCCACGCAATCCCAGCATCGGGTTCTGCTCGCGCATCTGACCTACCACGCCCAGCAGATGCATCTTCTGCTGGTATTCGTCGCTCTCCGTCTCGCCGTGGTCCTGCATCTGAGTGGTTTCTACGAGAAGCTCGTCGTAAGAAGGGAGAAACTCATGCAGTGGCGGGTCGAGGAGGCGGATAACTGTGGGCTTGCCCTCCATAGCCTCGAGGATGCCATAGAAGTCGCCCTGCTGTATCTCCTCAAGCTGAGAAAGCGCACTGTGGTAGTCGCGCACCGCTTGCGAGGCGTCCGCCGCCTCTTTAGCTTTGTGCAGGGTTTCTTCAACCTCAGTGCGTTTTTCGCTGTTGGGGCCCAGCTTGTCCAGAGCCTGCTGTGCGTCGTAGACGGCGGCGTCAAGCCGTGTCCCCTCAGCCGCCGACAGGATCATCTGGCGCACCACAGGAAGACGCTCCTCCTCGAAGAACATATGCTCGGTACGGCAGAGACCTATCCCCTCAGCGCCGTAAGCCACTGCCTTGACAGCATCGCGCGGGTAATCGGCGTTGGCCCACACACCCAATTTGCGTACCTCATCGGCCCAGCCGAGAATCGTCACGAGGTCATGCTCCTCAGCAAAGTTCGGCTCAATTAGAGCGATAGCGCCCTCGAAGACCTCGCCTGTAGTGCCGTCTATGGAGATGGTGCTCCCCGCTCTGATTGTCTGGCCGTTGGCAGTGAAGTAACCTGCCTCATCGTCCACATGCATGCCGCCGTTCTCAGCACCCGCCACGCAGACCTTGCCAAATTGTCGAGCTACAACTGCGGCGTGAGAAGTAGCACCGCCTCTCGCCGTAAGTACGCCTTTGGCTGCGATCATGCCATGCACGTCCTCGGGGTTGGTCTCTTCGCGCACCAGAATAACGGCTTCCCCTTCGCGGCCCAGGCGCTGCGCTTCGTCAGCCGTGAATATAGCCTTGCCGACCGCAGCCCCTGGCGCGGCATTCAACCCCACTGCCAGCAAGCGGCCAGCCGCACGAGCCTTGTCCTTATCTTTGTCGTCAAAACGCGGCAGAAGTAGCTGCACCACCTGCTCAGGCTCGACCCTTTGGAGGGCTTCTTCTTTGGAGATAAGCTTCTCGTTGACCATATCCACAGCCGCTTTGACTGCCGCAGCCGCTGTGCGCTTTGCCGAGCGGGTCTGAAGCATATAGAGCTTGCCGCGCTCCACCGTGAACTCAAGGTCCTGCATATCGCGATAGTGCTGCTCCAGCTTCTGACCTATCTCCTCAAACTGCTTGTAAACTTCGGGCATCTCCTGCTCGAGTTGAGCTATCTTCTGTGGCGTGCGAATGCCTGCCACCACATCCTCGCCCTGAGCGTTGGTGAGAAACTCACCATAAAGCTTCTTCTCACCGGTGGCGGGATTGCGAGTAAACGCCACGCCTGTGCCCGAGTCGTTGCCCATATTGCCGAAGACCATCATCACCACGTTCACAGCTGTGCCGAGGTCATCGGGTATATTTTGCGCTTTGCGATATGCGAACGCACGCGGCGAGTTCCACGAGTTGAAGACAGCTTCTATCGCCAGACGTAGCTGCTCGTAAGGGTCATCGGGAAAAGGCCGGCCCGTCTCGTGCTGCACAGCCTCTTTGAATTGCTGAACAAGGACCTTGAGATCATCAGCAGTAAGCTCAGTATCGAGGGAAACGCCACGTTGGGCCTTTATCTTTTCAAGTAGATCGTCGAAGACGTGGGCCTCTACGCCCATGACGATGCGCCCGAAAAGCTGGATAAAACGCCGGTATGCATCGTAGGCGAAGCGCGGGTTATCGGTCAGCTTGATGAGGCCCTGCAACGTCTCAGGGTTCAACCCCAGATTAAGGATAGTGTCCATCATTCCTGGCATGGAGAACTTAGCGCCGGAGCGCACAGAGACAAGCAGGGGGTTAGCCGGATCGCCGAGCTTCTTGCCCGTCTCTCCCTCGACGGTGCGTAGAGCCTCCATAGCCTGGTCCCACATCCCCGGCGGAAACTTCTCGCCGTTTGCAAAGTAAGCCCGGCAAGCATCAGTAGTAATAGTGAAGCCCGCAGGCACAGGCAACCCGGCGTTGGTCATCTCGGAGAGGCCCGCTCCTTTGCCGCCAAGCAAGTCGCGCTGTTTGCCATTGCCCTCCCTGAAGAGATATACCCATTTGCCGGAGCCAGGTGTTGGGGATTGGGGGTTGGGGTTTTCTATTGTGGTTGCCATTGCGTTTTATCTCCTTCGATATGAAGTTGGTGTACTTTGCGCCGGCGGTTTCGTCACACCTGCTCGCTCAAATACACCACTAGGTCGGTCTGTGGCACGTCAATGCCTTTGCTGCCGAGCATAGAGGCTAGCTGGCTGCGGTGCTCGGTCTGGTGGTTCACCACCTGCATGAGCATATGCCAAACCTTGCGCGTGCGCGTCTTACCATCAGGACCTGTGTAGGTAACTTCCTGTTGCACGTCTCTCGAAGTGAGGGCCGAAAGGTAGCGCATCGCCTCGGCGTGGATTTCATTCCACCAATCGATTAGAACGCGCAAGTTTGCAAAGTCCTCTCCCCGGGGCAATTTAGTAGGCGATTGGCCGCTACAACGCTGCACCCACACCCACTCAGAGACTGCCATATGCGCCAGCGTATCGTGTATAGAGCCGTAAGCGCCACTTTCGGGCACCTCGCGCAGCTGAGCGTCGTCCAACGTCTCAATTCCAGATAGAACGCGGTCTCGCGCCCAAATAGAGTAGTTGAACATGGTAGTTACCGGCTCCGGCCCTTCAGAATGTCTTTCCATTGTGGTTACCTTTGCAGTTCCCCTCGCGTCGCCAAGCAGATCAGTCATAAACCTCTGTAGAGGAGAGATAAAGCCGTGCTACACCTGAGCATAAGTTGCCTACGCGCCATACAGAGCAGGCAGTCTATTATAAACCGTTGCTTGACTGCTGGGAAGCATAGATCAAAGTGCAATGCGTTATACATCTTACCCTATCACATCTCACCTCACCTCCCACCCCTGGCATAGCTATTGCAATGCCATCTGCATGGCTCAGGAGAAGAATACCCAACCAGAAGATGTTGCGGAGCTGCCGGAGGTTACAGTGGACCCTATAGCGTCGGCCAAAGCCGCAGGGCTGCGCTACGTCACCGACACGCGACCCGGCATCAAGCGCAAGCGGGCAGGCAAGAACTTCAGCTATATCGGCCTTGATGGTAAGCCGATACACGACCCCGAAGAGCTTGCTCGCATCAAATCTCTGGGCATACCCCCGGCATGGCGCGACGTCTGGATTTGCCCTTCACCCAAGGGGCATATCCAGGCTACAGGTTATGACGCCAAAGGACGCAAGCAATATCGCTACCACCCCCACTGGCGCGAGGTTCGGGACGAAACCAAGTACGGGCGAATGGTAGCTTTCGGGCAGGCGCTTCCCGCCATCCGCAAGCGGCTGGAGCATGACATGGCGCTGCCTGGCTTGCCCCGAGAAAAAGTGCTTGCTACAGTAGTAAAACTGCTGGAAGCAACGCTGATCCGGGTGGGTAATGAAGAGTATGTGCGCACTAACCACTCTTTCGGGCTGACTACAATGCGCAACAGGCACGTTAATGTGGAAGGGGCAAAACTACGCTTTAAGTTTCGCGGCAAGAGCGGCAAAAACCACACCATAGGCATCCGTGACCGCAGGCTGGCGAATATCATAAAACGCCAGCAGGAGCTGCCTGGACAAGAGCTCTTCCAATATATTGATGACAACAAAGAGCGACACACAATCGACTCAGCGGATGTGAACGATTATCTCCAGGAGATAACAGGGCAGCATTTTACCGCCAAGGATTTCCGAACCTGGGCGGGTACGGTGCTCGCCACCCTTGCCCTCCAGGAGTTTGAGGCGGTCGACTCTCAGACCCAGGCCAAGAAGAATGTAGTGCAAGCAATTGAAAGAGTGTCCGAGCGGTTGGGCAATACGCCTGCTATATGCCGCAAGTGCTATGTGCACCCAGGTGTGATTGCGTCGTACATGGACGGCACGCTGCTAGAGACGCTAAAGCAGCGTACTGAAGATGAGCTAACCACTTCGCTCGCCGATTTACCAGCTGAGGAGGCCGCAGTGTTAGTCTTCCTCCAACAACGCCTCACGAGAGAGACAGGATCGTGAAACGTGAGGGATTATGGCTGTCCTCTCTTTATCATCAACCCCTCACGCAACACATAATACGCAGTACGAAAGGGAGTCCTATAGTTGAGCCAAAGAGATATGTATAAGCGTGCCATAGGATTGAGCGCACTCGCCGGTCTGCGAGGCGTGTCGGCCCCTGCCTTTCTAAGCTACTACCTCTCACACGGTCGTAATAAGAAGCTAGGCGGCACGATCTTCTCCCCGCTGGGGGATGAGCGTGTCAGCGCCCTGCTAGGCCTGGCAGCAGTAGGAGAAATAATAGCAGATAAGTTGCCATTCGTAGCCGACCGCACCGACATAGGGCCGTTGGTTGGAAGGGCAGCTTCAGGCGCACTCGTAGGCGCCGTCATCTTCATCAACGAAGGAGAGCAGCCCTTAGCAGGCGCGGCAACCGGCGTAATAACCGCCTTGGCGTCCACACTCTTGAGCTTCCAGCTACGCACCCGATCTACAAGCAAGCTGCACATCCCCAATGTGCTGGCAGGGCTGCTGGAGGATGGAATAGTTGTTGCGGCTGGCTCTCGCCTGATCAGCTCATAGTGCCTTCGCGGTTTGCCCTCACCTCAACCCCTCCCCACACGCGTTTGTTTTCATCTAATCTCTACCATCTTCCCCACGATGGGACTTTCGTCCGAGCATTACTAGTTCGCTCTCCCTATTGCGGCGGGCAAAAGTTTCCGGTACAATTATTCGGATTGCTTTGTGAATTAATGTACATAAATTGAGGAAAGGGCACAGGTAGTAGTGAAACCACGTGCCTCAAGGATGCGTAATGTCATCAGGAGGAATCAGCTAAATGCATCTACTCACACGTTTTTCGCTCCGTAGAGTTTCGATTGTCATCATGTTGATGCTTTTCGTCCTCGCGGGGGGAATCTACTCGGCTACGCAGCTCAAGAGCGAGCTACTACCGAACATTGACTTGCCTGTTATCAGCGTCGTAGCTGTTTATCCTGGAGCCGCACCTGACGACGTGCGCCGCGACATATCAGAGCCTATCGAGAAAGCAATCGCGGGCACCGCTAACCTCAAGAATCTCACATCGCGCTCGGACGACAGCCTGGCGTTCATCAGCGCTGAGTACGAGTACGGCACCAACATGGAGAAGACCCAGCAGAACGTGCAGGATGCCATAAACGGTCTTACCCTGCCGAGCCAGGTGCAGCGCCCCACAGTGGGCCGCTTCAGCTTCCAGGATATACCGGTACTCGCCTATACAATCAACACAAACGACCAGAGCGCAGATGCGCTGGCGACACTCAGGCGCAATATCGAGGATAACCTGGTGCCCGACCTCAAGGCCATCCCAGGCGTCAACTCGGTTGAGGTGGCGGGAGGCGGCGACAAGCAGGTGGCAATCACCTTCGACCAGGCGAAGCTGGAGAAGGATAACCTCACCGCCTCCTCCATTATCGGCATCCTACAGGCCAACAATATCTCCTTCCCGACCGGGCAAATAGTAACAGGCGGCCAGGCCATCCCCGTACGCGTAGGCAACCAGTTCAACTCGGTAGATGATCTCAAGAATGTCGTCGTGCGCCCGGCAACATCCGCCGGCGCTTCGGGTGCTGCGCAGTCAGGTGGCCCGCCCTCCGGCGAAGCTGGACAACCCGCATCAGGGGCAAATGGGGGTGGCGCTCAATCGCAGGGTCGCTCACAAACGGGCAGTAGTCAGGCGCAGCCCGCGCTAAAGCTTGGAGATGTAGCGGGCGTAGCGTTGGTTGATGCAGGCGGCACCACTATCAGCCGCAGCAACGGAGAACCGAGCCTCGCCCTTATCGCCTACAAAACACAGAACGCCAACACCGTGCAGGTAGCCGATGCTATCAGCAAAAGAGTGGCTGAGCTGAAGAGTCAGCTGCCGGGCACTTCCGCCGTGGTGCTCTTTGACCAGGCGACTTATATAACAGACTCTCTCAACGGCCTGATCCGCGAAGGGTTGATAGGCGCTGCGCTGGCGATCATAATCATCCTCCTTTTCCTGCGCAGCATCAGGTCCACTTTAGTGACGGCGATGTCAATACCGATGTCGGTGCTGATAGCCTTTATCATGCTCAACGTCTTCGGCATCTCACTCAATATAATGAGCCTGGCGGGCCTCGCGGTAGCTATCGGGCGCGTGGTAGACGACAGTATCGTGGTGCTCGAAAATATCTACAGGCACCACTTTCAGAATGGTGAGCCTCTGCGCGATGCGGCGTACAACGGCACCAAAGAGGTCGCCACCGCCATCACAGCCTCAACCATTACTACTGTTTGTGTCTTCCTCCCCCTCGGCTTTATCGCGGGGCTGGTGAGCGAGTTCTTTCGCCCATTCGCTATAGCCGTCACGGTATCGCTCCTTGCCTCACTCATCGTTGCGCTTACTGTTATTCCTGTACTGGCTGTACTGCTCCTCAAGACGGGCGTGGTGAAAGAGCGTCGCAAAGCGGACGAGGGAGCGATAGAAACAAAGGCGCTACGCACCTCGCCGCTGCTCCCCGTCTACAAAGGCCGGAGCGCCGAGCCTCTGGCCGTTTCTACAGCTCGCACACCCAGCAAGCATGGTGTGCGTGCGGAGCGCGACACCTTTGTGCAGCGACTTTACACTCCCCTTATTACCTGGGCGCTGAGTAAACGCTGGACCAAGCTGGCTACGCTCGGCGTGGCGCTGCTCCTATTCGCGGGTAGTCTCGCTCTCACAGGCCTGATACCGGTCACTTTCATCAACTTCGGTAGCGATAAAGTGCTCAATGCCGAAGTCACGATGAAGCCCGGCACCGACCTGAAGACCACCGACAAAGCCTCCATGGCCCTAGAGACTGAGATACAAAAGCACCCCGGCGTCCTCAACTACCAAACAACTATAGGCTCCGACACGCGGCAGGCGCAAACAGGCTTCGGCAGCGTCGGCAGCGACAGCGTTGCCAAGATGACGGTAACGCTTGCCAAAGATGCAGATGTAAGGCAAGAGGCCGATTGGCTGCGGAACCTTATTTCATCTAACTCTAAGTCGCTTGGCATTGACGACTACACTGTGACCCCAGGATCGGGTGGCGGTCCAAATAGCAGCGGCTACTCGATAATCGTTTCGGGCGACAACTACGGCAACGTGGTCAAGGCAAGCGACCAGATGGTAGCTAAGCTCAAAAGCGTGCCCAACCTGGTGAATATAACAAGCGATGCAGCACGCGCCAAGCCCGAGATCCGCGTGGATGTAGACCCTGCGAAGGCCCTGGAGCATGGCAGCACCACTATTCAGATAGCCAGCCAGGTGCGCAGCCTCCTCACCAGCCAGAAGGTGACTAACATCACTATCGGCGGCAGGAACTACGATGTAGAAGCCATGTACGACCAGAACACCCTGAACAATCTTAGCGCGATAAAGTCGATCAAGGTGGGCACTGTCAACCCTGTAGCTCTCAGCGAAGTCGCCAGCGTAACTGAAGCTGACGGTCCTGTATCTATCAACCGAATCAATCAGCAGCGATCAGTTACTGTACAGGGCACTATCAACTCCGACAACACATCGGGTGTAGCCGCCAACGCGCAGAAGGCCATAGACCAGGTTCCCTTACCCCCGGGGGTAAAGCTGGGTAGCGCAGGGGTCACGCAGGAGATTACAGACTCCTTCCAGCAGCTAATCACCGCCCTGATAATCGCCGTAGTGCTCGTCTACCTGGTGATGGTGGTGACATTCGGCTCGCTATCAACGCCCTTCGTGATCATGTTCTCGCTGCCACTGGCGGCCATAGGTTCGATAGTGGCTCTCTACGTCACGGGCAGGCCGCTCGGCGTCTCGGCAATGATAGGCATACTGATGTTGGTGGGGATAGTGGTCACCAATGCTATCGTCCTCCTCGACCTCGTAGAACAGTATGAACGCAGAGGCTACAGCACTCATGACGCTCTGATCCAGGGCGGGCGAACCCGCGTGCGCCCTATCATTATGACGGCCATCGCCACGATTATAGCCCTCATGCCCCTTGCGCTTGGCTTCAGCGAAGGCTCGATTATCGCGGCGGAGCTTGGCACCGTAGTAGTTGGCGGCCTCTTTACCAGCACTTTCCTGACGCTGATCGTGGTGCCCGTAGTCTACAGCCTTCTCGACAGCGTGCGCCGGCGGCTGGGCGGCAACAAGGTTATGGACGTTACAGAGATAGCAAGCGAGCACCGCAACGGCAAAGGGCACAATGAGGAGCTTGACAAGCTAGCCCCCAGCCGGCCCGAGCCTGCGGGAGTTTAGCCTGGCACAAGGCCAATATACAAAAATAGAGGTCGTAGTTGACACGACCTCTATTTTTGTATATTGGCCGTAAAAGTATTGACTCTAACGTTACGTCACCCTTTATAGTGGTGTCGAAAGGAGGTAGAGCTTGGATCAACATTATTATCGCACCGGGCAGTTTGCGCGCAAGGCCGCAGTTTCGATACGCACGCTACGCTATTACGATCAGGAGGGTTTGCTAGCGCCCTCTCGATACAGCGAGGTGGGCTATCGCCTGTACACGGATGAGGACCTGGCGAGCCTGCAACAAATCCTGGCTTTGAAGTTCCTGGGGTTATCCCTGGACGAGATCAAGGCTTTGCTTCGTGTCCACCCGCGTAGCCTCGATGAGGTGCTGGCGCAGCAAAAGGAGATGATGCGGGCCAAGCGGCTCCAGCTTGACAGCATTATCCAGGCGATTGACGCAACTGAGAAGATGCTACAAAGCGGCCTGTGCGATTGGGATTCGCTTGTGAGAGTGATTCAGGCTATACAAATGGAACAAAACAAAGAATGGGTCAAGAAATACTTCACACCGGAACAGCTACGACAGATGCAAAACCTGTCGGAGCAGTCGTACAGCGACGAAGCTCAGGGTCGCCTTCGTGAGCGGCTTGAGGCGCGCGGCGGGTGGAGCGAAGCCGACCAGGAGGCCATCACCGTGCAGTGGGACGCAGTAAACGCAGACATCACGCGGCTCGCCGCGGCAAACGCTAACCCAGGGGGCGAGGAAGCGCAGGAGCTTGCGGCACGCTACAGCACCCTCATTGCTGCCTTCACAGGCGGCGATCAGGAGATAAGCAGCGGCCTGAACCAGTGGTGGCACAACTACGACAAGCTCCCGGACGCTCAGAAGCCCTTCCAGTCACCCTACAACAAGGAGCAACTGGCATGGCTTGGACAGGTGCTCGAAGTTTATCGCCAGCGCAAGGCGGACTCGTGAGCTGCATCCCTGATAGTCACCGCGCAGAAAGCCCCTCTCCTTGAAGGGAGAAGGGGCTTTGTGCATGCTGAGTGCCATGGCCAAGCCCCTGACGGGGTCAGAGGGTTGTCCCCAAAGTAAAGCCCCTTCTCCCCTTGTGGGAGAGGGGCATGGGGTGAGGGTGCGTTGGGGGTGAGGGCAGGTGAGGGCGTACAGATACCCCAAGAAGATTGCTCCACCCTAAATCTGAACGCTTACCCGGCTCTGCTCTACTTGACCGGGGCTATGCGACCTGCTACACTACCGTGCGACGGCGCTATCTCATGTCGCGACCACAGCGCTTCGCTGCCAGGAAGGAAACAAAGATGGATCAAGCTATAGATGTGAACCCGACAAAGCCAACAGATGAGCCGATGCAAAGCGGCGGCACAGAGGAAACACCCCTGCCCGGTCCAACCGGCGACCCTGCGATTGATGCGTCGTTAGAGCTGATTATCGCCACATTTACTGACGAGGCCTCAGCTGACGCGGCGTTCAAGGCGCTTAAAGAGGCTGAGAGGGTAGAGCCGATCTTGCTCGTTGATGCCGCAGTCGTGAATCGCGACGAAGGCAACAATTTGCACATCAAAGATGAGTTGGATTGGCCCGGTCGTGTGGGCGCAATACTGGGAGCCGGCATCGGTGTGATCCTCGGTATGATAGGCGGCCCTTTAGGGCTGGTGATTGGCGGTGCGGCGGGCGCGGCTGTCGGTGCCGCCGCCGCCGCAGGCAGCGATGCGGGAATGTCCGACCAACGGCTGGCGGAGTTCGCTAGCGCCCTCAAGCCAGGTGCATCTATGGTGATAGTGGCGGTTGCCCGTTTCTGGAGCGAGGCGGCGGCGGATATCCTGACGCGCGCCGGTGGTGAAGTCCATACCATCGCCCTGACTGATGAGCTAGCTCGGCAGCTTCACATTACCCAGCCCGATCTGTAGCTCGTATGCGTGACAGCCTATAACAGGGCCCTGGTCCGCACCTGGCTGCACCTGTTGAGGCACAGGCAGCCTGGCACCCAAATAGCGCGACGTCCTGATACACCTTCCCTAATATTGTGATATTTGGTACAATCTAGTGGGTTAATGTAATTGCAAAGGAAGGTGAATTAATGAGGCTTATAGTACAACGACATCTTCGGTTGGTCGCCGCCTTTGCGGTGTTGGTAGGGCTAGCAGGGTGCGGCCCGGTGCAGACCGCGACGCCTCTCTCGCCGACGGCTACCGGAGGCGTGCCTCCCCAGGCGTCGGTGCCTCCTGCGGGTAGTACTCCCTCAGGCCCACCCGTGACGATCCGCCTGGGCTACGTGCCCGTCATGATATTCGCCCCTCTTTTTGTAGCGCAGGAGCGCGGCTATTTCAGGGACGAGAACTTGAACGTCGTTATGACGCCTGTGCAGGGCGGCAGCGACTCCGTGGTGCAGCTTGCCGCCGGTAACTTTGACGCGGCTGTCGGCGGCGCGGGGGCAGGGCTGCTCAATGCTGCGAATCGCGGCGTAAAGTTTACTATAGTCGCCCCCATGCACAGCGAGCGCCCTCCTGATACCACTCCCCTGGTGATTAGCGCCAAGCGGGCCGGTGAGTTCAAAACTGTTGCCGACCTCAAAGGCAAGAAGATAGCGATCAATGCCACCGGAGCGGCGACCGAGTACTGGCTTTCCCAAGCTCTGGCAAAGGGCGGCCTGACCATAAACGACGTGCAGTTGACCTCGCTTGCCTTCAGCTCTGTGCCCGCCGCCCTTGAGAATGGCTCCCTCGACGCCTCGATGCTCGGTGAGCCGCTGGTGACAATAAATAAGCAAAACGGGGTGATCAAGGTTCTTGCCGATGACTTTATAAACGGTTTTACCTCTACCTTTGTTTACATGGGCGATCCACTTCTGAAGGGTAAACCGCAGGCGGCGCGCGGTTTCATGCGCGCTTACCTGCGCGCCTCCCGCGACTTACAAGGCAACTACATGAACCAGGAGATCGCCACCATAATTGAGAAGTATACGAAAGTCCCTGCCAGTGTGACCCTCCAAAGCGCTCTGCCGCAATATGACCCCAACGGGCGCATACCTATGGCTGACCTTAACACCCTGCAAACCTACTTCTTGCAACGCGGCGAGCTGGAATACAAGCAGCCGCTTGACCTTGCGCCTTTCGTAAATACCCAGCTTGCCGCCCAGGTAGCAGCCGAGCTTGACGCTCAGAAGTAGACTCGTGGAGCGTGCAGCGTGAGGGATCATGGATGCTCTATCTTTATCCTCACACAGCACGCAATACTCATCACCTTTCGCTCCCGGCGCATCACATTCCCGGCGCATCACATTGTACACCTGACACGTAGATATAGAGTAGCATGAAGAGATCAGAGCCAAAGATTAACATCACCGACCTGCGAGTTGTTTATCCGGGGAGAGGCCGTACGGGGTCTGTAGAGGCGCTTGGGGGCATTTCTATGCAGGTCGCTGACGGCGAGCTTGTTTGTATTATCGGCCCTAGCGGTTGCGGCAAGACCACCCTCCTTCGTGTGCTGGCTGGGCTGGAGAGACCCGCAAGCGGCACAGAAGATATCATTAGCGACGACCCCAATAGGCCAACGTTGGCGATGGTCTTTCAGGATGCCGGGATATTCCCCTGGATGACTGTGGAGCAGAACGTGGCTTACGGGCTGCGCCTACATGGGGTACCCAGGGCTGAGCGGGCGGCTGCTGTCCAGCGCTGGATCTCGGAGATAGGTCTTGACCGCTTCGCTCGTTCTTACCCGGCGCAGCTTTCGGGCGGCATGCAGCAGCGCGTTGGACTGGCACGAGCCTTTGCTCTCGACCCACAGGTGATCTTGATGGACGAGCCTTTCGGTGCGCTTGACGCGCAGACCCGCCTTATCTTGCAGCAGATGCTGTTGGAACGGTGGGAGCGCGACGCAAAAACAGTTGTATTTGTGACCCACAGCATCGAGGAGGCACTTACCCTCGGCGACCGGGTTTACGTCATGTCGGCTCGCCCTGGACGCTTCCTCCTCGAAGTGAAGGTGCCATTCGAGCGACCCCGCGACGCGGTTGCCCTCCGAACTGATCCACGCATGGGCGAGCTTTTTACTGAGGTCTGGTCGGTGCTACGCGATGAAGTAGATCGCGCCCGCGCCGCCGAACTCTCCGAGGTCTCCGGGGTGTCTGTATGAGCCGCAATCGCTGGCTTTCGCTACTATCGCCTTTGGTGTTGCTCGGCCTGTGGGAGCTGGCCGTGCAGGTCGGCTGGCTCAACAGGGTCTTCTACCCCCCACCTTCCGAGGTGCTGGTGACGCTGAAGAATCTCATCCTCGATGGCGAGATCTTCAGCAATGTTGGCATCAGCCTGGTGCGTATAGGGGCAGGCTTCCTGTTGGGGGGCATACCCGCTGTGGTTGTCGGGCTGTTGATGGGGATTAGCGCGCCTGTGCGTGCGCTTGTCAAGCCTATAGCCGAGGCTATTTACCCTATACCGAAGATCGCTTTGCTGCCTCTTATCATAGTTGTCCTCGGCATCGGCGAGCAAAGCAAAATATTTACTATCGCGGTAAGCGTCTTCTTCCTGGTTGTGCTCAATGTTGCCGCGACCGTTATGCAAGTTGACGTTCACTACTTTGAGGTGGCGCGTACTTTCGGCGCAAAGCAGAGTGACCTCTTCTGGACGGTAGCTCTGCCCGCCAGTCTCCCCGGCATCATGAGCAGCATCAAGCTAGGAATGGGCTTCGCCCTGACCCTTATCGTTGGCGTTGAGTTCGTGGGCGCGAGCGACGGTATAGGTTGGCTCATATGGCAGGCTTACGAAGTGTACGCCATAGACCGCATGCTGGCGGGCCTGGTGGTGATAGCTATTGTCGGCTGGCTGATAACGTTGCTCCTCGACGAGCTGGAGTATTTGCTGGTGCCGTGGCAGGTCAGGAGTGTGCGGATAAAAGAGGAGCGCGTTCGGCAAAAGGCGCGCATGTGGTGGGGCGCGGTGAGACCCTGGAGCTACACGGCGGCTGTGATACCGGTTGTGCTCGGCAGCATTATCGCTGCATACGATGGCAAGCTCAACTTTTGGCTCCTCTTGCTGACCCTCTCAGGCTCGGTGGCTATCCAGGGGGGCACAAACCTCGTCAATGACTACTACGACTATCGCAAAGGCGCGGACGGGCCTCACTCGATTGGCACGGGCGGGGTGCTGCTGCGTGGCGACCTCGCGCCCGGGCAGGTGCTGCTTGGCGGCCTGATTGCCTTTGGCATTGGCATTGCTATCGGCCTCTATCTGGTGGCTGTTACTGGACCTTTCATTTTCTGGCTAGGGCTTATCAGCGTGCTGGTCGGCTTTTTCTACACGGCCGGCCCTTTCGCTCTCGCCTATGTGGGCCTCGGCGAGATAGCTGTTTTCCTCTTCATGGGGCCTGTCATAGTGGTTGGCTCCTATTATGTGCAGGCTCATACGGTCACGCTGCCTGTGGTGCTTGCCTCACTTCCTGTAGGATTGCTGGTGGCGGCTATTCTCCATGCTAACAACCTGCGCGACCTCGATAGCGACCGTGAGATCGGTAAGCGTACGCTGGCTACTTTGATGGGGCGGGCAGGAGCCAACATCGAGTATTTCGTGCTGGTGGGTGGCACCTATCTATCGCTGATCGTGGTTGTGGCGTTGGGAATCGCGCCCTGGCTGACGCTGATCAGTGCGATTACTTTGCCGCTGGCAGTGCGCCTCATGCGCATCGTGGCCGCCGAGAGCGAGCCAAAGGCTCTACAGGTGGTGCTGCGGCAGACCGCCCGCCTTCACATGCAGTTTGGAGGCTTGCTGGTGGCGGGCTGGGTGGTAGCTCTGCTGGCGGGAGTGCGCGGGTAATTCACGATTACCGCCCCTCTTTATGCGCCATAGCTCGAAGCGCTCGTCCCCATAGCCTTTGAGTGTGGCTTCAAAAGGCTCGATGACCTGCTCGCCATCGCTTTCCGCAAGTAAGGCTGCTACCTGCGGGTCGGCCCGCACTGCTGAAGAGATAACTACATCTTCGCCCAAAGATAGG
>DAHVFG010000052.1:0-18698 GCA_027317125.1 Chloroflexota bacterium | reverse complement strand
GAGAAGGACCTACCTCAATTGCACCTGCGTCGCGGGCGCCCTACCGGCTCTGCCGTACCACTCATGTGGGCTCACGCGGAATATATCAAGCTGCTCCGCTCGGTGCAGGACGGCCGGGTCTTTGACTCCGTACCGGAAGTGGCAGATCGTTATCTGGGCGCCGCTCCTCAGTTGCGGAAGCTCCACGAGCACTCTCTGATCGAGATTTGGAAGCCAAACCGGCAGGTAAGATCCGTACGGCCTGGGTGGACCTTGCGAGTCACGGCATCAGAGCCTTTTGCGCTCCGCTGGTCATGCAACGACTGGCGAGAGGTGGAGGATATTCGCTCCACCGGCACGGGCCTGGAGTTCGAGTTTGCGGATATCTGTGTTCAGCCCGGACAGCGCTCACCCATCCGTTTTACCTTCTACTGGCTGGGGAGAGAGCGCTGGGAGGGCCGTGACTACGAAGTGTTAGTAGAGCAATAGAGCAAAACTGAAAGGGGTAATGAAGCAATGGTTACTCAACTTCAACGATTGGCAGAGATGGGGCAAAGCCCCTGGTACGATGACATCCATCGCGGCCTTGTGAAATCAGGCAAGCT
This sequence comes from Chloroflexota bacterium, assembly GCA_027317125.1. Taxonomy (GTDB): domain Bacteria; phylum Chloroflexota; class Chloroflexia; order QHBQ01; family JADMIH01; genus JADMIH01. Next base: position 18,114 of record DAHVFG010000052.1, on the reverse strand, counting down.
GCAGGCTCTCATCGGGATGGGTATACGCGGGGCCACCGTAAACCCATCCATATTCGAGAAGGCCGTGTCGGGCAGCCCCGACTATGACGGCGAAATAAAAGAGCTGCTGGAGCAAGGACTCGAACCGTCCGAGATATATGAACGGCTGCTGGTCGAGGACGTGCGCTCAGCGGCGGACCTCTTTCGCCCCATTTACGAGGGGACGGGCGGTCTGGACGGCTACGTAAGCATCGAAGTATCTCCTTACCTTGCCCATGATACACAGGGCACCATCGAGGAGGCGCGGCGCTTTTTCCGAGAAGTAGACCGGTCCAACGTGATGATCAAGGTGCCGGCCACGGACGAGGGCGTGCCTGCGATACGAGCGCTTACGAGCGAAGGGATCAACGTCAATATCACGCTGATATTCGGCATAGACTACTACGAGCAGGTCATGGACGCCTACATAGGGGGTCTGCATGACCGCAGGTCGAGAGGGGAGCCTATCGACAAAGTAAGGTCGGTCGCCAGCTTCTTTGTAAGTCGCGTGGACGTCGAGGTCGACAAGCGTCTTGACGCACTCATAGAAGCTGAGCACAACGAGGGAAAGAGGCGACAACTGCGGGAGCTGAAAGGCAAGGCAGCGATAGCCAATGCCCGCATGGCGTACCAGCACTTCAAGCGAAAGTTCTACGGCGAGCCGTTCCTGGGCTTGCGAGCGGCGGGGGCCAGCGTGCAGCGGCCTTTGTGGGCCAGCACCGGCACCAAGAACCCCGCTTACAGTGACGTAATGTATGTGGAGCAGTTGATAGGCCCTGACACCATCAATACTATGCCCCAGGCCACCCTGGATGCCTTCGAGGATCACGGGCATGTGTCGCCCACCATAAATGGAGAGCGGCATTCTGAGGAGACGCGAGCCACGATGCAGGCACTAAGTGCTGCGGGTATCAACATGAAGGAGGTGACAGACAAGCTGCAAGTGGACGGCATCGCAGCTTTCGCGAAGTCGCTGGAAAGCCTTTACGGAGCTATCAGGCAGAAACAGACGGTAGAGACGGTAGAGACGGTAGAGACGGTAGAGGCTGTAAGCGCTGAAAAAGAACAAACAGCAGCGGGCGCTGGCTGAACACCGAATACGATAGATGTTCGCTCTATACTTGCGGACCCGGTAATATGCGTGAATTTATTCAGAATTCGCCATACATGAAAGGAGACTAAACCAGATGGAAAGCAAAGTTAAGCTACTCGGACACCCTATTCACCCGATGCTGATAGTATTCCCCCTCGGACTGCTCGCAATCGGTGTGCTCTTCGACATCATACGCATGTTCACAGGCAACGAAGCCCTGGCCGCAGTAGCCTTCTGGGACATTGCCGCGGGGGTGGTTGGCGGCCTCCTGGCGGCCCTCTTCGGCTTTATCGACTGGCTCAACGTCCCCTCGGGCACGAGAGCCAAACAGGTCGGCCTCCTGCACGGCGGCGGCAACGTGGTAGTCGTGGCGCTCTTCGCCGTAAGCTGGCTACTCCGGCTTGGCCAGCCCAACTATATACCGAGCACACTGGCGTTCGTGCTGGGGATCGTGGCTGTGCTGATTGCCCTGGTGACCGCCTGGCTGGGTGGCGAGCTGGTGTACAGGCTTGGTGTCGGCGTGGACGCCGGGGCCAGCCTGAACGCGCCTAGCTCCCTCTCCGGGGAGCCTGCCCAGGCTGTAAAGACGCTCGATACGAGAGTGTAGCCGGGCTGCGGTGCTGGCCGCCTGCAGGCGGCGCTCGCTGCTGGGGATCTAGGGATTAGTGTAGAGAGTATTGCGAGGCAAGAAAATGCAAGTTCAAGAACTTACCCGCACCGGGATTTCCGGTGCGGGCGATGAGGCCGGTGGGGCAGGCAAGGCGGGAATGTCAGGCGTTGGACCGGCGCAAGTCGAGCGGTTGGCAGCGTTCGTACAGCAGATCTCATACAGCGATATTTCGGGGGAGGCCCGCCAGGCTCTCAAGATCAGGGTGCTTGACTCCATTGCCTGCGCATTAGGCGCGCTTGACGGCCCGCCCATACACATGCTACGGAACTACCTGCGGGAGATTGGCGGTAATCCTCTATCGAGCCTGATCGGGTCGGGAGGAGATAAGACATCTCCTGAAGGGGCAGCCTTGTACAACAGCGCCCTCGTCCGATACCTGGACTTCAATGACAGCTTCCTCGCTAAAGGAGAAACCTGCCACCCGAGCGATAACCTGGGTGCTGTGCTGGCCGCGAGTGAATACGCGGGAGTGAGCGGCCAGCAGTTCCTGACAGCACTGGCAGTGGCCTACCAGGTGCAGTGCCGACTCTCGGAGGAAGCACCGGTGAGGGCCAAAGGTTTCGATCATACCACGCAGGGTGCGTACGCCGTGGCCGCCGGGGTGTCCAAGGCCCTCGGGTTGGACGCGGCGAAGACCGCCAACGCCATCAGCGGCACCGCATACAACGCTTTGCGCGTGACCCGCACGGGCAGACTTTCCAACTGGAAGGGCCTGGCATATCCCAACACGGCCTTCGATGCCGTTCACGCTACTTTCCTCGCCAAACACGGCATCACCGGCCCCATAGAGGTTTTCGAGGGTAACAAGGGTTTCATGGAGAGCGTTGCGGGGTGCTTCGAGCTTGATTGGAGTAAGGAGGACCTCGAAACTGTGAGGCGCACCATCCTCAAGAAGTATAACGCCGAGATTCACTCCCAATCGGTCCTGGAAGGCATACTCGACCTGCAGGCGCAGCATACCTTCAGCCCGCACGAGATCGAGTGCGTCAGGATAGAGGTCTTTGACGTGGCATACAACATCATCGGGGGCGGCGAGGAGGGGGACAAGCGGTTGGTGCATACCAAGGAAGAAGCCGACCACAGCCTGCCTTACATGGTGGCGGTAGCCTTCTTGGATGGGGAGGTCACGCCGGCGCAGTATCTGCCGGAGCGTATCGTGCGGGAGGACGTGCAGACGTTGCTGCGTCAGGTGATAGTCCGTCCCGACCCTGGGTTCAGCAAGCGCTTTCCCGCTGAAATGTGCTGCCGTATTCGCGTCCAGTTGGCCGACGGACGCGAGCTCACCGTAGAGAAGCGCGATTACGAGGGGTTCCTGACGCGGCCAATGTCGTGGGAGCAGTTGGCCATCAAGCTCGACCATCTGGCTACGCCTTACACCGATGCGGCCACGCGGCGAGAGATCGTGCAGATGGTTTCAGATCTCGATACGATACAGATTAGCGTCCTGACCAGGCTGCTCGCTCGTATAGGCGCAGGAGAGCGACCCAAAAACAAAGGAGGAAGCAAATCATGAGCGACAGAGCATTTCCGTTCATACACTTGAACGAGCGCGAAGGTAAACCGCGCAGCCGCGGCATAACCGAGATACGCGGCCCCTATTACACTCCTATGGGCAAGCGCTACCTGCAGGACGTCCTCGAAACGATGGGAGAATATGTGGACAGCCTCAAGTTTGCCGGAGGGTCCTTCTCCCTGATGCCCAGGGAGCCCGTCAAGGAGCTAATCGAAGTTGCCCACAGCCACGACGTGCTCGTATCGACCGGGGGTTTCATCGAGCGAGTGCTAGTGCAGGGTAAAGACGCAGTAGACGCGTACATCAAAGAGTGCGCGGCGCTTCGCTTCGACATAATAGAGATATCGAGCGGCTTCATCACCATACCGACGGACGACTGGCTGCGGCTGGTGGAGAAAGTGCGCGCTTCAGGGCTCAAGGCTAAGCCGGAGGTGGGCATCCAGTTCGGGGCGGGAGGAGCGACCACCGTGGGTGAGCTTGAGGCCGAGGGCACACGCGACGTGGAGTGGGCAATCGGCCAGGCCCGTCGATTCCTTGAGGCCGGGGCATACATGATAATGATCGAGTCGGAGGGTATCACGGAAAACGTGAATACCTGGCGCACCGATGCGGCAGCGAAAATAATAGGCGCGCTCGGCCTTGAGAAGGTGATGTTCGAGGCAGCGGACCCCGAGGTGTTCGCCTGGTATATCAAGAACTACGGCCCCGAAGTGAACCTATTCGTGGACCACAGCCAGATCGTGCAGCTTGAATGTCTGCGCTCCGGCATCTGGGGCAACAAGAGCCTGTGGGGCCGCGTCGTCACATACAAGGGTTAGGGAACAGGTAAAGGAGCGTCATACGTCATGAAAGTATTCATAGCCGGAGCGACCGGGGTACTGGGCCGGTCATTAGTACCCTTGCTGCTACAGCAGGGCCACACGGTGCGTGCCCTTGTGCGCTCGCCAGAGAGGGTACCTGTAGCGGTCGGCGTCGAGCTGTCGCAGGGCGACCTCCTTGCCGAGGAGACAAAGGAGCGCCTGCCTGCCCTCATGTCGGGTTGCCAGGCTGTTCTGCATATCGCGACCGCCATCCCAAGAGACTTTGGTGCGCCGGGCGCGTGGGACGCCAACACCCGCCTCCGTATCGAAGGCACGCGCTCCTTGCTGGATGCCTCCCTCGTGGCCGGGGTCGAGCGATATGTGCAGCAGAGCATAACACTTGCCTACGAAGACGGTGGTGATCGCTGGTTGGACGAGAGCACGCCGTTCGATACTTCGCCTGCCAGAGCCAGGACGAGCGGTCCGGTCATAGAGATGGAGAGGATGGTCCGAGCAGTCCCGCTCGACAGGCTGGCATGGTGTATCCTGCGCGGCGGTTCTTTCGTCGGCCGCGGCACCGCCCAGGAAAGCGTCATACAACGACTGCACGAGGGAGTGGAACGCGTTTCATGCGATGGCCGCAACTATATCTCGCCGGTCAACGTTGCGGATATGGCTGAGGCTATCGTCGCTTCTCTCCAGCGCGCACCCGGCGGGTCCATATTCAATATCGTTGACGAGCCTTTGCGGCAAGGCGATTATCTTGATCGTCTAGCTGCCCTGGTGGGTGCTCCCCTGCCGCCGCGAAACCTCGGTGCGGCTTGCCCGGCGTCGCTTCGCTGCAGCAATGAAGCTGCGAGGAGAGTGCTAGGCTGGAGCCCCAACCATGGTATCTGGCCCGAGGTAAGAGAACACGGACCGGCTGTGGGAAGAGTGGGAACTGCGTAGCACGACGCTATGACGCATGGATCGCGACGGAAATGTCGAACAGGAGGACGAAAATGCAGCACGAGCCTATAATTGTCTACAGGCGTTCCTGGTGCGAGGACAGCGATGCGGCTGTAGAGTACTTCAAACAACAGAAGATAGAGTACAAAGAGATCGACATCGAGCAAGACGAGACCGCTGCACGTGGGGTCGAGTTCGTGACGGGCGGCCACCATATCACGCCCACGCTCGTGTACCGCATGCAAGCTATCGCGTTCGACCCCTGGAGAGAGGATCGCTTTGATATATGGTGGCAGGTCGCGAACGCCGACTTTGCTGATGCTTTGTAGCCACGTTCGTGAAAGGAGCGAGGCGGAAAAGTGATAAAGATAAAGCGTGTATATGAAAGTGTCGCCCCCACAGATGGTAACCGAATCCTTGTGGAGAGATTATGGCCCAGAGGTATGCGGAAAGAGGAATTGACACTTGATAGTTGGATCAAAGATGTGGCCCCAAGTACCGACCTGCGGCGCTGGTTCGGGCACGACCCCACTAAGTGGGAGGAGTTCCGCAAGCGCTACTTTGCCGAGCTTGATACCCACCCCACGGCCTGGCAACCCCTCCTTGAGGCTGCCCGCGAAGGCGACGTCACCTTGCTGTACAGTGCCCGCGACACCGAGCACAACAACGCCGCGGCCCTGAAGGAATACCTGAATGCTCGCCTTGCTGCTTAGCTCAGGTTGCGGCCTGTGCAGAATAGGACGAACAGGGACTAAGGTGAGCTATGGCAACTCGTTTGGTACTGCCAGGAGCGAGTCGGGGTCTTGAACGCGTGCCGCCTGAGCGGGCCGCAGAGGGATGAGACGCTCGAACCTCTTGCCGTTTATAGAATTGGCCCCGTAGCTGGGGAGGCTCATCGCCCTCCATAAGGTTACAGCGTACAGGGTAAGCGCGCTCACCTCTATGAAGCCGCTCAGCCCCATCAGGGCGTAGAAGGCGCCGCCGTATACCTGCGCCATGCTCTCACACACAATGCGCAGCGTGTTCCCTGTTAGCAGCAAAGCGAACAGCACCCCCGCTACCCGCGGCTGCTTGTTCATCACGCCTATAAAAGCGGGTACCAGCTTCATGCTCATGCCGACGATCATCAGCGAGAAGAAACCGACTGTGAGCGCGTGGTGATAGCTCGCAACGAAAGCGTGCGGCACCGGGCTGCCACCGACCAAAGTGCTGAGCGCGTACACGAGGTTGAGCGCCGAGGCGAATAGCAGCCAGAAATAGGCGGTGCGGACGAAGCGCTCAGGCCAGGCATTCTTCCTGTGCCGGTGCGCGAAGATACTCTCGAGCCTGTACAGCTTGAGCAGCGCGACGAACGCCACGAGCGCGGCCATTTCGAGCGCCGCACCCGTAAGGCTGAGCCAACTTTCAGCACCTGCGGGCACAAGCCCGAGCCCAGCGCTCTCAGTGGCTACTTGCAGCAGCACGGCCAGTGTATAAGCGGCGAAGACGACCCGTGTCGGCCACAACGTAGGCGGGCGAGTACCCATGATCTGGGGCACGATGCGCAGCGTGAAGCCCAGTATCATGGTCACGATCGCCCCGTTGAGGGTGCCCCTCAGGTATGGCGCGTCCCAGGTCGGCGGGATGGTATCGAGCCCGTTCAGAGCCATGTAGCTTGTAACCCCCAAGGTTGCAGCCGAAGCCAGCCAGAACCACCCGAAGCCCGCACCGATATACAGGGCATAGGCGGGCGGGCCATATTTGTCGCCGCCCCGCAGTATTGCATCGTACATGGCCCACACAAAGAGGGACGCTCCGCACAGGCCAAGCAGCGCCGACAACACCATCGCCCACGAGGCCCACGAGAGCCACGGGAACCACGAGGCGGGCTGGTAGAGCACGAGGGGTTGGCTGATGAAGCGCAGCGCGATACCCGAAGCCACCAGCAAGAGCGAAGGGGCCACAAGTCCCGGACGCTTTAGGGGCCTAAGGAAGAAGCGCGGCACCAAGTGGTAGGCCATCCCCATGATAAAGAGGCCTACCCAACCGAATATCTGGGCGTAGGCGTGCGATTGGATGAGCGAGCCCCACGCCGCCGAAAGGTCGGCCTTGAATGCCATGACCGCCAGGTTGATTGCCCCTAGCGTGCACCCCACAGTGAGCACGGTTATCAAAGCCCCACGCAGGAAGGGCTTGTACAAATGATTCTGGCGCGTCTCCCCACCCCAGGTTTGTTTGCTTTCCATATAGCCTGCTATCTCGTTTCCGTCTCTCGAACAATAGCCGCCGGACGAACCGAGCGGGCGGATGCGCCCACATGGCTCGCCCGGATGGCAAGCGCGGTGCTACCCATGAAGAGGAGCAGAGCGAACACGTTGAGCATACCACCTCACAGTCGCCCCTCGCCCCATCCAATCAGGTCGCTCCCGATCCGCAACGCCAAGGACGCATGCAGCAACGCGAGGTGCCCGTAGAACGCCCGCCTGTAGGGCACGGCCAGCCCGGTCACGGCGGGTAGGATAACGGGCGCGTGCGCGAATATCATAGAGAAAACGAATCCCAGGAATATCGAGTGCAACAGGGCATCGTAGTAGGGCGTATCGTCCACCAGGCCGAACACTATGGCCACCAAGCCACCGACTATGAGCCAGGCATAACCAAGCAACAGGCTCATCGCCATGAAGCGGGTGAGCCCTCTCTGGTGGATGGTGCGACGGGCGATGTCGTTCCTGAGCAGCCATAGGGCCAGGCCAATCAGCCCCACGCCAAACAGCCTCGCTCCCCAATAGAGCATAAATGTGGAGAGCAGAAGCGCGGCTCCGAGCGCCGCCACAACGAGGGTGAAGAGAGAGCGGCTCCAGGCCGGCAGCCGGAGCATTCTGCTCAGCTCAAGCCTCTCGCCTGCGATGGTGAGAATGAGAAAGCCTGCCCAGAATAGCACTATCCGGTAGACGTCGAAGCCCGCCAGCCACAGGGCGTTACCGGCCAACAAGGAAACCGCGCCCAGGGCCATGGTCACCGTGAACATCGCAGACTGTACGCGCAGCACGGCTACGTACACCGCCACCAGCCAGAAGCTTCCCACGACGAGCAGCAGCGGGCCAAGTGGAAGCCTCCCTACCTGCAATCCCGCCATCAGGCCTATTCCGCCAAGCGCGGTCAGCAAAGGCGCGCCGTATGCCCACCGCTGGCGTACGGCTACCGCGCGCTCCAGGCCGATAAGCGTGCCCAGGAAGCCACACACCATGAGACCGCCGTGGGCTTCGGGCAACTCGCTCAAGAGAGGGGGCATTCCCCAGCCCAGCCGCACGAGCCCCGCCCACATGGCGATGAGCAGCGTGGCAAGGGCCAGGACCATCAAAGGGAAACGTAGACGTAGGCGCGCAACGTCCATGATCATGATTACCTTATATGCCTCTAAACCCTGCCGACCCGCACCTGCCATACCTGCGGCCCCTGCTCCAGGTAGTCCCAGGTGAACAGGCCGTCAAGCTCGGCCTTGAACTGATAGTAGAGGGGTTTGGGGTCGTGGTCGTTGACCAGGACGAAGGCCTCGCTAGGCTTGAGGGCGTTGAAGCTTTCAAAGATCGTCTCGTGGCGCTGGCGGGGTGCGATTTCCCGCACATCCAGGAATGTATCATGATGCAGGAGCGTGCCGTTACCGGGTGTGGTTTCGTATGCCTCGTGCATGCCGCCCAGAATGCGCTGTTGCTCCTCATCGGATAGATACTTCTCGAACAAAGGAATGTAAACACGCTCCTCTTTGTCCAGATGGGCAACGAGCACCGCCTCGAGTTGCAAACAAAGACGCTGCAGTGTGCTCAGGTTGGTATGCCTGGCAAGAGGTTCTCCGGCGTTATCCATCGAATGAAGCGCCCTGGTAACGTCCGCTATCCGGTCTATATAGTCTTTGATGTACTCGTGATCTATCTCCATGGTGGCGGTGGCCGTGCCGTGTACTTTCACCAGCGGATCGACCGCCGGGTAGAGGTAAGCCTCCTCACCTCGCGCGTGCGGCAGCAGGTCACCCTTCAGAAAAGCTACAAGTGCTGAGGGATCGGCGTGTTCTCCGCCCCTTCCGTCCACTATCGCCGCTACGTGACCCCTAAGCGTGTCCAGTATCTCCTGGTGGTGATTGTGGATCGCCTCGCCTACTCTTGTTGTTTGGATTGTGGTGTCTGCCATTTCAGGATTCCTCCATTACTTGAATATACATACTATGTGTTCGACGCTCGGAGCCGTACATATGGCTACCAGCCCAGTGCGTGTTTGGCTGCTCCCGACATCATCGCCGGATCCCACGGCGGGTCGAATGTGAGGTGAACGTCCACCGACCGCAGCCTGGGCATACTCTCCAGAATGGCCGTTTCGACGCCACTTGCCAGGTATCCATGAAGAGGGCAGGCAGGAGTGGTCATCGTCATATCCACGTACGCTGTGTCACCGCGCAGTTCCAGGCTGTATACAAGGCCGAGGTCCACGATATTAATGCCAAGTTCCGGGTCTATCACCTGGTAAAGGCACTCCAGTGCCTGCAAGTGCTCCTCACCGGCAGCCGCCATCTCCTTGTGGTCAAGCAGACTGTTGCTAACCTTCATGCGGATCTTCCTCCCTTTCTCGCAGGCAGTTACCGCTCTCACCGCTGTTGCCACCTTCGATTGTCTGCTGAAGCTCACGTAAGAACCCGGCTGGATTGATGCCATATATCGCGGCTACATCGTTGATAAGCTCGAAGCGAGCAAGGGAGCAGCCTACACATGCCAGCCGGTAACGCATGAAAACCGGCACTGTCTGGGGCCAGCAAGCAAGCACACCTGCCACAGTCTGCCCGGCGCTAGCAAAGCTCGTTGAGTTGCCCTCTGCGTGCTGCTTTGGGGCGATGGGTTTTCTTGTCTGTCTCGTCTGACTCGGGTGCCTCACGGTACCCCTCCTTTTACTTAGAGGATACCGGAAAGCATCGACGGACGATGTGCGCTGGCGCACACAAGGCGGAATCAGCACCACCCTGTGTATATGGCCGGCAAATCCTGCTTTATTCAGTTGCCTGTATCAAGGGGTAGTGGGAAATAGGGGATGCCCGGAGTTGTCAGTGGGTCTCAGGGGTGTCAGGAGAAATCGCCGGGGGCAGATCCTCGGCAATGACCACCAGGCTGTGGGGCCGTTTGATGATCACCTGCTTGCGGCCCGCCTCTATCACGCCCTGCTCTTCCCATTCGCTCAGCATGCGGCTGACTGTGTAGCGGGTGGTGCCTGTCATCTCGGCCAGGTCTTGCCTTGTCAGGGCCAAGTCGATCAAGATGCCGCCGTCTACTTTCCGCCCCGCCTGTCCCGCCAGTCGCAGCAGAGCCCGTGCTACCCTCCGCTCGACGCGCTCGGTCGCCAGCTCCCGGTAGCGGTCCTGAAACTCCTGCACGTGACGGGACATGAAACGTAATGCGTTGATCGCAAGGTGGGGGAAGCGCTCCATAAGCGAGAGAAGCGAATCGCTGTCCCAGGCCAGGAGCCTGCACTCCTCCGCTGCCTGTGCGGTTGCCGGGTAGCGCGCATTTCCCACGGTTGCGATCGCGCCGATGGTTTCACCGGGGCTTGCCACGCGCAATAGCACCTGGTGGCCTTCGGGGGTAAGCTGGGTCATCTTGACGCTCCCGGCGACCAGGATATATAGATTGGTGGCAGGAGCCCCCTGGCGGAAGAGGTAAGCGCCCGTCTTCAGGCGGCGCACACGCCCGGCCTGGGCTATGCTTGCCAGTTCGCTTGGCTCAAGCCCGTAGAGCAGGTCATTGCTCTCCAGATGGCTGATGTCTTGCAGTTCCGAGCCGGTAAGAGGCATACTAAGATTGTACAGCATATCCGGGTTCGGGTAGGGAAAGAGAGATGAGAAAGTCAGATACGGTACCGCAATCAGCCGGAGGGCCGCTCAGGTTACGGCTTGGGGCGCCCTATGTGCCCAACGACCACGGCGCATATGCCATGCTGCTCGTACCTATGCTGCTGGGCTTTATAGTGGGGGCTGTGCGCGGCGTCGCTGCGAACTCGAACCCGCCCGTTACCTTCACTCTATTTGCTCTGTCGCTCATTTGCCTGTTCTTTGCAAGCGAACCCCTGAGTATCGCCTTTAAGCCGCGGGTGAGCACGCCCGCCCGCCGGAGAGCGCTGCTCTGGCTGGGTATATACCTGCTCGCGGCGGGTCTTGCGGGCGCTCCACTCCTCTTCATCGGGAAGTTGTGGGCGCTCGGCTGGTTCCTCGCGCCCGCGGCAGCATTGATGCTCCTCTTTCTCGTCGCCGTGAAGTTACGCAAGCAGCGCAGCCTGGGCATGAGACTGCCTGGCATAGTGGGCCTGACGCTGAGCGCACCCGCCGCGTACTATATCGCTACTGGCACTCTTGATGAGACAGCCTGGGGACTATCGGCTGCCTGCTCAATCTACTTTGCGGGCACACTCTTCAATGTGCGCGCCTGGTTCGAGGCCAACAAGCAAAAGAAGGGCGGCATTGATACTCCGCGCCTTCCCGCCTGGCTGGTAGCCTCGATACTGACCTATTTGGTCGTTGGCGCCCTGATAATATGGGCGTGCGCTCTCCTGGGTGCCCTGCCCTGGTGGTCTTTTGCGGCGTTTGTGCCCTCATTGCTCCGAGCCGGCTGGACCCTCTGGCGCACGCCTGTACAACTCCCTATCAAGACGGTTGGTCTGATTGAGTTCGCCCAGAGCTTCCTATTTGCCCTGCTGCTCATCGTTACGGTTACATAGCTGCGCGCTGATGCAACTTGTCCGCCAGCATCTTCAGATATCACCTCGGAGAAGCGCTAAAATCTGCGCATCGCTGCCATGAAGACGGCTGCCCACAGCCGTTCAGCTTCAATATCGCCGGCCCCCTGCTACACCTCGATCTTAATACAACCTTAGCACTTTCCTAGCACTACCCTTAAGCTCCTCGCCCATAATTGTAATGAAAGGGAAGTTGTGCCCACCTCGTTTGCGCATACGCCATATCAGTGGCCGACCCTCTGCCACACCATTGATTGGGGCAAACGAAAGCGCCTCCATGTGGAAACCTGCCTTTATGGCTCCTATGGCCTTTTCGACCTTGTGGTAGCAGAGGTAGCAAAGGTAGCAGAGGTAGTGGCTGGTGTATGCATGGTGATAATCCTAGGCAGTATCGAGCCTATGTGCGCCAGGACACACTACTCGTAGATTTATCGCGGTATCGTGTTAATGAAGCCACGAGAATCGCGAAGCGGTCGAAACGAAAACCGGACCCTATCGCGACTGTGAGCCGGCGAGCGCGAGCGGTCGTCCTGGGACGTTGAGCATTGATTGTGAGAGCGTCACAGCTCTAATGGGAGGAGAAAGCCACCAATGGAAACCCTGAACGCTATGAATTCTATGCAGACTCCGAAAGCAACCCGAATCTGGCCAGTCACCGGGAACTTCATGCCCGATTTCACTCGTCCCTCTACCAAGGGACAGCCGATTCCAACCTCTGATTACCATGACTGCAACCACGACCACAGTCGCCGGAGTCTGATACTGGTCTTCGTTGGGGCTCGTACCGCCGAATATATCGCCGATCCCGTCCGGTCGTCCTCTTCCAGCCTTCTTCACGACCTCGCCAGGCGCTACACCGAAATCGTCAGTGAAAGTGCGCAGGTACTCGTGGTCGTACGAGGAACGCTGGAGGAGGCGGTGCAACTACAGAGGTATGACAACCTTCCTTTCCCTGTACTGGCCGACGAAGATGGTCAGGTTCACCGGGATTACGGTGCGATGACTCGTGATGGGAGAACAGCATCTCAGGCCGTCTTCGTCGCCGGACGCTACGGCAAGATCTATCTGTCGAGCCGGGCCAGCGACGGGCCTCCGCTCCCTACGGTGAACGGCATTCTGGGGTCGCTGGACTTCATCGAGTCTCGGTGCCCGGAGTGCGGGCGCGAGGAGTTGTAGAACATGACGCCTCGGGTCCCGCTACCTGTGGATCACAAAAGCAAATTAGGGAGATGCAATGCTAACCGAGGAAACCAAACCCAAAAGCCCATCCGTGCTCGAAGAGCCGTTGACTTTGGCTATGCCATTACCCGACCGGGTCACGCTAGTAGACCGATCTGTGTCTGGAGAAGTCCTTCCAGAAGCCATGCCTGCACCTGAGTCGGTTGCGCACTATCCTATGCAGGCACACCAACTTGGGCTTCCGGCTGCTCTGCGGCACGGTGTGGCCCTTGACATACCCGGCGTGTTGGCAGTAACACCTGACGTGTGCGTGCCGCTCGGCTCGCTGGGCCTCGTGGCGCCCGACGTGAATAGAGCGGCTATGGAGGCACGGGAGGCACGGGAGGCACGAGGAAATGCGCCTTGCGTAGACCTGGGCGCGCAGGTGGGGATAATGTTAGCCATGGAATATACAGCGGGCAGCCGCTCTCACAGATTGAGTAATGGCACGTTTGGGTATGGGCGGCCGTTCACCATCCATAGGTGAACGGAGATAATGTCAATACTTCAGCCCAGAAGAACACGCGCGATATTTTGAGCGCCAAAAGGAGCGCACATGACCAACCATCCAACCCCCGACTGGGATCCACGAGATATTTCCGTGCTAGGCGATCAGCGCCGTGTGTACGATGAGATGCGCGAGCGCTGCCCCGTTGCCTACAGCCACTTTCTGGACTGGTCGCTCTTCCGGCACCAGGACGTTGTGAACGTCCTGGCAGACCCTGAGACCTACAGTAGCGCCTCCAAGCGTCGCGCCATTCCCAATGGCATGGATCCTCCAGAGCACACTCACTACAACCGCGCGCTGGCGCCCTATTTCCAGCCTGAGCAGATGAAAGCGCTTGAGCCGGGCTGCCGGCGCATTGCCGTTGACCTGCTGGAAGAGATGCTTGCGTGCGGTGGCGATGAATTGGACTTCATCCCCGAATTCGCCCAACCATTCCCCATCAAAACTCTCTGTCTGTTTCTCGGCTGGCCGCAGGAGACCTGGGAGAAGCTGCGCGGCTGGACGCACGGCAATCAGGAGGTGGCTTTTTCACAGAACAAGGAGGCGGGCGCGGCACTGGCACGCGAGTTCACAGGATATGTTATGGAGGCGCTTCGCGTGCGGCGAGAAGTCCGTGGGCATGCGAGCGGTGACCTGACGGACACCACGCACACCACGCACACCACGCACACCACGCTTACTTCGGACGTCACCGCCAGCATCATGGGAATTACAGTTGGCGGCGTGGTGCTAAGCGACGAGGATATCGTCAGCATCTTGCGCAACTGGACAGCGGGCCAGGGCACCGTGGCGGCATCGATCGGGATCCTCGTGTACTATCTCGCGAGGCACACGGACATGCAGGAGAGACTGCGTAGCGGACCTGCATTGCTGCCTGCCGCCATTGACGAGATTCTTCGCGCCGACGGCCCGCTGGTGGCCAACCGCCGGAGCACGACGCGAGCGGTGGAGATCGAAGGCCGCAAGATCGACGCCGGCGAGCATCTTTCGCTCAATTGGATCTCCGCGAACCGTGATGCACGCGCGTTTGACGATCCCGATGTAGTGCGCCTCGACCGTAACCCCGCAGACAACCTCCTGTTCGGGGCGGGCATTCACTATTGCCTGGGAGCTCCTCTGGCGCGCCTCGAGATGAAGGTCGCCATGGAGGAGCTGCTGGCGCGCACGACCACGATCGAGTTGGGCGCTGCTGACCCGCCGAGGAGACACATCTATCCGAGCAACGGTTTCGGGGAGCTACCAGTCCGCCTCCGCTGACCATTTGGCAGGCTGCGCAGGGAGAGTGGCACAAGAATAGAATAGGGTCATATCGCACATGCCGCTCTCATTTGCGCACCGGGCATGCAGCGGGGCGAGCGACCACGCAGTATATTGTGTGGGTGACGGTCGACAGGTGAACAAGGTGGACAGCCTTGACGTTGGATGGAGATAATGTAAATGAACGATGCACAGTACGGCTTTCCGGCCTGGATCCGGGTGACCCACTGGATAAACTTCTTGCTGATGGGCTTCGTTATCAGGGCGGGCATACAGATCCTGGCAGCTTATCCGCGTCTCTATTGGAATGACCATTGCATCCCCGGCACCGAGTGGATCAAATTCACGCGCAGAGTTATCAATCCAGAGTTGCCCTGGATAGCCAGAGAGCAAGAAGAGGATTGGTCGCCGTTGATTGCACAGCCGGGGAACAGCCTGGGGTTGGGCCGCCAGTGGCACTTTGCCGCGATAGGCTTCTGGGTGCTCAACGGACTCATCTACGTGGTTCTGCTCTTCGCGTCCGGCGGATGGACCCGCCTGATACCAACTTCTTGGTCCGTCGTCCCGGAGGCGTGGAATACGTTCACCGATTATGTGACATTCCGTCTACCGCCTGCTGGATCGTACAATCCCTTTGACCCGATGCAGCAGCTTGCCTACGCGGCTGTGATATTTGTGCTGGCTCCGCTCCTGATTCTCACCGGAGCGGCACAGTCTCCAGCAATTGAGGCTCAGTTTCCATGGTACGCCCGGCTCTTCGGTGGGCGTCAAACCGCTCGTAGCCTGCATTTCATCGGGCTGGTGGCCTTCCTTGGATTCATCGTCATACACGTAACACTGGTCGTTGTTACCGGGTTCGGCGAAAACATGGGCAACATAGTGCTCGGCCAGCACGACCACGATCAGGGCCTGGCTATCGCCATTGGCCTGGGGATCATTGCGCTGAGTATCTTTATCTGGGCGCTTACTACCTGGTATTCTCGGCACTCGCCTCGGTCCATGCAGCATATCCTTGGCGCCATAATACGGCCGGGGCAGCGTCTGTTATCTTTCCGGCTGCGTTCTCGCCAGACGTATAACCCCGATGAAATCTCCCCGACCATGATCTTGAACGGCTATCCGCCTGACACAGAGGAGTACAAGCAGCTGGTCAAGGGCGATTTCAAGGACTGGGCTCTTGAGATAAGAGGCCTGGTGGATAATCCTATGAGCTTTACTTTGGCAGACTTGCAAGCGTTGCCAAAGCAGACCCAGATTACCAAGCACCATTGCATCCAGGGTTGGACAGCCGTCGCGCAGTGGGGAGGAGTGCCCCTCAGCGTGATCCTGAATCGCTGTCACCCCAGGGCCGGGGCGCGCTACATGATGTTCGTGTCGATCGGGTTGGATGCAAAGGGCCGCCCATTCCACGAGTCGCTTCCGATCGAGATGGCCAGGCTCCCACAGACCATACTGGCGTACGAGATGAATTACGAGCCGCTAACGGTACCACACGGCGCGCCGCTTCGTCTGCGAGCGGAGACGCAGCTCGGATTCAAAATGGTCAAGTGGCTGCAATACATAGATTTTGTGGCGAGCTATAGCCAGTACGGCAATGGAGAAGGCGGGTCACGAGAAGACATCCAGAACTTCGAGCCTGTGGTCAGCGTTTGAGACTCCGCTTCGCCGTGTCGTTACAGAGGCGCGACCTGCACAGGCTTCAATTCTGCATGAGATTAGCGGACAAATGATTGGTGCGCCAAGTAAGTGCCTGACCTCTGCGACTTCCTCCCCAGTCGAGTAGAGGCTGGTTTGTGAGTGTTCAGTCGGTGGGAATAGTGACCTGCCCCCTAAAAACTCCTCCAGAATTTAAGTTAGAATCCCGAAGAGGGACTAGCTGGCGGAGTTTCCGGGGGCAGTTCATCGACAGGATTTCTCTCACTGCTGTTGGATGAAATAACGGGGGCAGGTCAAGTCTTCCTCCCTGGCACGCGCAAATCCACCCACGATAATTACCGTTATCGTGGGTTGGTGTGCAAATCTCGGCAATACCTACTATCCAGAGCTAGAATATTCGCATGAACAGCTTACCTATTAGATACATAACAGGCCCTGAGGACAGCGTTCCAGAGAAAGGTGCCGCCAGTAAGCACTCGCGACAGGAGATAGGCCAGACGATGGAAGAAGTTATCCAGAAGCCGGCGCCCGAAGTGATGCCGCGATTGGAACTAGCATCCCGCGAGAGTGCTGCGGAGGTTGTTGAGAACGAGCCACCCGGCATTCTTGCCGGGATCGTAGAGCTTGCACCCGGCACAATGATCCTTGAAGATAAGTCCACGGCCTCTGTAGTGGCTGCGGCGGTCGATACATTGATCGCGGGAGTACTCTCTGAGCACAGCCGCCGTGCCTACACGGGCGATATTCGTCACTTCCTCTCTTTCTTAGCCGAGCGAGAACTCGCACTAGCTGATATCAACAAGAACGTGCTGGTAAGCTATCGTGCTTTTCTGGCGAGAGGGTATGCCCCCTCAACCGTCAACAGACGGCTCACCGTGGCACGCAGGTTGGTCACTGAAGCCTGGGAGTTGGGTCTTCTCAAAGCCCAGGGCCGTAATCCTGCGGATGGTCGCTCGGTAGCGGGTCTGCGGGACGCGGGCGATCGTGGCCAACCCGCGCTCACCCTCAAACAGGCTCGAGTACTCTTGCAAAAAGCCAGGCAAGTGGGCGACTTGCCCTCTCTTCGGGACACCGCTATTCTACATATATTAATAGGTACGGGACTGCGGCGCTCTGAGCTTGCCGCTGCACGGCTGGCAAACATCCAGGTGCAGGGAGGTTACAACGTCCTCGTGGTCCTTGGCAAAGGCAATAAGCGCCGCGTAGTTAAGCTGACGGCGGAGGTTGCAGACGATCTGTATGCGTGGCTGTTGGCTGTAGGGAGAGGCCGGGCGGCGGCGGACGGACACCTGGTAGCGACAGACCCCTCTCTACCCCTCTTCTCGCCGGTGAAGCGTGTGGGACGGGGCAAAGAAGCGCACTGGGAGGTTACCGGCAAGCCGCTATCCGCCTGGGGCGTGTGGGACATCGTTACGCGCAGGATAGCCGATGCGGGACTGGAGGTGGACACTTCGCCCCACGGGCTGAGGGCTACCTTCATTACGTTAGCGCTTGAAGGTGGGGCTTCGATGTCTAAGGTGCAGGACGCTGCGGGCCACAAAGACCCGCGTACTACTGACCGCTATCGCCGTCGTAAGGCAAGCCTTGACGACAATGCTGCCGACTACGTAAAGCTTACGGAAAGCCCAACAACTGAATAGGTTGCTTGAAAACGTCTCCTGCTCAATCTACGATTGCATATTCGAG
>DAHVFG010000051.1:0-18839 GCA_027317125.1 Chloroflexota bacterium | reverse complement strand
CGGCTCGCAGATTGGCTGATACCAGGCATGGTTTTGCCTGGCTGAGTCATTCCGGCAATTTAGATGCATTAAAGCCCCCTCTCCCCTTGTGGGAGATGGGCATGGGGTGAGGGGTGGCGGCGCAACACCCGCACAGCTACCCTAAGAAGATTGCTCCCCCCTAACTCTGAACAGTTACCAGCGCCTTTACCATGCTAAATAACCTCTTCTTCAACCTATAAGCCCGCTCACGATAGCAGCCACTATTGCGCGCCTCCACGCAAGATCGCGGACACTGTGGTAAAGTAATAGCATGAAACTTACCATCGCTCTCTTGCAAATCCTGCCAAAGCAGATGGAGCAAGCATTCAACCTGCAAAAAGGCATCGAATACTGCAAAAAAGCCAGTGCTTTGGGCGCTGATCTGGCCCTCTTTCCCGAAATGTGGAATATCGGCTATGCCCCCTGCCCCTTTGATGCGCAAGGGAAAGCTGGCTGGGAGAACGCCGCCATCACAAGAGAAAGCGACTTCTTTCAACGTTATGTCGAGCTGGCGCAGAGCTTACAAATGCACATCGCTATCACTTACCTGGAACAACACCGGCCAAAGCCCAGAAACACCCTCTCTATCATCAACCCAAAGGGCGAAGTACTCTTGAATTACTCAAAGGTCTATATCTGCAACGAAGGAATAGAGGAGCTAACGAAGGAATCACCCGACTACCAGGCAGTCGGCCCAGACTATAACTGTACGCCTGGCAACTCCTTTCCTGTATGCACGCTCCAAACCCCGGAGGGAAGCCTCGCCGTAGGCACAATGATTTGTGCTGATAGAGAGTTCCCTGAGCCTGCCACTCGTCTGATGCTGAATGGGGCCGAGATCATCCTTGTTCCCAATGCATGCACCTGGGATTACCCTAGAAGAGCACAGCTCATAGTGAGAGCATTCGACAACCTCGTAGGCATCGCTATGACCAACTATCCTTCTCCTCACGACAACGGGCACTCCAGCGCATATCACTGCGCTCAATGGGATAGCGCCGGTCAGCCTAGAGACACCCTCATCATAGAGTCGGGCGAAGCGGAAGGAATATATCTAGCAACCTTCGATCTTGATGAGATCAGGCACTTTCGCAAGATGGAAAAGTGGAGATTGGATTACAGAATAGCCGCCAACATTTAGAGCCACCGCTCTGTGAGTCCGTAAACCCACTCCCGTGGGCGTTCAGAATAGAGGTTACAGAGGTGTCCCATGACTAAAGCCCCCTCTCCCTTCATGGGAGCACATCTCTATCCCCTGTGCACTCACCATGACTAAAGCCCCCTCTCCCATGAAGGGAGAGGGGGCTTGGGGGTGAGGGCAAGTGGAGCGCACAGATACCCAAGAAGATTGCCCACCCCAACTCTCAACACTTACACTAAAAATACCCTTGGTACACTTGCTTTTTCTCCTATTTACCTGTATAATTAGAACAGAGGTTCCGCTAAGTGAGTATAAATGAGCGCCTGATTCAACAGTTTGAGACAAGCATAAGAGGGTAAAGAGATGAACAAAGACAACCTGAAGATAATCACCAATCGCCCCGCTATCTCGCACGAGCAAGCGGCGGAAGTGCTTTTCAGCTGCGCTTCGCTGCTGCAAATGGCGGGGGCAAACGAATATCGCATCGCCAGATACCGCGATGCAGCCCGCACACTGCTCAGGCTTGGCCCCATGGCGCTCGAAGCTGCCCTTGAAGAAGAGATGTGGCCCAAGCTCGGCCTCGGCAAGCGCCTCGGCAACAAGGTGCGTGAGCTTGTGCGCGAAGGCACAATGAACTTCTACGTCGAGCTAAAAGCCGACCTTCCACCCGCCGTATCTGACCTGATGAGCGTTGCAGGTGTAGGGCCGAAGCTTGCGCTCAGGCTCCACAATGAGCTAGGCGTCGGTTCCACCAAAGAGCTTGCCGACGCAGCCCGCCACGGCCAGGTCATCAAGCTGAAGGGCTTCGGCCCCAAGCGTCAGGCCTCCTACGCCGCCATACAGGGTCCGACGCCCCCCACAGCCCCCAACCTGGTAGCCCTACCCACCCCCCATGATGAAGAGCGCGCGATAGCGGCGTAGAACATAATACGTATTGCATAATGCATATTCAAGAGAACAACTTTAGAGGCTGAGGGACCAACTCTCTTTATCTTCTTACACATTACGCATTACCCTTCAATTCCCTAACCTGTAAACTGTGAGCGCCCCCTGACGGTAGACCAGCTTGTAGCCCGGTCGTTCCACCCCGCAGTAGAGAGCGCCTAGTGCGGGGCGCGAGCCTGTAGGGAAGCTGCCCGCTGACGCATCGGCGGGGCAGTTCCGCACGTTGATACCGTCGCCTGGACCGCCAAGTTGGAGCATCGTCACACCGTATTGCTTCGCGATACGTTCGATCGTCTGCAAATCCTCATTGGGTATCATCACAGCTTTACGCTCGGTCTGCCAGTTTAGCTCCCATGGATCGCGCGTCATCACCACGTCCTGCGGCGAGCTGTTGGCTTTTAACCACTGCATGCCGGTGACAAAACCAGGCGTCACAATATCCCCTTGCGCTTCCTCTACTATGGCCCTAACAGAAGGCGAGAGCAGCCCCACAACCGCCACCGGCAGCACAAGCAGCCCCCAGCCTCTTCCCTCTCTCCCGGGCCATCCTTGCCGGATTCTGTCCCACACCCAAAAGACCGCCCACCCCAATAGCATATAAAGCCATGGCACCACTACCTGAAAATAACGCCCCTCATAGTGCCAGTATAGAAGCACAAAAAGCGTGTACACCCCTAGCCCCACTCCAACCATCCCTAACAGACCCCGTGCACGCTGAGGCAACGCAGCTAACCCCACTAGCGCACCGCACAGAGGCAGCAGGCCAAAAACATATTCCCCCGTCCCCGGCTCGCCCAGAACCCCTTGCAGCCACACTGCCTTTACATTGTCTATAATGGCGTTGAAAAGATTCTCATAGCCAAACTTTCCACCTATTATCCAGCGCAAAGCAGGTAGCTCGCCCCCTGCATACACCTTATAAATATCTTCAGCGTCGTGTCGAGGCCAGTAGCGCAAGATAGCCACGTCCAGGCTCTCAGTGCTGAAGAACGGCACCTTGAAATCCAGCAGATTGCGTATCACCAGAGGCAGTAGCACTATAAGAGCCGCGCCCCCGGCCACAAACAGCCACCGCCAGGGCAGCGCACTCTCCGCCTTCGTACGCCGCCCTGGCCACTGCCGTAGCCATCGCCACAGCAGCCATAGTACCACCCCAGCTATCAGCGCAGCCCCGCTCGGCTTGCTCCAAATCAGAAGCCCGGCCACCACCCCGGTGAGTGCCAGGGTGAGGGTTGAGTTGTGTAGGACTGATCTGCTCAGCAACCATACAAATGCAAAGAAGAGCGCCGTGAAGGGCAAATCATTGATCGGGTAAAGCACCGCATTGAAGAAATAGGGGTGGGTAAGCGCCAGCACCCCTGCCAGCAGCCCTACACGCCTGTCGAACAGCCGTGAGGACAAGGCGTAAATAGCCCATGCCAGCCCCAGCATTATCACCAGATTAGGGAGCTTTGCCGCCCAGGTCTGCGGCCCAAATACCATAAAGAAAGGTGTGATGAGGAGGGGTTGCAGGAGCGGCCACGTCTCTGCAGGGTGGGTGATGCCCGGATAATCCTTGTAGAACTGCGCCACGTAATCTACTACGAAGCCCCTGCCTTCCACCACATTGCGGGCGATAACCGCGTTCTCAGCATAGTCTGCGTGCCCGATGGCGGCAACTTGCGGTATCGTCCAGAGTGACAGCCCGGCATACACAAGCATCGCCACCAGCATGATCGCCCCTGAGAGCCGTGCCCTGTTCAGGTTGTCTACAGCTTCCGGCCAGCGCCACAGCCTCTCCCTCTGCCAGGCAAGCAGGCCCACCAGCCCAATCACAGCCGCCACAGCCGGCAAATAGGCAGCCAGATAAAGAGCGTTCACACTATGCAGGAAAACCAGCGCCGCAATCGCTGCAACAGAGACTAAAAAGCCAGGCGCAACCCCGCCCCGCCCCGGCAGCGATAAGACCAGAGCATACAAGCCTGCCACCACTACCAACCACCACCCAACAGCCCAGATAGGCGGCCAATTGACGCCGCCACCCTCCTGTTGCAAGGTGACACTATCTACCTTCACTCCCAAAGTGCGCGTGTCGCCACCCGACTGGAAGGTGGTGGCGTCTATAACTACCCTGTATGGCGCGGAGAGAGCCGCCCCGCCCGGCTCTACCTGGAAGCTATACAGCTTTATCCCTTCACTAAGAGTGATGACCGCAGGTTGGAGGAGTTGCCCGTTTAGTGACACAGAAATGGTCACAGGAACGGCGGAGAAAGAGGGGGGCGGACGCTGAGCGCGTATGCTCACGCTTTGCGGCCGGGCGGAGCCCGCCCCTATGAACTCTAACTCCGAGTGCCCTGTCGTCCAGCGGTAGCGGTAATTCAGATCGGCTTCGTCACCATTAAAGGTGAATGGCGTCAGAAATGGCGTGTCGCCTGGATCACCAATATTGAGGAGAGCTGTGCGCTCGCGCTGATAAGCGATGACGATTGTCACCGCAGTGAGGGCCAGAAGCCCGACAAGGACGAGCAGCTTCGTGTAACCGCTACCCGCCATGCCGCGTCCTCTCAACTTAGAGGCTCCTCGCCCGGCGTCCACCGTATCTCGATGGTCGTTACGCCAGGCTTCACTTTAGACAAAACAAGCTGCCGCGCCGGATAAGCAGGCTTGGCGGTATCGCTCAAGCGTGTACTATTCGGAGTGGGGTGCGTAACTGTTTGCACCGTAGCATCTGCGGAAGATGCACTGCTTACCTCTCCCGGTAAGGTGAGCGTCACCCCCGAAAGCTCACGCCCAGAGTCGTTGCGCACGCTCAGCTTCCAGCCGCCCAGCCCCAGGAACC
The DNA here is from genome assembly GCA_027317125.1 of Chloroflexota bacterium. Lineage (GTDB taxonomy): Bacteria > Chloroflexota > Chloroflexia > QHBQ01 > JADMIH01 > JADMIH01. The sequence continues at coordinate 13,914 of DAHVFG010000051.1, read as the reverse complement.
CTTTATCCAGCGTGGCGGTCACGCTCAATAAATCCCGCTCATAAGCAGTTATGTTAGCCACAGTGCTTATCCAGAGCCGGCCGTTGTCGCCCTCCTTCACGGCGGCTGATACCACCCCCTCCCACGTCTGCCTGACGCCTGCTAGCGACGGGGCATCGCCAAGCTGCTCAGGGTGGTTCCAGAAAGAGGTCACGCCCCGGCGCTCCAACGTTTGTGTTATCACTTCCAGACCCCCTTGCAGGCTTATGCCCGCCTCCCCCCCTTCTTCACCGGCGTTGATGGAGGGCGCGCCCAGCAGAAAATCGGGCATAACCTGCATCTTACTGTAAACAGTAGGTCGCCGGACATCTGTGTAGACGAGAGGCGCGCCGATTGCGTAAAGGTCCTGCAAGTCGGGCGCATAAAGGCGAGTCACAGCGCGAATGCCGCGCTCGTATAGCACGTCATAGAAGTCGCTGCTGATAGAATTGCTGCTGCGCCATGGGAAAGCAAAGGTTGTAGGCCGAGGCACGCCCATATCCCCGGCCACAGCCAGCCACTGGTCGAGATCAGTAGCCAATTGTGAGGGGTTCGAGCCGCGCACATAGATATGGCCAAAGGTGAGCGTGCCGATCTCGTTCCCTGCGGCCATCAGCTTGCGCGTCTGGTCGCCGAAGTACCACCCAGGCTGCTCTTTCGCGGTGGAATAAGGATCGTCGCTAAACCATTTGTGCGTCAGCCAGTAATCAGAGCCCCAACCATATTTGGGCGAGGCCCACTGGTAAGTCGGGTCCCCTGAGAAGGTTCGGCGGCTCGTATTCCCCTCAATAAGATTATAGCCGGTGGCGTAAAAAGTGGCGCTTATACCTTTGCTCACAAAGAGGTTGTTCAGCCAATCAGCCCCCTGCCTCATTCTAATACCATGCTCGGCGGCAGAGGCGGCATTATGCTGCTCCATCCCTATCGAGTGTATAGGCCCCCCCATCGCGCTCTCCCAGTCCAAGGAGAAGGCGATGGCTCCTTGTGTGCCGTTCGGCAGCTGCTCCACATATACGCCATCCTGTGACACAGCAGGCTGCGACACAACTATAGGGTTCCTACCTACATTCCACACCTCAAACCTCATATACCTGCTCCCCGCAGGCGCCTGGTAAGCGCCTGCGTGAAACAGATCGGCTGATCTCGGAGCGACAGCATCCCACTCAGGGCTATCTTGCCACGACAGCGTCCTCAAAGAAGCATCCAACCATAAAAAGCGCACATGCGCCCTGCCATTGCCCGCCCCACTGGCCGATGGTTGCTGGCTGCTGGTATACAAGCTGTAGCGATATGTGCTTCCCGGACGCACAGCAATTACGCTGCTAGCCAACTTCCGTTGCCCTGCCAGTGGGGCCTCTTTTACGGGCGTATCAAAGACCACAGCGTCTGGAAGAGTAGCAGAGGTGATGAGAGTCGCTGTGATAGGTGCTCTCCCAAAAGGTGAGCCTGCGACCAGATTGTAGCGAGAACCGAAATCCACTCCTGCCCGGGCGCGCAAATGCTCTGTGTCAAGATAGCCTTTGAGAAAGGTGCCAAAGGCTACCACAAAGAGAAGAACCACCGTGAAAAAGACCACCACAGAACGCTGAGAAACAACAGCCTTCCACAGGCGTGTACCCACCCCACGCCTCGCAAACCCTGCAACTACAAAGAACAAAGCTATCACCAGCAGCCCCGTGAACATCAACGGCAGCAGATACCGGCTCGCCCCTATGCTAAAACCCAATCCCAACCCCTTAGCAAAGTACAAGCTACGAATTGGATAGCCGCGATTCATAATTCGTAATGCTTAACTCGTAATTCGTAATTCGTATACCGCAGCCAGACCAGCCAGCCTATCACTGCTTGCCCGACATTCAGCAGAAGGATCAACGCCGAAACAGCTATACCCTGTGCCGACGTGTAGCCAAGCTGAGAGAGCGCCACAGCCGCCACAACGTCGCGCGTGCCTACCCCTCCGACTGTGACAGGCACAAGCGAAGCGGCTGTTGTGAAGCCGACAAAGCCCGCCACTTGTAGCGGGCCTAGCCATATATTGAGCGCAGCCGCGAACAACCACACCCTGAATACCGAAGTAGCAAAACTCGCCACTGTGAGCACTCCCGAGTAGGCAATCGTAGCCGGGCGTAGCGACCACGCGGCTCCTTCTACGCCCTCTTCCGCGACCCTTGACTTCTGCGTTCTGGATGCGATGAGGCGGCGCACCCGGCTCATCACCAGATTGAGAGCCACTGTGCGTGCGCGCCCCCACGCCGCAAAGGCCACAGCTACAACCGCCAGCGCTGCCAGCGCCGCCAACCCTGCAAAGATTGGCGCCTCGCTCATCGTATGTTGGCCTATCACCACCACGCCGACAAGCCCCAACACCGCCAGCCCAACCACATCGAAGAGCCGGTCCAGCACAGCCGCGCCCAGAGCACGAGCAAGCGAAAAGCCCATCCGCTGCATATACCACGCCTTCAGAGCATCGCCCGCCTGCCCTGGTGTGAATGTACCGGCTCCCAGGCTGATCGCATATATACGCCAGGCGTCATACCAGCGCGTGGGCATAAGCATGTTCGCCGAGAGGAGCCGCCACCGCGCCGCCTTGACCATCAGGAATGGCGCGTAGAGGGCAAGCGACAACCCAACCAGAACAATGTTGGCCTTGCTCAGCGTGGCAAATACATCAGCCAGAGGGAGCTTGCCCGTATAATTGAGCCACAGCAGCAATAACGCGAAAAGTAGAGTGCCTGCTATCCTCAGAGCATAGGCGCGAGCAGAGGTGGGCTGCCGGTCGGGGTTGCGCATCATTCAGGATCGCGGCTCTGCGGCTTCTGGTCCTGCTCCTCAGCGGGTTGGCTCCCCTTCCAGTCGGCATCGGTCGGCCAAAAGCGCTGGCTGTTCTCAAAACGCATGGCCGCTATTTGCTCAGAGATCAACCCGAAAAGGAAGATGAAAAGGCCGCTCAATATCAGCAGAACAGAGCCTGCCGGTATACGGTTGATGCTGAAGAGAAAGATATTCGCAAATCCATAAAAAACGCCAAAGAGAAAGAGAACTACACTCACAGGCAGAAATATCTTCATTGGTGCAAAGAGAGTTATCATGCGCAAGATGATAACCACAGCCCTTGTGCCATCACGCACTATCCTGGTGTTGCTTCTGCCTGTGCCCTTGCGCGCCTTTATCGGCACGAACTGCACATTATAGCCCGCTTTGATAAAAGCCAGCGTGCTGGTGGTAGGATAAGAGTAGAGGTTGGGCAGCAGGTGAATAAACTCCATAATGTGATCCCGCTTCATAGCCCGGAAGCCCGATGTGAGGTCGGGTATCTTGCGCCCCGACAGGTATGTAGCCAGGTTGTTGAAGATTGAGTTGCCAAAGTCCCGTACCCATGCCGACTCGGAATCTCTGGTGCGCGCACCCACAACCAGGTCGTACTCGCCTATCCCAGCCAACACCCTCTCTATATCCTCCGGTGGGTGCTGCCCGTCGGCATCGAGCAAAAGCACCACTTCGCCTTTCGCGTTGCGCAGGCCCGTCTTCACGGCGGCCCCATTCCCCTTATTGTAAGGGTGCCTTATGACCCGCGCCCCCCCAGCGAAAGCTGCATGCGCCGTGTTATCCGCCGAGCCGTCGTCTACCACCAATATCTCCGCGTCAGGTCGCACCGCCTGCGCCTTGCGTATGACAGCACCTACCGCATCGCCCTCGTTGTAGGCAGGTATGATGATAGTCAGAGTGTAAGGCGGCGCAGGCACGGCGGACACGGCAGCAGGAGCCTCCTGAGATAGAGCATGCACCTGGCTAGAGCCATCCTCCGGCACCCCTATCGCAGGCTCATCTACCACCTTTCGACTCACAACACACCCCTACCCTGATCCCCCAGCCTCACTCCGGCGACCTGCTCACGAGGAAGACACCCACCATTATGACGAGCACGCCTGCGATCTGTACAAAGCTGATCTTCTCTTTCAAGAAGACAACCGAGGCAATAATGCCGATGATGTAGCTAATCGAGAGCAGAGGGTAAGCCAGCGATAAAGGCCAGCGTGACAGTACAGCCAACCAGAAGAGAGCGCCGCTAAATACGAAGAAAAAACCGCCCAGGACAAAAGGGCTGCTGAATAGCTTTGCCGCAGTCGGCGCTAAAGTAGAAAGGCTGATGTTCAACTCGCCGTGCCTGTTCATCCCCGCCTTTAGCAATAACTCGCCCGTTACAGTCAGGCACATAGCGATCATTAGTAGAGCAAAAGTGCTCCACCAGGCGGAATCCATCTTTATTCTCCTGGAGATTACTCTCTGCTGCGCTTCTTCAGCCTCAGCTACAACAAAATGCGCTTCGGGTTCCATCGGCTCATTATACAGGACAACGGGAGTACCGTTTGGGTTATCAGCAATCTTTATCGCCCGTGCCTCACGACACGACGACGTACCTCACGCAGGCTTCAGCACGAACGCCTGGTAGTCACAAACTCCTGCTCTTACAGGATATGTAGCCACAACTGTGAACTCAGGCTTGAACAAAGGCGTGTACTGCCCGGGACGCCGTATATACGCTCCTGCATCAGCAAGATGCACCAGTGCTCCCAACAAGTTGAGCGACCCCCGCAACGCTACATCTTCCATAACGAGCACCCGCCCACCCGGTTGCAGCACCCTTTTCATCTCCCGCACGATCCTTCGTACATCCTCGTCCGAAAGATGATGCAGCACTCCCGTTATCAACATCTGATCGAAATAGCCGTCAGGGTAGGTCAACGCGCTAGCGTCCATCACGTGGAAGCGGGCTTGTGGGTGCGCCTTGCTTGCGTATGCGATACGCTCCGCCTCAATATCTATCCCTGTGTAGCTGTAAGCAGATTTGAGGAAAACAGGCGCAAGCTCACCCGTCCCGCACCCCAGGTCGAGAATGCGCGGGCTGTGTCCCTGCCGGTGGACTTGCGCCGCCAGGGGCATCAGCTCGCGGTCAATAACCCGCCGTTCCTCGCGGAAATTAAGCTCCAGCATACGCCTGAAGAGATTCCACAGCGTAGGCTGGGCAGACAACCGCCGCACCAACCGCCGCACCGGCAGCATCAAACGCTCTACTCTGCTGTTATCCCTCAACTGTACGCCACCCACCACACCCCAGCGTCACCCCAACAAGCCACACATTTGACGGAGATCATTGCAAATCGAGCCGTCATCTCTGCCCATCCGCGCCGAAGAAGCCGCGAATAGCCTCCACCACACTCTGAGCCTGCCCTTCCGTAAGTTCGGGATACATAGGCAGCGTTACTATCTCCTTCGCCAGCCTCTCCGCCTCAGGATAAGCGCCCTCGCCCAGCCCAAGAAAGCTGTACGCTCGTTGCAAATGAACAGGTAGAGGATAGTGTATCATCGCGGCCACGCCATGCGCCTTCAAATAGTCAATCAGAGCATCTCGCCTCCCCGCGTCCACCCTGATGACATACAGGTGCATCGCGCTCTCTCCATAGTCGCGGAGGGTGAGCGGAACAGCAGCTACGCCCGCTTCAACGAGCAGCCTATCATAGCGCCCGGCGTTCTCCCGCCGCCGCTTATTCCAGCTATCAAGATGAGGTAGCTTTACTCGTAATATCGCCGCCTGTAGTTCATCCAGGCGGCTGCATACACCCAGCCGCACATGATTATATCTCTCTTTTTGCCCCCCGTTGCGCAGCTCGCGCAAAAGCTCGGCCACTTCTCCCTCGTCAGTGGTAATAGCCCCACCGTCTCCGTAGGCCCCTAGATTCTTGGTCGGGTAGAATGAGAAACAGCCCATCAGCCCAATAGACCCTGCGCGTCTGCCCCGGTAAGTGGCCCCATGCGCCTGCGCTGCGTCCTCGATAACAGCTATGCCGTGCTCACGGCCAATCTCCATGATCCGCTCCATATCTGCCATCTGGCCGTATAGATGCACAGGCATGATCGCCCTGGTTCGCTCCGTGATAGCCGCCTCGATCTTTTCGGGGTCTATATTGCCGGTTGCAGGGTCTACATCAGCGAAGGTGGGTATCGCTCCTGTCATAGATATGCCGAGGGCGCTAAATGTAGCTGTGTGCGGCGTGGTAATCACCTCATCGCCCGGCCCGATGCCAAGCGCCATGCAGGCGAGGTGTATAGCATCTGTGCCGTTGGCAACACCCACCGCGTACCTGGTACCGCAGTAAGCCGCAAACTCCCGGTCGAACTCCTCTACATTCTCGCCCAGCACAAAGTAGCTCTTTTCCATGACCCCATTCACAATTGGGACAAGGTCATCTTTCAAGCTGGCATATTGCGCGCCGGTGTCGTTTATGTAAATCATTTCACCCCTGGCCTATTGACTAGTACGTACTCCGTGTTGCGTAATAGACGACGCGTAATAACAGACGTCATACTTGGAAGCTATAGAAGCGCCTCTTGACAGCCCCGTAGCGTGTTACGTACTACCAGTAATACTGCCCTTCTTGCTGGTAAAACTCCACCGTTCTTCGTAGGCCTTCTTCCAGCCCCACTTTCGGTTCCCAGCCTAGCGTCGCTTTTATCTTATCGTAGGAGCTATAAACATCGCCCACGTCGATCACTTTGCGGTCGGGGGGCCACGGAACCAGCTTGTATGAGCCGCTACCTGCCAGCCTGATGAGGAGCTTCGTAAAATCCAGGTGGCTTATAGGCTCTCCACCCAGATTGAAGACCTCTCCGTTTGCCTCATCCCTCGCTCCCGCCCTCAAGAAAGCATCCACCACATCCTCGACGTAGTTGAAGTCGCGTATCTGAGAGCCGTCGCCGTAAATAGATATTTCTTCGCCAAGCATAGCCTTGCGTATAAAAAAGCCCGCGAAGCCCATCCTGGCATCTCGTACGTATTGCCTGGGTCCATAGGTATTGGTCAAGCGCAAGGATGAAGCGCGTATACCGTAGACGTTGTTGTAAAGTATGTGATACCACTCACCCGCCATCTTGTTGATGCCGTTTACATCTGTAGGGTGCATGAGGTGCTTTTCATCAATAGGTAGATAGTCAGGCTTGCCATACTGCTGGCGCGTTCCGGCGAAAACTATCTTCACCCCAGGGTTATTGTGCCTGCACGCCTCAAGGATAGCAAGCTGGCTGCGGCAGTTAATCTCAAGGTCGGTAAAGGGGTCGATCATCGAGTCGAGGTGGCTTACTTGCCCAGCCAGGTTGAATATATAATCCTGCTCCTGCACCAGGGCGTTCATTGTGGGCTGCGTGCGTATGTCGGCAATATTGACGCGCAATTGCTCCTCGACCCCTGCTATATTGCGCCTGTTGCCGCCGTACGCCGGAATAAGGGAATCCACCAGCAGCACGTCGGCATCCAGCGCCACGAGCCGCCGCGCCAGATTCGAGCCGATAAAGCCCAGCCCCCCCGTCACCATCACCCTCTTACCCGCGTACACTTCCTCGTAGTCGGCAGGCGGTCGAAGCTGCTCTACTTGCGCCACCCTATATCGCGAAGCGTTGCCGCGCCACACCCACCCTGCCCTCAACCCTGCTCTCCATCGTAAGTACCGTCACCCGGGTTGAGAGGGCCTGTAGCAAGTGAGGGGTCATGCCCCGCGCTGATCATGGCGCGCACCTCTGCCTCAGTCCGGTAGAGCAGTGATGGGTTGCTTATGTCAACTTGCATCGGCGGTTTTATACTCTTGACCGGCTTGCGCTTCGTCAGCCGAGGTATAAGCACAAGGTCAATCCACAGCCGTGATAGCTGCTTCGCTGTCTCCCATAAACGCTTGAAGTTGAAGAACTGAGATCGCCCGTAGGCCCTGTGGTAGTGACGAACAGGCACCTCTGCGAAGACCGCGCCCGACGCTTGCAGCTTCTTCACCAGCTCTACAGTGATCGAGCCTGTAGTAGACCTCAACTCGATGCGGTCCAGTGCCGACTTACGAATGAGCCGGAAGTCACAGTCGGTATCACGCACATGCAATCCGAAGGCGAAGCGTACCATCCAGTGATACACCTTGCCTATGACAATACGGAACAATGGGTCATGTCGGGCGATCTTATAGCCTTGCACTATATCTACCTCCGGGCGCATAGCCGGAAGGAGCATCGCCAGTTCATGCGCATCGTACTGTGCATCGCCATCTGTGTAGAAGATGAGCTCCTTTGAGGCCGACTTGAAGCCCGTGCGAAGCGCCCCGCCATAGCCCCGATTCTGCGTGTGCGTGATGATGCGCAGCCGTTCGTAGCGAGAGGCAATATCCGACAGTACCTCCGCGGTGTAGTCGGTCGAGCCATCGTTCACTACGATAACCTCATAGTCGTCAGTCAGGCGGGCGCAGGTGTGCAAAGCAGCCAGCACCATCGAGGCTATCGTGCCTGCATCATTGTAGGCAGGAAAGAAGACAGAGATGCCTGGGTTCTCCACCCTCAGCCTCTTCCCTTGAGCCGCAGCTATCCCTGTGCGGACCATCAGGTTGCTCTTTTCACTTACCATATCAGCGGCGATTATACCATACAGCCCCACAGCACGCACAACCAAAGCCCCTTCGTAAACTGTTCAGAGTAAGGCATGACCCTATGGGCCACCATTACGAATGAAAATACGAGTGATTTAGCACCCCTTTATACTACTACCCTTCGCATTTTTAGAGGAGTTGGGGTGGAGCAACCTTCTTGGGGTATCTGTGCGGGTGTACCCTCACGCACCCTCACCCCCAAACCCCCTCTCCCATGAAGGGAGAGGGGGCTTTATTGCTGGGGAGTATATCTCCCCTTGTGGGAGAGGGCATGGGGTGAGGGGAGGGACGCCCCTGCACCCCAACTGTGAACACTTACGTCCTTTCCCCAGCAGTGGGAAGGTCGGACGGGACCAAAGAAAAAGCCACTCCCACGCGTGGGGAGTGGCTTTGGGATGGCTTACCGACTACTGGCTACCAGCAGATCAAGGAGCTTACACCTGTGGCGGCGCGTTAGCAGCTTCGCGCAAAGTTCACTCGCGCTGGTCCAGAGCGCTCAACCCCTTCTCTATAGTGCTGAGATGGCGGGCTAGCTGCTCACGCAGTTGAGTAAGTACCTGGCGGGCATACTCATCAGCCCCGCTCACTCGCTCCTGCGCGTCGCGCTCCGCGTCTTCCAGATACTGAGTGGCACGCGCTTCAGCTTCAGCCATAAGCCCCTGCTGATCAAGCAGCATTTCAGCTTGCTCGTGCGCCGTCTTCAGAATATCGTCTGCTTGCTGTTGAGCCTCCTGGATCGTGCTTTCCCGCTCGCGCAGCACTTTGCGAGCGGCGCGCACCTCCTCAGGAAGCACAGTACGCATCTGGTCTATCAGGTCGGCCAATTCCTGCTCATCCAGCATTAGCTTGCCAGATATAGGCACACGCTTGGCCCCCGTAACCATCGTCTCCAATCTATCTATAAGATACTGGAGATCCATCTGCATTCCGGTACTGATGGCTGTCACCCCCCTTTACCCCAGGATAAACGCTCACATCGCCGCCGAGCGATCGGCGACGCATGAGCCACAACATGGGATAGCCGTCGCCGTTGCACTCCCAAGAAACCCTTCCATTCTTGACGTCTTACCGGTTAAATAGTCAGAAATCCGCCACCCATCTAAAGGCTCGCATGCATGTCGGTCAATTTTCTTTTCAATGCCTCAGCAACATTGACAGGGACAAGCCCCGTCAAATTGCCGCCAAGCATCGCTAACTCACGCACCATGCTTGCGCTGAGAAACGAATATTCCTGACTGGTCATCAGGCAAACGCTCTCGATTTGCGGGTCCTGGCTGCGATTGATCAATGCAAGCTGAAACTCCCACTCGAAATCGGTTACCGCACGCAGCCCGCGCACAATCAAGCTCGCCCCTACTTGCTGTGCATACTTGACAGTCAGCCCGTGAAACTCCTCTACCACCACCTTGCCATCCACGTCCGCAGATGCCAGCGACTGGCGGATGAGCGCTATTCTCTCCTGTGTGCTGAAAAGCGGGTTCTTGTTGCGGTTATCCCCAACCGCGATTATAAGCTTATCACATAGCCGTAGAGCACGCGTGGCAATATCTACGTGGCCGAGTGTTACCGGGTCAAAAGTGCCCGGATAGATCCCGATCCGCTCAAGGCCCACCTGATCAGTGGCAGGTTGCTGCGCAGCTTCAACCTTGCTCATTCACCTTCCCTTGCCACTTAACCTCGTATATCGAGTATGCCGAGTCGCCCATCGCTCGCTGCCTCACCCGGCGGATGCGCCCGTCCCCATACTCATCAGCCAGCTTCACCCTATTAGCATGCCCGATCACAACAATCCCATCCTCTGCCAGGAGCGGCGATGTCGCCACCCTTTCCAACATACTGTTTATAAGTGGATCGGCGTACGGAGGGTCGAGGAGTATTATATCATAAAGCTGCACAGCATGCGCTATCCTTGCGGAGGGCATGGCAGCTTCCTTAGCCACGATCTCAGCCGACTTCATTGAGAGGTAGCGGTCCACCGCCATTTTGTGAACCCGCGCCTTGTCGGAAAGTCCCGTGCTGCTAAGGTTCTCCTCTATAGTGCGGCAAACAGTGGCGTTTTGCTCAACAAAGTCGGCGCACTCAGCGCCCCGCGACAGCATTTCAATCCCAAGCGAGCCGCTCCCCGCATACAAATCCAGCACGCGAGCACCATCAAAGCCATAGGCCGTGAGAGTATCAAAAAGCGACACCTTTAGCCTGTCAGTCATTGGCCGAGTCCCAAAAGTGGGAGGAGCCTTAAGTTGGCGGCCCTGGGCTGTGCCCGCGATTACTCTCATGGGTAAGAATCACGAATCAGCAGCCCCTTCGCAGAAGGAGGTCCTATCCGCCCGACATTACTGATTCCCATCTGTTTCTGCCCTGCTCCAGAACGCTTCCAGCACGGCTTTGAGCGGAGCGTGCTCTGGCTGGGAGAGCTGTGGGTCGCGGGAGAAGAGGGCTTTAGCTTGCTCGCGTGCCAGGCTGAGGGTTGCCATGTCGGAGAGCTTCGCCATCCGTAGATCGGGCATACCCGACTGCCGCGTGCCGAAGAACTCGCCAGGGCCGCGGATCTTTAGGTCTTCCTCAGCCAGCTGGAACCCGTCGTGCGTCTCCTGGATGATTTGCATCCGGTCGAACGCTACCCCCTGGGCATTGTCCGCGAGTAGTATGCAATACGACTGGTGCTCGCCACGCCCCACCCGCCCCCTGAACTGGTGCAGCTGCGACAGCCCAAAGCGGTCAGCGCCCTCCACCAGCATCACAGTGGCGTTCGGCACATCTATACCAACCTCCACGACGCTGGTGGAGACAAGGATGTCGGCCTCTTTGCCGTGAAACTGCGCCATCACCTCGTCCTTCTCCTTCGGCTTCATGCGCCCATGCAGCAGCGCCAGCTTGCGCTCAGGAAATATATCTGCCCGCAGCCGCTCGTATTCAGCCACCGCAGCCCTGGCCTCTATCTTCTCCGACTCCTCCACCAGAGGGCAGATCACGAACGCTTGCCTCCCCTCGGACACTTTCTTCTCAATAAAGTCGTACGCCTGCTGGCGGCGAATACCATCCACCCAGCGCGTCTTGATGAGACGTCTGCCCGGCGGCATCTCATCTATAACCGATACCTCAAGATCGCCATATATAGTGAGGGCCAGAGACCTCGGTATCGGCGTGGCCGTCATCACAAGTGTGTGCGGCATCAACCCTGCATCTAAACCTTTCTGCCTGAGCGCATCACGCTGCACAACCCCAAAGCGGTGCTGCTCATCCACCACCATAAGGGCCAACCTCTTGAACGCTACGCCCTCCTGTATCAGAGCGTGCGTGCCCACTATCACATCTATTTCCCCCGCCGCAGCCTCTTGAATAAGGCGGGTCTTTTCTTTACGTGGAGTGCTCCCTTTGAGCAACTCTACTCTGATCTCCCGCATCCCCTCTCTGGAAACCCCCAGCATCTTCGATATGCTCTTGTAGTGTTGCTCGGCCAGGATCTCGGTAGGAGCCATCAAGACCCCCTGCGCCCCATTGCTCACCGCTACCAGAAGTGCCGTAGCCGCTACAACTGTCTTACCTGAGCCAACATCTCCTTGCAGGAGGCGCGTCATCGGTACACTCCCCGCCATCTCCTTCAAGATTTCATTAGTAACCCGCTTTTGCGCTCCGGTAAGCTCAAAGGCGAGAGAAGCAAAGAAGTTAGAGAGGAGCTCCGGCTCGGCGGGCATAGCTATAGCCTGCTCCGACTCCTGCCATGCTCGCTTGCGCTGGAGCATACCCAGTTGTATCATCAAGAACTCGTCGAAAGCCAGCCGCTTCGTAGCTCGAGCCGCATCTTCTTTGGAAGCGGGAAAGTGTATTTGCCTCAGCGCGGTTTCTAGGTCAACAAGCTGAGCATCACGCTTCATACTCTCCGGCAGATACTCCTCCATCTCCCCAGCAAAACGCTCCACAGCGTCATGCATAATGCGCCGCAGCGTGCGCCGGTACAGCCCCTCGGTCGAGCGGTAGACGGGCACGATCCGCCCTGTGTGCAGCAGTTCCGAGTCGTACGGCTCCCATTCAGGCGAGTTGAAGGAGAGCCGGCCATTGAACTCCGTAGGCTTGCCTGAGATAACTACAGGCTCTCCCTGGCGCAATTGCCGCGCAAGATACTCCTGGTTGAACCATGTTACATTGGTGACGCCGCTATCATCGGCAACGGTTGCGCTAACGAGCGGGCGGCCACTGCGCGTCTGACGCACCTCAACGTCCCAGATGGTGCCCACAATGGTCTGGTTCACATCAGGCACAAGCTCGCCGATAGACTTCATCTGTGAAAAGTCGTCATATCGGAACGGAAAAAAGAGAAGTGCATCGCGCACGCTATAGACCCCCAGCCGCTTCAACAGCCGCGCTGTAGCATCCTGAACGCCCTTCAACACCGTTACAGGCGAGTCGAGGTTGGCGTTGCGCCTGGCGGCTCTTGTATTCGCGGCCGCGGGCGGCGGCTCCGTGGCAACCGGAGTAGGAGCAATCCCACTTCTAAAAGAGGAGACAGGAGCTTTGGCCCGTGGGTCATCGTCATCATAACCTGCGAAACCTTCTAGCGTGCCAGGTGCATGAGCACGCCCATTACCCACAGGAGCGCCAGGGAGCTCGCGCACGCCCCGCTCGAACATGGAGAGGAGCTCAGTTGCCTGTTGCACCGCTTTGCGGCGCGCCTCGGCATCCGCCGCAGAATAACCGCCGAATGCGCCTGAGATCGCCTCAGCTATCGGCCCAGCAGCGCGCTCGGAGTGCACGATCTGCTCTGCCCACCTCGACACAAAGGCCTCGATACCGCCCGATACGGCGCTATCAATAAAGCCTTTGTGCTCCTCCAATCGGAGGATATTCTTGAAAACATTCGTGGGTATTGGCATGGACTCGTGAAACGTGAAGCGTGCTTCGCCCAATAAACGGGTAATCCGTTGGATTAGAGCGGCTGTTCTTATTTTACCCTACTCAGAGGGGTAAGGGGAAGAGAGGTGGAAAAGATGCGCGTTCAGATCATATGACACATTCCTTCGGGACAATATCCCTTTTACCCCCAACCTTTCTTCTCTTTATGGATAGTAATTATAGAAGGCCTTCACTGAAAACCAAAATGCAGGGCTGCATCTCTTTCAAATTGGTTTGTGCTGCCCTGCTTGTATCTACACTCTTTACTCAGGAAAGGAAGAGAAAGAAGATGAAAAAATATCCCATTCTGATCCTCGCTATGCTGGCGACCCTGACGATTCTTTCGCTTGCGGCTTTTTCAGCCGCTAACAACCCGGCAGCAGCCGCCACGCCCAACTCTACCACTGTAGCTCCTTACGTAGGTACCCCTTCCGCAGGGAGCGCCTCAACAATGGCTATGGCAGAGCCGGTAGACCCGGTGCTTATGGCAAAGCTAAAGCTGCAATGGGCTAGGAGCGCGGACCCTATACCAGCCGGATGGACAACATCGGGC
>DAHVFG010000050.1:0-18892 GCA_027317125.1 Chloroflexota bacterium | reverse complement strand
CTCCCTTGACCTCTTCTCCTCGCTGCTCAAATGTGGCACGCGGCCTTTGTTAATCAGTTGAGGCGGCAGCCTCTTTGCCTCGGCTACTCCTCGGACATTTTGATCCAGCCATGCCGCAGAGCGTAGATTACCGCCTGGGTGCGGTCGTTTACGGCTAGCTTTCTCAGAATGGATGTAATGTGGTTTTTGACCGTCTGGTCGGAGATGTTGAGGATGCGGGCAATCTCTTTATTCGAGTTGCCCCTGGCTATGCAGTCGAGGATTTCTACCTCGCGGGTGGTGAGCGGTGCGAAGACCGACTCGCCCCCGTCTGTCTCGGCTGAGGCAAGCTCGCGGAACTGGTTCAACATGCGCGACGCCACGAAGGGGCGCGACAAAACCGCATCGTTGATTGGGTAGTGCCCTTCTGATACCTCGCGCACCATTTCCATCAGCTTCTCGGTAGTAATATCCTTCGCTGAATAGGCGGCTGCCCCCACTTTAGTGGCGTTGAAGAGTTGCTCGTCGTCCTCGTAAACCGTGAGCACGATCACCGCTATCTGCGGCTGGCGGCGGCGCACCACGCGTGTCACTTCCAGGCCATTCAGCCCCGGCAAGTTGATATCCACGAGCATAATGTCGGGTGCCAGCGACTCCGCCATCTGGATAGCTCTCTGGCCGTCGGGGGCCTCGCCAATCACTTCAATGTCTTTGGACGACTCCAGTGTGTGGCGCACACCTTGCCGGAATAGCGGGTGGTCGTCAACGATCAGCACGCGGATTTTTTCCATTGAATACCCTCTCCTTCTTTGCTATGACGTTCAGTGAGCCAGGCTGCGGTGCCTGTAATAGTGCTTTTTTCTGACACCGATTCTTACCTGATCGCTTGTCCCTTGGGCATCGGCAATACCAGAGTGACTGTGGTGCCCGCGCCTGCCTTGCTGTCAACTTTCAATGTACCACCGGTGGTCGCTGCGCGCTCCCTCATGCTCACAACTCCTGAGCTTGAAGGGCGGCTGCGCAGCACCGAAGCCGGATCAAAGCCTTGCCCATTGTCGCTGATCGTCACAGTCAGGGGTCCATCCCTTCTCTGCTGTGCGTTGATCTCGATGCGGGTGGCGTTGGCGTGCTTGTGAATATTCTGGAGAGCTTCTTGTATGACTCGGAAGACCACCAGCTCCTGGTTAGAGGATAATACCAGATTTTCAGGCAAATTCAACTCGATAGGCACCTCAAATTGCTCTGTGTAATCGTGAGCATAGTGTCTGAGTGTGGCTATCAATCCCGACTCGCTCAATGACGCGGGGCGCAGGTTGAAGATAAAGCGCCTTACATCCTTGAGGCTCTCCTGAAGTGCATGCCGCAACCGTACCAGCTCTCCTTCGACCTCTTCCGGGCGCTGTTTGTTCATTTGCTCGACGAACTGCAATCGCATCACAGTGTTGGCGAGCGCCTGCGCCGGGCCATCGTGGATTTCACGTGCGAGCCGCGCACGTTCAGCCTCTTGCCCCATGATTATCTGCGCCCACATGACCTGCTCGCCGCTGTCAGGCTGCATCCCAGCCGTGTTATCTTTTTCACCATCTGTTAGAACCCAGGCGCACGCGCCATCAATCTGGTGAACGAGCCACGAAAGGCGGCTGGATAGCTGGTCCAAGCTTGCGTTGACCTGCTCCAACTCTGCCCTACGCTTCTTCAAGGTGTCACCCTGAGTGGTCATAGCGTCAACCTGACTAGGGCTGAGCGGACCCGTAATAGTGCTTGGAGGCTCGCCCCGGCTGCTAGCTGCGGCTATCACCCGAAGGCGGTAATTCAACTCGTCAAGGAACGAGTCGAGGTGCTGCTGCTCGACGCTTGCTTTGCGCAGGCGCTGTTGTGCCTCGACTTCGATAGCCTTGAGTCTGGCGACGGCGCTGTCTATTGCTGCTCCTACTTCAGTGCGGAGCGCCTCGACATCAATCTGGTTCATCTCTTCAGCGGGCATATCGTTTTCGTCCTTCTCGTATGCCGTCGCGCTAAATGTGTGCCTAACGTGTGTCAAACGTGTGGATGCAATCTTGCTTACAAAAGCTTACGTGTACCACAAATAGGCAGTACGAATTCGCGGTAAGTACAACTCGTATTTTACACCATACAGGTCAGCTAATCAATACGTGACATAAGAATGAATGTTCAAAGACAAAAGTGGCAGCCAGTAGATCTCCCGTGACCAAAACGGCCAGGTGTGTTATAATTTCTAACAGTATACGATACGCGGCTACAGAACGCGGCTACAGAAATATTTATCCCTTGAAAAACAATCTGAGGCTTCTATATGATAAGACTAGGTACAGGTAAAGCGCCAACCCGCTTGACCGACAGATCTGCCGTGGAAGTAGCTCCTTCTCAGGAAGCGGCGCACGCCGCAAAGGGCAAGGTGAAGCGTCCCTTTTCTCCTGTGCGGCTCATAGGCAACCTGTTGATAGTTAGCGGCTTGCTTATGATGCTTGGCATCGGGGGCTGGTATGGCTATAGTCAGTGGGACAACCAGCAAACGCTGTCACGTATTGCCGCCGAGTTTCCTGCTTCTACGACTGCTCCCGTGGTGGCTGCGGCTCCTAAGGCAACTGCCCTTGCCCTTGCCCCTGCGGTTAGCGATCTTAATCTGAATTCGGCTCAGTCGCAGGCGGCCAAAGGTGGCTGGCTCGGCCTGGCGAGCAGGCTACCTCAGGCGATAGACAATTCACCGCCGCTCACCCTCACCATACCGAGCGTAAACATCTCCTCCAAAATCGTACCGATAAGCTGGAAGATGATACCTTCAAAAGGAGGGGGCGCGAAGAGCGAGTGGCAGGTGGCTGATTACGCGGTCGGGCACCACCAGGGAAGCGCTAACCCTGGGCAGCCCGGCAACGTCGTCCTCTCCGGCCACGTTGACTACAAAGGTCAGGTCTTCAAGGACCTTCACCTGGTGCGCAAAGGCGACGAGGTGACAGTTTACACCGAAAAAGGGCAATACATGTATGTGGTGACAAACATGGTCATCGTGCAGGAGGATGGTGCTTCAGCCGCGCAGAAGGCGAGCAACGCCGCCTACATGAACCCCACGCCCGACCAGACCCTAACCATGATAACATGCTTCCCCTACGGCATAGACGACAAGCGGCTGATAGTTATCGCCAAGCCTTACCAACCAAGCGCCAGCTTGCAATCGGAATTTGTTATCCGCTAGTGGCCCGTGCGCGAACACAAGCGCCTTGTATTTACATCCATAAGGGCTGCCCAACCAACAGGCAGCCCTTATGGATGTAACTTTGTTTTAGCTGCCGCCCGTGGGTGAGCCGGCGCTTCCCTCCTCACCCATAGTTCCCCATGCGCCCACATCGTGCAGAGGGTCGGGTTTTGATCGGTCGCCTTCGTTGCGCGTAGGTGATGCTTTGCCTGGACCGGAGCCTTCGGGCATCTCTCCCTCCGGCGTGTTCACGGTTGGGGCTGTTTCGTCGGGGGGTAAACCCCAGGATGTACCTGTGCGCTCGCTATCAGAGCCTTCGATAACGTCAGGGTAGGTGTCCTCTATCCGCTGCTCGGTTGTCACACCCGCCGTCTCGTCCAGCCTGGCATCTCTCACCTTCGGAACTGCCCTGACGATGTTAGGGTTCTCCGCATCGAACTCGATGTCGTCTCTGGCTACTCCGCCGGGGCCTCCTGTCTCACTGCCGACACCCGCCGGGCCCGTTACATCCTCGCGGTCGAAATACCCTTCGTCGTGCCCACCTGCGCTGGCGCCCCTATTAAAATATCCGCCCATGTCAATTATACCTCCTGGGGTAAACTGAGAGCACTAACTGTGCCCACTAGCCCATAGTTGCCTTCGACAACAGAGAGCATCTGTAGCTCACTTCAGATTATCGTGCCCTTCGTGCCCGCCTACACCCGCGATCTGCTCCAGGGCATGAGGCAGCACTGTCATTACCGCCATAAGGCAATCTTGTACTCCATTGGGCGAGCCTGGGAGGTTCACTATGAGCGTTTTGCCTCTTATGCCCGCTGTTGCGCGTGAGAGTGCAGCCATCGGTGTCTTTAGAAGAGATGCGGCTCGCATTACTTCGCCCAGCCCGGGAATCTCATAGTCCAAGACAGCGAGAGTGGCGTTCGGCGTTACATCACGTGGGGCAAGACCTGTGCCCCCGCTCGTGATTACCAGATTATATTGCTCTTCGTCGCACCAGCGGCGCAGTGCTGCTTCTATCATGGTCCGTTCATCGGGTAATGTCTCTGTTGTAACATCTCCGGCGCTCACGCCGAGATGATCACGGAGTATCTCGACAGCAAGCGGGCCGCTCTTATCTTCGTATTCGCCGGCAGCTACTCTATCGCTCACCGTAAGTACTGCTACCTTTACCTTTGGCATCTCTTCGCTCCTGCAACACTAAAAATATGAGGCTCAATTTCTTAACCTACGCACATCCAAGTATACACGAGGTATTGAGGATAGGCCGCTAACCCCAATCTCCGGCACCAATCTCCGGCACCAATCTCCGGCACCCAAATTATGGCATAATAGATTGGAATTGCTTCAGTGAGAGATGGCGAGGGAGTGGGATTGAAGGGCTTAGGGACCAGGGTTGTTAGCGGGGCGATATTGCTCGCGTTGGTGTTGCTAGCTATTTGGGTGCGCGGACCCTTGCTGCTGGCGGCTGTCGCGCTGGCGGGGGGGCTTGCGGGGCACGAGTTCTACACGGTGGCGCGTCGTGCGGGCTACTTGCCCTGGTACTCGGCTGGCGTTGCACTCGCCCTCCTCTTTGCTCTGCGTGGCTACCTGAGCGGCGATATGCTCGCCGGTGTCGCCTATAAAGGCTCAGGAGGGGCTGCCGAGGCGATGGTGCTTGTGGTTGTACTGGCGCTGGCGATGGGTAGGCAGGGCATTGAGTGGATGCGTGCTCCGGTGACAGTAGGACGTTCTACCTTTCCGACTGCTTTTCGCAGCCCTTATCTGGCCTGGGCCGACCTGGGGCTGACGTTGGCGGGGGCGCTCTACACCGGAGGATTGCTCGGCTATGCGCCGCTGCTGGCAGGCATACAGGAGGGGACCGATAGGGCGAGCGGTGTCGCCTGGCTGCTGATGGTGCTGCTAGGCACAGCTGCCTGCGACACAGGCGCATATCTTGTTGGCAGCCTCGTTGGTCGGCACAAGATGATACCGCACATTAGCCCCGGCAAAACGTGGGAAGGGCTTGGAGGCGGGTTTCTGGGGGGGATAGCGGCCGCGGTGGCTCTTTCGGGTCTGCTGCACCTGACGCTCGGCTGGGCAGTTGTGCTTGGCCTCATCGTCTGTGTGGCTGCTCTTTGCGGCGACCTCTGCGAATCTCTGTTGAAGCGTGCCGCTGGAGTAAAAGACAGCGGCCACCTCATACCAGGGCATGGGGGCATCCTTGATCGCCTCGATAGCATTCTCTTCGTGCTGCTGGCTGTCTACTGGTTCACACAAGTAGTGGGATGATTGCGAAGAGTAGAACGTGAAATGCGAGGGGTTAGAAACAGTGTACCCTCACTCCCTCACGCAATACGCGATATGCAAGGAGCATCAGGCTTCACGGGTCTACACCTCTTGAGGGAGAAATGGCACCAAGAGAAAAGAAGCTCAACTACGAACGACAGCCGAACACCGCCTGGTATCGCGGCCTGCGTATTTTCTTTAGGATACTCTTCAGCACCCTTTGGCCGCTTCGCGTTAGAGGTGTGGAGAATGTGCCCAGAGAGGGCGCAGCCATTATCGTTTGTAATCACCTGAGCATGGTTGACCCCTTTGTCGTCGGCTACGGGGCTAACCGGCTGGTCAGCTTCATGGCTAAAGAAGAGCTTTTCAGAGTGCCTATTGTCGGCTTTGTCATACGCAAGGTAGGAGCTTTTCCTGTAGACCGCTCGCGTCGCGATCCTGCCTCTTTGCGTATAGCACTTACTGTGCTCAAAGATGGTGAATTGCTGGGCATGTTCCCGGAGGGCACCCGAAGCGCCACAGGCGACATGCAGGAGCTACGCGCAGGCGCTGCACGATTGGCCGCACGCACCCGCACTCCCATAATCCCCGCCGCCGTCCACAACACCGATCACGCTCTGCCGCCAGGCAAGCTCATCCGTCCCGCACGTATTTCTTTGACCTTTGGCTCTCCATTCGAGCTAACCGAGTTGTATGACCGCAGCGAGAAAGGCGATGGCATGGAGCGCTCGCTCGCCATTATCAAGGAGAAGATCGAGGCTTTGCACTAGATTAGATAACTACTATGGGGCAAAGAGGTAACAGCTGAGGCATTTTCCACAGCCTGTAAGTGTTCAGAGTATGGGCTTGGGGGGCCGGCCAAGCCCCTGACGAGGTTACAGGGGTGATTAAAGCCCCCTCTCCCACAAGGGGAGAGGGGCATGGGGTGAGGGCAGATGGCGCAACACCCGCACGGATACCCCAAGAAGATTGCTCCACCTCAACTCTGAACGCTTACCACAGCCTCTCAACTTGGCTGACAAGACAGGATGCTGTAGAATAGGCCATGCTCTCAGATACTTTGCTGCAAGCCGCGCTCGACGCGGCCATGCGCTCCGGCGCTGGCTATGCCGAGGCGCGTGCAGAGGAAACTCACTCGGAGCGTGTGCAGGCTCGTAATGGCGCGATAGAGCGCCTTTCCACCGACCGTGATGCCGGCTGGGGAATCCATGTGCTGGCGGATGGAGGCTGGGGCTTTGCAGCCTCTGCTTCTGCCGCAGATGGGGCGATCCGTGATACCGCGCGCCAGGCTGTAGAGATAGCACGCGCCAGCGGCACACGTCGCAAATCCCTTTCTGATCTGTCGCTGATGCCGACCTGGCAGGGCGAGTATCGAACTACATCCCAGCGTGACCCTTTTTCTGTGCCCGTTTCTGAGCGGGTGGACCTCTTGCTTTCGGCCTCAAACAACGCTTCTTCTGCAAGCCCTCGCGTTAAGGTTACTACAGGGTATCTAGCAGCTATAGAGACAGAAAAGCTCTTCATGAATACAGCGGGCGCGTGCCTCCGCCAGGGTGTCACCTATGTCAATGGTGAGATTGGCGTAGTAGCCACTGATGACGCGGGGTATTCATACCGGAGATCGTATGGTGACATGAGCCAGGCAGGGTGGGAGTTCATAGAGGAGCTATCTCTAGCGACTGAAGCAACGCGCGTAGGGCAAGAGGCAGCCGACCTGGTGGTTGCTCCCTGGGCGCCTTCCGGCCCGCGGCGGGTGATCCTCGCCTCCGACTTCGTGGCGCTCCTAATCCACGAGTCCTGCGGCCACCCTACCGAGCTTGACCGGGTGCTCGGCTGGGAAGCAGCTTTCGCGGGCACCTCCTTCCTTATGCCGGAGATGCTTGGGCGCTTCCGTTATGGCTCCTCCCTTGTCAACATGACCGCCGACTCTCTCCTGCTGGGCGGGCTTGGCACCTTTGGCTGGGACGAAGAGGGGACCCCTGCCCAGCGCACCGCTATCGTGCGTGAGGGTGTTTTTACCGGCTATCTTACCTCGCGGGAGAGCGCGCAGGCGCTGGGGCAAAAATCAAATGGCTGCGGGCGAGCAACATCGTGGGGGCGCATCCCCCTGGTGCGGATGGTAAATCTCTCGCTTGAACCGGGAAGCGGTTCCCTGAACGACCTTATAGCCCAGGTTGATGACGGCCTATACCTCGAAACACCCTCTTCCTGGAGCCTTGATGATAAGCGTATGAACTTCCACTTCTCGGCTGAGCTGTGCAGAGAAATCAAGGGCGGCAAGCTGGGCGAGCTTCGCAAAGGCGCATCGTTCCAGGGTAGAACGCCGCGATTCTGGGGATCTGTGCAAGCTATAGCCGGAGCTAACGAGTGGCACCTATGGGGCCTGCCGAACTGTGCTAAAGGCGAGCCGTTGCAGCTTTGCCCCGTTTCGCACGGAGCATCGCCCATCCTGGTGAATGGCCTGGATATGAGCGATAGTGGCAGGGTGTAGCCAGGGCCGGGGCTTGGAAGTAGCCGCTGGCCGTCAACACTGATAGCAGAGTGTAACTTATGAACCTGAGCAGAGGCTTACTTGGCGCGGCTGAGGCGTTCTCCATCCTGGAGGATGCACTGCGTGGCTCGCCCGCCGACCAGACAGAATTGGTGCTCCTCACGGACAGTAGTGATGTTACACGCTACGCCAATTCTGAGATACATCAGAACGTATCACAGGCCAACAGGCGTTTGTCGGTGCGCGTGGCGGTGGGGCGTGCGGTGGCCCGGGTCTTTACCAACTCTGTTGACCCGGAGCTTTTACGCCGCACCATAGTGGAAGCCGTTGAGCTGGCGCGGATGCAGGCTCCTAACCCTCGCTTCCAGTCGTTGCCCACTCCACAGATGGGGGTTCCACAGCAGCAAAGCTCTCCGCAATCCTTCTTTAATTCAACTGCTGACCTCTCAGCTGAGGCACGCGCTGAAGCTGTGGGCCGCATTATTGATGCTGCGGCTGCTGAGGGATATAGAGCCTTTGGCACCTACCGCTCGTCGGCTTCGGAGTTGGCGGTGGTTAGCACAACGGGCGTGCGCTCTTATGCTCCATTCACCACAGTTTACCTCAAGGCGCTGGTTGAAGGGCCACACGGCACCGGCTTCGGCGATGCCTTCGACCGCGATAACAATCGCATAGATGTGGAACAGATTGCGCGTGAGGCTGTGGACAAGTGCCGCGCCAATCGCAACCAGGTAGAAGTTGAGCCTGGAGATTATGAAGCTATCTTTGAGGCCAATGCCGTGGCTGATATGCTGCGCTTCCCTGTCGTGTGGGGCATGGGCGCGCGCTCTGTGCTGGACGGCCAGTCGTTTATGTCAGGGCACGTAGGTGATCGGGTAGCCGGTGACACTGTGAGCGTATGGGACGACCCGACGGACCCCCGTTGCCTGCCGATAGCCATAGATTATGAAGGCTTGCCGACCAGTAGACTTGAAATAATCGAAAATGGCATAGTGCTGGGCCCTGTTTATGATGCCGAGACTGCTAATGAAGCAGGCACACATTCTACAGGCAACGCCGGTGATCCCTTCGGCGGCTACGTCTCAGGGCCTGTAGCCGACCACGTCGTCATGCCTGAAGGCTCCTCAACTGTAGAGGGGATGGTCAAGCATGTGAAGAATGGCGTATGGGTGACGCGGTTCCACTACACACATTGTCCCGACCCGAAGCAGGTTATAGCCACCGGCACAACCCGCGATGGCACCTTTCTCATTAGAGATGGGGAGATAGCAGGTGCGCTAAAGAATCTGCGCCTGGAGATGAGCGTGCTCGATTTACTTTCTTCTCAGCAAGAGGCAGGCGCAGGCAAGCTTTGTCAGGATTGGTGGGCGCAGAATGGCATGGCAACCACCAACTACTTCGTACCACCGATGCGCTTCGCACGCTGCACATTCACCGGAGTAACTACTTTCTAGTCGCCAGGAAATACAAATCAGCGATCCGCCACCAGCCTTTAACCTTGCGCCTCCAACTGGCATACTCTTTGCTATAGAGTTGTCAGTAGAAGATAATCCTTGTGCCGAGACGCGCCCTTAATCGCACAAGAGCCTCAGTTGCCGAGGGGTCGCCCTGAAAGCGATTCCTGCGTGCATATGCAGAAGATTGGCTACACTCCCGCATATACAATCCAAACTGGAGGAGTAAAATGGCAGCAAAAGTGAGGAGCAATCGTGGATTCGCCTCAATGGACGAAGCCAAGCAACGCGAAATCGCTCGTAAAGGTGGAGCCGCCGTGAGCCGCAATCGCGAGCACATGTCGGCTATCGGACGCAAGGGGGGCGAAGTGGTGAGCCAGAATCGCGAGCACATGTCGGCTATTGGACGCCGAGGCGGAGAAGCGCGTGGGGATCATGCTGTGGGCAGCAGTGAGGAGCAGCGTTAACGGAGCTTTAGCAAACAGCTTCGCTGTTATAGCTGCTTAGCCTGGCTCCGTGCCGGCTCCGTGCCGGCCCCCTATGGGACTATGCGTATCCGTTGCCCAATTTAGAAACTCGTTGGCAAATTGGTCTCTTTACCCTCTTGACAGGGCAGCCGACATCTGCTATTATAATCTCACTTCGGGGGTGTTAAAGCTCTCGAAGGCACAGAAGCTCTGATAGACTTTCGGGTCTGCTAGAGCTTTTCTGTTGTGCCTCCCTTCGGCTTACAAGCCCATACTCTCAAGCTCAAGAAAAAGAGAGGCCGTCCAGGTCATGTTAGCCGCGCCCAGAGGCTCGCCCGTATTCGGCTGGTAATATTCCCAGAAGCCCGGGTCTCCCTCCTGCGGCTGGTAAGGGGTCGGGCGTGCGCTTACCAGCGGCCAGCTTGCCGCCACTATAGCGCTATCCCACAGCCAGCCATGCTCGTACTGCCTCGTAGAGGGCGTGGTGAACTCCTCACCTACGCTGTTCCGCTCCATCACACCCATAGCGGCTCTCCGCGTTCTGTCAGCATCAGCCCCTTCGCTTATCATCTTCAATGTGCTCTGCCTGAGCGCCTCAGCCTGCGAAGAACCGCGCTCCCTCAGCCCCCGCACCACCAGCCAGTTGGTAACAGGCCAGCTAGGGCCTGACCAGTAGCGTAGCGGGTCGAAAGCAGGGCTGCTCAAAGAGGTGGAAGGAAGAGGAACCTCAGTCCAAAACTCGCCTGGATCGCGCATATAACCTTCCAGCCGCTTGGCTTGTGCAGGCAAAGCGATCTCACCCATCAAAGGGGTGAAGCCCGACACAGTGCGCGTCCGAAGAAAGCGGCCACCTCGGCTGTCGTAACTATAAAAGAATCCGCCCCGCTCCTCCCACAGCTTACCACGTATAGCCTCGGCCACTCCCTCAGCGCGCACCACGTTATGCGCAGCCTTCTCCTTTAGCTTCTCGCTTGCGCCAACTCCAACTCCACCTCCACCTCCACCGCCGATAACCGCCAGTTCGTCCTGCAATTTTGCCAGCGACCGCAAGGACGCGACCAACAGCGCGTTAAAGAGGACATCCTGGAGCAGAAAAGGCGTGGCCTCAATAATAGCACCCTGGTTATAATTGTGCTCTTTGAAAAGAGCGAGCAATCCGAAATAAGAGAAATAGTCGCGGGCCGTAGGGCGGTGTTCGCCTTTGACGTGCAGCGTGTCGGCACGCCCAAAGGTTTGCACCGGCAGCTCGTGCGCCTCTATATAAGCGCGCGTCTTCTCTATGAGAGGATCAAAAGCAGGCGAGTTGTCCATCCCCGTCTCCCAGGGGTGTAGACACACCGCGAGGCTCTCGCCCCAGGGGTCGCGCTCTGTCAATAACCATCTATGATACCTTTCAAGACCCTCGGAAAAAGCCATGAAGTCGCTGTAATGTAGCACTCGCTCTTCCTCTTTTACCTTGCGGAAGACCTCGTACAAGCACAACCCCACGACAGGTGGTTGGGTAATGCCGGAGGTACGTAGGTAGGTGGGGCCCGATACCTCAGGCGCAACACCCCAATCGTCGGCATCCGGCCTGTAGCCATGTGGCCCCTCCATGAAGCGTATCTGGGGCAGCATTCCGTTGCTCCACTGGCAAGCAAAGATTGATGCCAATTCGCTTATTGCGCGCCTTGTGCCATAGCTATTCTGCTCCAAAAGACCCTCCACATTAGCAGACATTATCGTACCCGCTCCCCATACCCATGACTAAGGTCCCCCCCAGGCTGGTGCATCGCGGCTATTTATCTGCTGCGCTGTATGGTAATATAATTGTTGTGAATGTCAAAGGCCGCCGGGCTGGATAGCATCAGGGCATCCCCCAGCAGCTAATTAATAGCACAACCTCTCTATTCTTGGAGCTAACAGCCACCTCAGGCTGTTAGCATATCCTCCACACATATGCCAGACAACGATAGCGCACCCACCGAAAACAAAGCCGGCGAGCATATGCACGATCCCTCAACAGGGCCTATACCAGCAGTGCAAAGCTCGCGCGGCTCTTTCCATACTCCACCCGACAACAACGCTCCTGACCTACCGACGCAGGAGAGATTTCGCGCCGAGGCCCTGGTCAACATATCAAGGCTTCTGGCCGAGTCCTCTGACGAGAGCGTTATTCTCTCCGCCATAGTAGAGTACGCTCGCCAGGTGCTGGCCGCCGATCGCGCCACCATAGGCCTTCTTGACCAGGAAGATAGATACCTCAACATCGTGTCGCATACGGGCTTCCCGCACAGCCTCTTGCCCGCCGATGGACGCCTGAGCTTCCTGATGGAAACCGACCTCGTAGCTCAGAAGGTTTATCGCGAGGCCCGCTCAATAGCCATTCCCAACGTCAATCTCGACCCGCTGACACGCGCCTCAGAGACCATCAGGCACCTGGGGGTGACCTCCATGCTGGTTGCCCCCCTCAAGCATCAAGATCAGGTTCTTGGCTCTCTCTACGTTGATTATACAAGCGTTTACCACGAGTGGACAGCCGAAGAGATAGGTTGGTTAGAGGCCCTCGCGGGGCAGGGCGCGATAGCCCTTGTGTTGGCGCGCATGATCCGCCACCAGCAGCGCGACATTGCCCTGCGCGAAGTGCTACACACCGCAAGCCAGCAGCTGCAAGCGGCAAGCGACCTCGAAATGGTGCTGAAATGCACTCTCGACGGTCTTAGCAAAGTACTGCCTTGCATTGGCGCGTCAATTCATCTTCTCGACAAAACAGGCACAGAAGCCACAATTGCCGCTATATGGGGTTTCGATAGTTATGCCGACGCCGTGCCCGGCTTCATTGGCCGCAAGTATACAGCTGATAACAGCCCACTCAACAGGCGAACTCTCGTAGAGCGCCAGGCATTCTTCCTCTGCGACTTCCAGGTAGAGGCACGGGGCCAGTTCGATCCCGGCTTTCCAACGCTGCGCTCCTGGCTGAGTGTGCCCCTCCTTTCCAACAACCGCTGTCTCGGCAAAATAACAGTAGATCACGACCAGCCGAATATGTACGGTCCAGAGGAGCTAGCGATTGTGCAGACCTTTGCCTCACATGCCGCATCCGCTCTGGAAAGAGCATATCTCTACACAGAGGCCAGAGACCGCGCCGAGCGCCTCGATGCCCTCAACGACATCGGGCAGCACCTGGTGGGTGCCACACACCTGCCAGAGCTATACGAGACACTATACAGCCACATAAGCCGCGTCTTCAACTCCGACTGCTTCTTTATCTGCCTGTCATACAGTGATAGAGAGAAGATAGAGATACCTTTCCTCGTAGATGATGGTGTCACTTTCCCCCCTGAGATACTTCCTCCTCAGCCTGGGCCTACAAGCTATCTACTGCGAACAGGCGAGGCCATGATGCTCTCCACGCGCAGCGAATGGGACACATACGGTTCCTCGCCCATTGGAAACCTGGAGCGCAGAAGCGAATCAGCCCTCTTCGCGCCCCTCAAATGGCATGACCTTACCCTGGGGGTGATAAGCGTACAATCTTACTCTCAACACGCCTACAGCGCCGAAGAGTTTCAGATGTTCCAGGCCCTTGGCACGGTGGCTGCCCTGGCGATAGCAAGAATACGCTCCGAGTATGGAATCTCCGAGCGTGCCTCACACTTCGCCGCCCTCGCCGAAAGCGCACGTGCGTTGGTCGCTAACCTCGAGCTACATGACGTGCTGCAAGCTGTTGCCGACCGCGCACATGAGATGACAGGCGGAGAAGCATTCGTGCTGATGTACAACAAAGAAGACAATGCGCTTGTAGTCACTACATTCTCCGGTGTATCCCCATATCACAAGGCTATCAACAAAGGTGTAAGCCTTTCAGCTAGCGAGGGGATCGCGGGGGCAACTTTCGCGGAACAGAAGACCTTCGTTGTGCAGGATATGCAGGCCGATGTGAGAGTACAGCGGCGGGATGAAACGCCGATGAGGGCACTGGTCGCCTTGCCCCTCAGCGTCGGAGAGCAGAGAATGGGCGTCCTGGAGATCGCCTGGCCCGAACTGGCCGCCGTAACCCCTGAACGGCTCGAGTTAGCTACCGCCTTCGCCGACCACGCAGCCCTTGCCGTTCATAACGCCCAGCAGCACGAAGAGATAAGGCGGCGCGATGCCGAGCGCACCGCACTCCTCCGCCAGGTGTTGAACGCACAGGAAGCCGAACGTAAGCGCATCTCCCTTGACCTGCACGATGGCCCCCTGCAATCTCTCGGCGTTAGCCTCCTGAATATTGACCTTATCCGCAAACGCGCTCAAAACGGCATAGTTGCTCTAAGCGAACTCCACCCCCTGCGTGCTGACCTGAAAGATATAGTGGGCGAGATACGCGTGCTCATCGCCGATCTACGCCCTGAGGTGCTCGACGCCTACGGTCTTGTTCCCGCCCTCGAAGCCTATATCCGCAGGTTGAGAGAGTCGACGAACCTTACAATCGAGCTTGAGGATGGCTTGTCCGACCGCTTGCCCCTCCTTATCGAGGTGCTGATCTACAGGCTGGTACAGGAAGCGCTCTCGAATGTTCGCAAGCATGCCACAGCCACCTGCGTAAAGATCAGCATTGGCCTGGAAGAAGCAACACGAACAGCCATCACCCGCGTGCAGGACAACGGCAAAGGATTCGTGCCGGAGAATGTTCCCACCAAGGCTCACGGCTACGGCGTAGGGCTGAGCAGTATGCTGGAGAGATGCGAGAGTGCGGGAGGCGCAATGCGCATAGATAGCGCGCCGAACGCAGGCACAACCCTTACCTTCGAAATCCCAGTGCCCCACACCCTTATCAGGAAAGGCACCGACCTCTTGACGCTCGTCAATAATGAAGACTGACCGGCCTTCACAAGGCCAAGAGTACATAAAGAGCAGATGCAACCTTCCGGCCGCATCTGCTCATCTTTCGAGAAGGAAAGGCCCTCCCCCATTTACAGGGAGGGGATGTTGTGGGGCTTTGCCGCAGGCACATACTTCATCCAACAGCCCCGAACTACGCTAGCATCTCCTGCTACCACCCGGCTAGGCCTGGCGGCGGCGCATATACCAGCCCGCGACCATAGTACTCAAGGCTAGCGCCAAACCGAGCAGTACGAAAGGCAGCAGGTCTACAGGTTGGCCTGTGGTCGGCATACCTGGTGTGAACGCCGTTGGGCTGGCCTCAATCGGGGCAGTTGTAGCCAACGGAGCCGACGTAGGAGTATCCATCACAACGGAGGTAGCCGTTTCTACAGGTGCCGAAGTCGCCGTCGCAGCAGCAACTGTATCAGTAGCCACAGGAGCAGATGTGCTGGTAGCCTCTACAGTAGGTTGCACTGTACTTGTGACCACAGACGTGGGTTGTATGGTAGCGGTGGCTGGTACCGCAGTAGGCGCAACGGCAGTATTGGTGGGCGCTGGCTGTGAAGGTGTAGCATTCACACAGAAGTAGATAACTGCTGTGCGTTGGCTGGTCGCGCCCACGAAGGTGATAGCAAACCTGCCAGCTCCGAGCGTCGCGAACTCAGGTGTGATCGTCAGTGGAAGCCCCACGCGGCCATCGGGCAGAACCCCGCCCTCGACGGGATTCGCCGTGCCAAAGGTCGAGCCATCAGGCAGGGTGAAATAGAACGAAACCGCCTCGCCTGGAGTAAAGCCGGTGCCGACCAGCAGTGTCGTTTCGTTTGTTCGCACACTATTGGGCGTGGCAGTGCCGTTGACGCTGGGCGGCAGGTCGCAAGTAGCGGCCTGTGCAGAAGCAACGCCAAAGGAAACAGTCCCCAACAACATGGCAAACAAGACTCCGAAAATCCGTGCTCGCTTAAACATATGAAAACCCTCCTCAAACTAGCCGTTGAATTGTTAGCTGCGCAACCTCAACATCTATGTTGCGCCCGACCTCGATAGTGCAAGAGTAGTGCCACCTTGCGACCTTATAGTACGATGCCCGGCAAGCCTTGTCAATACCTGTTAGAAGAATAAGTTGCCCAAATCTATTTGTATGCCCGATTGGAACCAGCAGGCCATCATTTATGCTGAACACTTAGAAGCTCTTTCGCAACACACTCCAATGAGTGGGGAAGGCTCGAAATAGCATACCAATCTGCCGCATCAGTTGCTTCGACAAGTAGCAAGCGTTCAGCAATAAGTGTGTAAAGGCCAAGCCCTTGTGCACCCTCACCCCATGCCCTTCTCCCATGAGGGGAGAACAACTGTATCCCTTGTGCACTCACCATGCAGAAAGCCCCCTCTCCCCTTGTGGGAGAGGGGCATGGGGTGAGGGTGCACATTTACAACGAGTAATTTCATGGCGTGGCAGAGTTATAATTTGGTATACTAACGCCGTGCGACACTCGACCGCCGCACCTACGGACATCGTGGCGCATGCCCTCGCCCCGCTTCTTTAGAACACCGTTGTTATCATCACCAGGGGAAATCATGAAGAATTCTTTCTTGAAGCATATTCGCAAGTTGATTGTTGGGCCTGTGTCGCTTGTTGTGCTGCTACTCGGTTTGTTGGCCCTCTCCGGCTGCGACAGCGGGGACACGTCGCTATCTCTATCGAACGGCGTATCTACAGCCGCGTCTACACCTGCTGCAACAGAGGCCGCTGTAAGTGCATCTGTAAGCACATCCACGCCTGAGATCGCAGCAATAGCCTCTACTGAGGCACCCGCTACAGCGGTCATCGAAAGCTATACTTCTACACCTGCGCCAGAGCCTACCAATACAGATACACCGCCAACCGCACCCGCCGAGACAGAGACGCCCGCCGTTATAGCGCCCACAGCTACAGCCGAAGCAGCGGCCACAAGTACGCCAGCGGACGCCACGCCTACAAGCCTCGACGAACAACCAGCCACTCCTACCTCAGAGGCCGCAGCAGCCCCCCCAACAAGGAAGCCGGTCACCGTCAACGGGCGCACCTACGATGCGTATTTACAAGCTGCTACCAAGAAAAACCAGGTTTATCACTACTCATGTGAGTTCGATAGCGCCTGGGTTGTGCTAAAAACCTATGGCTTTGATGTCAGCGTTGACCAACAACTACAGATCGTCGGCTTGGACACCTCGGTTGAGCCGTACTATAAAGAGACCCCCAACGGCGTGCTAATCTACGGTGGAGATATAACCAACCTCTATTCAGGAGATTACAAGACCAACTTCCTGGCGCGCAGCACAGGCTCCGCCATGCGCAAAGTCTTTGAACGCTCCGGCCTCACTGTAACTGCCGTAAATGATAAGGCAAACCTTGAAGCCGCCCTTCTGCGGGGCGAGCTGATCTGGATCAAGACTACGGTAGACTTTAAGCCTGGTCGTCCTGCCACCTGGGTCATGCCTGATGGAAGCACGTACCAGACGGTGCTGGGTAACGACCACGCCGTCGTGGTGATAGGCTTCAATTCTGACGTGGTGGTGATACGGGATGTGCTAGGCCCAACGAGCACTAATCTC
Organism: Chloroflexota bacterium; assembly: GCA_027317125.1. Classification (GTDB taxonomy): domain Bacteria; phylum Chloroflexota; class Chloroflexia; order QHBQ01; family JADMIH01; genus JADMIH01. The sequence continues at coordinate 1,588 of DAHVFG010000050.1, read as the reverse complement.
CAGCGCAAATATGAATACGAGGTACCCTGGAGCAAGTTCATGGCCTCCTGGGCCTCGCAATCTTATGATGGCCTGGCCGTAGCCCCGCCTGCCCAGGGCAGATAGAGCAGCACCGGTCTGCAAGCTCACCTCTGGGCTGCAAAACCGGTATACCCTACGGTTTCAATTCAGGCAAGCGCTTTCGCAGGCTTGCTCCTGAACCATGCAAAGTGAGCGCCGCTGAGACAGTAGCTTTCCCTACGCATAAGTTAGTTGGCTAACCCAGGGCTATCTATCTTCTTTCTTCAGACGCTGTAGTACCCTGGTAATCAGCGCGCCTTGTTAGCCCAACCGGAAGCAAGATGTTGAAACTATAGGAGAGTACCATGATGCGGCGCAGACGGATTGTCCCATTCATTCGACGGATCGCGCCGCTCGCGATAGCTGCCATAGGCGCTACCGGTCTGGGCACGCTTGCTTATGCAGCCGGAGTTGAGCCAAACTGGATAGAAGTCTGCCGTGAAGAGATTGAAATGCCCCGCCTCTCCCCGGAGTTCGACGGCTACCGAGTGGTGCAGATCAGCGACCTGCACGCCGGAGATTGGCTGCCGGACTCGCGCCTGGCCCAGATAATTGAGCTAGTCAATCGCGAAGAACCGGAACTGGTAGCTATCACAGGCGACTTCGTTACCCAGGTCTACAGGCACGCACCTGCTGACATCGTACCGTTCATGCGTGAGATACATGCAAAGGATGGAGTAGCAGCTGTACTCGGTAACCACGACTACTGGGGCAAGCCGGGGCACACACTCATCAGGCGAATAATCCGAGAAAGCGGCATGATAGACCTGAACAACAAGGTCCATACAGTAAAGCGCGACGGGGCACTCTTCCACATCGCAGGTGTAGACTCCGCCAGAGAGCACGCAGACCGCCTGGACTCGATTCTCAATAAGCTGCCCGCAAAAGGAGCAGCTATGCTCCTCGCCCACGAACCCGACTTTGCCGACAAGAGCGCGGCCACAGGTCGCTTCGATCTGCAAATCTCCGGCCACTCGCACGGCGGCCAAATCGTCGCCCCGCTAATAGGGCCGCTTCGCCTTCCACCGATGGGGCGCAAATACTACGCGGGCCGCTACCAGGTCTGCGGCATGATGCTCTACACCAATCGCGGCCTCGGCATGGTAGGGCTGCCATTCAGGTTCGGGGCGCGCCCGGAGATCACGGTTTTTACGCTACGTTCGGGTTGCGTACTGTAAATTGCGGCATACACTCCTACACGCTCGTGACAATTTCATACCCTCCGGTGAGAGGAGGTAACAACTAAAGCGCACGTAATCATCCCGGCCACAACTATAGAAGATTTACGCAGCCGAAGTAACTGTTCAGATTTAGGGTGGAGCAATTTTCTTGGGGTATCTGTGCGGGTGTACTCCCGACTACCCTCACCCCATGCCCCTCTCCCATGAAGGGAGAGGGGGCTTTATTGCTGGGGAGTATATCTCCCATGAAGGGAGAGGGGCATGGGGGTGAGGGTAGGGGAGGGACGCCCCTGCACCTCAACTCTGAACATTTACCAGCCGAAGGCAAGTTGACACCCCTACATAGC
>DAHVFG010000004.1:0-56236 GCA_027317125.1 Chloroflexota bacterium | reverse complement strand
CTTCAAGTCGCTCCTCTTCCTTGCCGCCGGGGTGGTGGATCACTCGGTGGAGGGCACCGGATTTAGCCGCATGGGTGGGCTTGCTCGGCGTCTGCCCGGCACCTTTGCCTCTTTTTGTATCGGCGCTGCCGCCCTTGCGGGGCTGCCTGTGACGCTGGCCCTCCCACCTAAAGACCCTGTGCTGGCTGCGGCGGGAAGCCTCAACTGGGCGCTCTTCGCAGTTGTGCTACTTGCCAGCCTCCTCACCGCCCTCTACGCCGCTCGGATGCTTGGCCTGGTCTTTCTTGGGCCTCCCAGCGAAGCTGCGCGACATGCTTCCCAGGCTCAAACGGGCCTTCTTCGCCCGGTGATAGTGCTGGCGGGGTTGGTCCCTCTCGGCCTGCTGGCGGATGCTGCTCTATTAGGGCAGCCGATGAGCCGGTTCTTCGGTGTGGCCACTCCGGAGTCGGTTACAGCTACAGCTCTTGGGCTTGGAGTGGCGGTTATCGGCGCTACGATTGGCCTGTGGGCACGTCGCCGCTGGCCTGCTAACTTAATTTGGCCCCCACTCGAACGAGTAGCTCCTGTGCTTGCGGATGAATTCGGCATAGCCGCGCTCTACCGTGCTGTGCCGCGTCTCGGCCTGTGGGCAACGACGGCGTTGAGCGACTTTGACCGCTCGGTCTTTGATGCGTCTGCCAGTAGAATAGCGTCAGGCACACTCGCCGCGATCCGGGCCGGCGCACGCTTCGATCTGTATCGTCTCGATGCTCTATTCAACCGCTTTGCCGCCGGAGTGCTCGCCGTCAGCCAGCGTGTACGTGCATTGCAGACTGGACTTATCGAGAACTATCTACTACTGATCTTTGTCTGGGGCCTGAGTGCGCTCGTGCTGGCGGCTATTTTCATGGTTTTGCAGTGAGGAAATATCTGTGCTTGTACCACTTCTGACACTCATAATATTCTTACCGCTTGTGGGCGCGCTCGCTCTCTACCTGGTACCGAATCGTAACGCCTGGCGCTGGGTGGCTGTAGGCACAGCGGGGATAGTGCTGGCGCTTGGTATCGTGCTGGCCGCCTTGTTCAACTGGAGTAGTGGCGCGCCGCAATTCGAGGAGAGGGTAGACTGGATACCTTCCCTGGGGGCCAGCTACCACCTGGCTATCGACGGGCTGTCCCTGCCGCTCTTGCTACTCTCGGCACTGCTCACCTTACTTGCTCTGATCTTCTCCTGGAACCAGGAGCAGCGGCCTCGCGAGTTCTTCGCCCTCTTTTTGGTCATGGAGACGGGCCTCAACGGGGTATTCAGCACCTTTGACCTGCTCCTTTTCTACGTCTTCTTTGAGCTGGCCCTGGTGCCTATGTATTTTATCATCGGCGTGTGGGGGCATGAACGGAGGGTGGAAGCCGCACTCAAGTTCTTCATATACACCCGCGTGGGCAGTCTGGCTATGCTCCTCTCGATCCTGGCGCTCTATCTCGGAACCAACCCCCGCACCTTCGACCTACCTGCCATCATAGCTGCCAGGCCTTACGTGGGCACCGGGTTGGGGGCTACGCTGGTGCTGCTTGGCTTCTTGATAGGCTTTGGTATCAAGCTGCCGGTTGTGCCACTACACTCCTGGCTGCCAGATGCTCACACCGAAGCGCCCACCGCCGGTAGTGTAGTGCTCGCGGGCCTTCTCCTCAAGCTGGGCGGGTATGGATTCCTGCGTCTGGCTCTACCTACCGTGCCCGACGCCTTCAGCGCCTGGGCGTGGCCTATTGCGGCGCTGGCTGTATTCTCTGCGATTTATGGAGCAGTTGTAGCTATGGGCCAGCGCGACCTCAAGCGTCTTGTGGCCTTCACTAGCATCAACCACATGGGCTACGTGCTGCTGGGCGTGGCTGTGGCGGCAGCTTCCTGGGCCAGCCCCGCCGACCGCACGGCGGCAGCCAGCGGGGCCAGCTACCAGCTCATCGCGCACGGCCTCGTGACGGGCGGGCTTTTCTTACTGGTGGGGATGCTTTCTGAGCGCACCGGCACGCGGGATATACCCCGACTCTCCGGCATCTGGGCTGCTCTGCCACTCTACGGTTCGATTCTGGTCTTTATGATGTTCGCCTCCTTCGGGCTGCCTGCCCTGGCTCACTTCGCCGCCGAAGTGCAGATAGTCCTGGGCACCCTTGGGATATATGCCTGGGCTGCTGTGGGCATGCTGGTGGGGGTGCTTGTCACTACCGCCATGTTCCTGTGGACGTTACAGAGGGTGCTGCTTGGCAAGCTGCCGGACGAATGGCGTGGGCTGCCGCGCCTCAATGCGCGCGAACTCGCCGTATTACTCCCTTTAATTCTGCTCATAGTCCTCCTGGGGATTGCGCCGGGCCCACTGGTGGGCGCATTCGAGGGAGCGTTACGCAGCATGCCTGTGGGGCCTCTCGCAGCGTTGATAGTGGGAAGGTAGCTTTTATGCATTTTGAACCAATCGGCGCTAAAGGTGCGAAGGTGCGGGGAAGAAGGAGCAGGTTATGACCGGCACGGGCGGTATGGGAATGGAGCTGTGGGCGATTGTGCCTGAGCTAATCTTGGCTGGCCTGGCGTTGTTGCTCCTGCCCCTTGGCGCGCTCTTGCCCCCGACGCGTAAGGGCCTGGCTACCTGGGCCGCGCTCATAGGGCTTGGCGCTGCTGCTGTCGCCAGCGTCTATATGCTCACCTTGCAGCCGCAAGCCATATTTCTCGGCACCTACGCTGTTGATCCTTTTGCGGTTTACTTTAAGCTCTTCGCGATCCTCGCGACTGGGTTGGTCCTGCTGGCGACGCACAGCCACTTTGAGGGGAGGCCCCATGCGGGCGAGGTGCCTGCCATCCTGTTACTTACCTGCCTGGGGATTGTCGGGTTGTCGGCCAGCCAGGACTTGACGCTGATCGCGCTCTTCATCCAGCTTATCACCGTCGGCTCCTATATCCTGGTGGGCATCGCTAAAGGCAACCGCCTGGCGACCGAAGCGGCGCTCAAACTCTTTCTCTTCTCGGCCTCTGCCGGAGCGGTGATGATTTACGGGATGACTCTCCTGTTCGGGCTTACAGGCACATTGCGTCTGCCTGAGCTTGCAAGCCGCCTTCCCACCGCGCCCCTTGTGACCGTACTTGTGGCGTTGGGACTTGTGATTGCGGGGTATGGGTTCAAGATCACGCTTGTGCCCTTTCACGCCTGGGCGCCCGACACTTACCAGGGCGCGCCCACTCCTATCGCCGGCTATCTGTCGGTGGGGCCGAAGGCGGCGGGGCTGGCTGTGCTGCTGCGCACGCTCCTGGTCTCTTTCCCCGGCGAACTCGGCGATTGGCCTCTGCTCCTGGCGATCCTGGCGGCTGTAACTATGACGGTGGGCAACCTCTTCGCTATGCGCCAGGCGAGCGCAAAACGGCTGTTAGCCTACTCCTCTATTGGGCAGGCGGGATACTTGCTTGTGGGTGTAGCCGCAGCCGGGCGGGACCCCCTCGGCACACCGGGGCTCCTCTTTTACCTGGCGATCTATCTCTTTATGAATCTGGGCGCTTTCCTGGCCGTGGACGCCATTGAGCGGCAAACCGGCTCTGACGACATCCGGGGCTTCGCCGGACTGGGACGCCAGCTTCCATTCTCCGCTGCATTGCTGGCGCTTTGTCTCCTGTCGCTCGCCGGCTTCCCACCCCTGGGAGGCTTCGTCGGCAAGACGATGCTCTTTGGCGCTGCGCTCGGCGCGGGCTGGAGCTGGCTGGCCGTCGTTATGGCTGGTAACGTTGCCCTCTCGCTCTTCTACTACGTGCGGGTCCTGGAGCCGTTGTATCTACGTGCGCCCGCAGGCAATATCAATGTGCGCTTTGTGCCGGAGCCTGTGGCACTCCGCATTTCCCTCTTTGTGCTAGGCGTGGGAACGCTGGTAAGCGGCGTGCTGCCGCAGGTATGGGTGGCCCTTGCTGTCCATGCGTCAACTTTGCTGTCGGGCGGCACAGCGCGCTAACAGTAAATGAATAAGGTAGCGAAACGATTCCTGAAAGGAGAACTCTGTTGAACCACATGCCCCGTCCAGCTTCTCGGAGCTCTATACTTTTCTGCATTCTCGCCTTGACATTCCTCCTTACCGGTTGCGGGCAAGGGCAAGGGGGTAACTCGACATCAACACCTGATAGCTCGTCTGGTAAGGCCACTGTATCCGGGCAGATTGGAACGGTAGTTAAGACGGCTTATGGCTCGTACACCAATCTTACGCCCGCCGAGTTGAAGCCAATGCTCGACAACAAGGATTTCTTCCTGGTTGATGTCCATACACCGCCTGAAGGCAGGTTGCCCAAAACTGATGCGCGCATAGCCTACAACCTGGTCGAGCAGCAAATAAGCAAGTTTCCGGCAGACAAAGGCGCTAAGTTGGTCATAACGTGCCGGAGTGGGCGCATGAGCGGTATCGCCAGCGAAACCCTCACGAGGCTGGGTTACACAAACGTCTACAACCTTGCGGGTGGCATGGACGCATGGAAAAGCGCCGGTTTCGAGATTATCCCGGAGGGGAAGTAAGGGGAAGGGGAGAGACTCATGGGCACAGGTGAGAATATAACTGTGCCTCGGCGTTGCGCCGCTGACGGTGGGATGAACGAGCCTCTGAGTAGGTAGCAGCCGTCTCAAGCTCCGTGCCAACATGGAGCCTGAGACGGCTGGCGAGTAGCAGCTGGATGTGGCGCTTTGCTCTACGCCATAGACGCCATACGCCGGCATGACTCGGCGCAGCGGCGGCACTCCTGGGCGCAGGCTTGCATCTGAGCATCGCTGCCCATCTGCTCACAGCTTTGAGCGCACATCTCGCATGCCGCAGCGCAAAAGCCGCAGGCTTGCGCATGCAGCTCAGAGCCACGCAGCATGAAGTTGGCGCTCGTCTGGCAGCTCTCCGCGCAATCGAGCAGCGACGTTATATGGTGAACTTCAGCGTGCTGCCCTCCTTGCTGCAAACAGTACGACACCGTCTGTAAGCAGATACTGTGGCAGTTCAGACACTCCTGGATACATTGTTGCATTTGCTGGTTCATCTGTGGGTCCATTGTGTGGGGCATTGTAGTTCCTCCTGAATGATAGCTTTACTTGCTGAATTAACGTTGCAGAAGAGCATCTGCACAATTGTCTGACAACGAGGGGAGTGCATCTGCGTACGCTCGCTGTCTAACTGTTCACAGCAAGTTATGTGCCCATCGGCGCTATGGCGTCACGTTGATTATCATTGTGAGACCGCCGCCGCCCTGCTCCTCCACATTGTCGTTGGTGGTGTGATGGTTGATGTGGCAGTGTATCAGCCACTTACCGGGCAGACGGGCCGGCCAGATCACGTCGTATCGCTCCCCAGGGCCTACCTCCACAGTATCCTTTTGTATTTGAGCCGCTTCGGGCACCGCGTTGCCATCGGTAGCAACTATCTTGAATGGCCCGCCATGTATGTGCATAGGGTGTATGAAAGCGCTGTTTGAGCCGATGAAGCGCACGAGTATATTGTCACCCACCTTAGCGTTGATAGTTTCCGTCGCGGGGTAGGCTTTGCCGTTGATGGTGAAGAAGTTTGGCATCAGGCCTTCCATCGGCATGGCTGGGAAGGTGTAACCTTCCTTGACAGTCCACTCCTGCAATTGGATCGTGACGTCCTTGTTGTACGCGGGGGTAGCAGGCTTGGCCTTCGGCTCAATGATCAGCGCGCCGTACATCCCAAGAGCTTGCTGGCGGTCGGGGTTCTTATGTGAATGGTAAAAGTAAGTGCCGCTCTGCTGGGTTGTGAACTCATAAGTGAAAGTCGCCCCCGGCTCGATTGGCTTCTGTGTTATGTCAGCAGGCCCGTCCATTCCGTTGGGTACAATCAGCCCATGCCAGTGTACTGTGGTCGCCTCCGGCAGGTTGTTCTTGACGATGATGCGCACGCGGTCGCCTTCAGTGACGGTGATTCGCGGCCCAGGAACCTGGCGGTTAAAAGCGTAAGCTGCCACCTGCACATTAGGCAGAATATTCCACTTTATGAGAGAAACATCGAGGTTGAAGACTTTGACACCATCCGAGACCACGGAAGAGGCCAGAGGCTGGTCGCCTCTCGCATCGGCAGGGGCGGTATATGAGACCTTGCTCATGTCCACCGCCGACATGTCCTTCATGGCCTCCGGACTCATGCCCTGCGTCATAATCATACCCGGTGGCATGACAAGCCCATTCATCTGGGTGAGGCCGCTCATCTGCGCCTGAGGCATCGAAGAAATGGGCATAGGCCCATTGGAGCCCCCCATTCCTCCCATCGCGCCGTTGTTACCACTCATCTGGGTGGGCATGGCCTGGGCCTGGCCGGGCGCGGCTCCTCCGCTTTTCATATCCGCGGCGCTCATTCCAAAATTGCCAAAGAGCGCGGCCAGTAACACCCCGCCGGCCAGGGCCAGCAGCGTCAGTAGCGAGACCGCCACCAGCTGAGGGGTAGTAATTTTGGGCTTTTCCATCGCCTTGCCACTGCCTTCTCCCATCCCCTGTTTACTGTCGTTGCCGCTTCCCGCGGCGCTCATACCACTCATATCCATTTTATCTTGATTTTCCATCGCTTTACATTCCTTTCATGCTGCCCATACTGCTCTCAGAGGCCGGGGCTCCCGCGCTCTGCGCGGTAGCTGCACTCAGGGCGGGCGCTGCCCCTGATCCCTTCCGGCTTACTTCCGCTTCAGATGCCAGGCTGTGCCCGCCCTTACCCAGTGCCCGCACAGTGCCCATGCCATGCTTCAGCCCTACGGCTACCAGCCACGCATTCACCGGGTAGGCGACGACCAAGCCTGCGAGGGTGGCGAGCGACATCACGCCCCAGAAGCGGATTGAAGTGGCCTCCATCGCGCTGCCATCGAGGCTCATAAGTATCACCATTGTTGGGATCATCCCTGCCATCACGCTGTTCATTGACACCCACTCCGGCAGCAAGGAGCGCTTGACAGCTTGCAGATAAGAAAGCCCCATGATGTCTTTCATAAAGAGAGACTGGAAGATTAGCAGGCCGAACGCGAAGCCGAAAACGTACTCGGAGATCGAATCCAGCCACATCGGAAAACCAAGGGTCATGGTGACTACCGCCGCCACAATGATGCCTGTGGCATCGCCCGCGAGACAGTGGATGGTGGAGCCAACGGCTTGCTTCCAGAGCGGCTGGATGAACTTCTCATGCGTCCCCGGCCTCGGCTCTTTACAGGAAAGAATGTAGATCGCTAAACCGACAGGCCCTGTGTAAAGCGTCACAAGGAGCCAGCCCCACTTCATCACCGTCATCTCAGGATTGTTTGTAAAAGCGTCCCAGGCAACGTAAAGAGCCGAGAACGCTACGAGGACAAACCACACTATCAATACGTTGTTTATCAGATCAGAGTTTGCCCCACTCGCTGTGTTCATGTTCATTTTGCTCACTCCTCTTCGTTTTATCAGAGACTACACCACCGATTCTACTATGTTGCCCACGTAAATATAAATTATGTATGCAGCGCGCCACAAGTGCGACTAACTTTACCGCGGCATACATATGAGGATAGCAATTTTCGTGCGCGGGTGTGAGCCAACAGTAATACGAGCCGCAAAGGCGCGCGGTTCTCTCGTGCCTCAATTTAGATGCAATCGCCCTGCTTACGAAGCTCCTAAACCGTTGACGACCACGAGCAATTACACTATAATCTGTTAGTAGATACCGCCAGCCGGTAGCCGTTTCACTCTACGGTTATACGTATCTACAAGGTGCATCGGAGCGGGCTACCGGTGAATATAAGTGTGGTAAAAAGTATAAAACTATCTTCTTGCCGGAACTTTACGAGACGAGGAGCATCACTTTGAGCAGCAGGCACGGCACACAAACCCCCAATCAGAAGAGACAAGGACAAGGCCAAAAACAGCGACAAGGGCAGGGGCGCAAACAGAGCGCCTCCACATCTCCGTCCGCAGCCACTCTGACCGCAGCCGCTCCGGGCACTAACCCGCAAGTGGCTGTAGACCAGGAGGCGAAGCGCGCAGCCAGGATGCAGAGGCAGAGTGAAGCGCGTGCCGCTGCGGAGCGGCGCAAGCGGAGGTCGTCGCTGCGCAACCTGGGAATAGCGGCAGCTGTGGTCCTACTCGTGGGAGGGGGCATTACCGCTCTTATCATCAACGAGGCGAGTAAGCCCGGACAATCAATAACACAGGAGCCTAGCACCCATATCGCCAGCGTAGACGCACCACACAGCTATAATACCGACCCTCCTACATCGGGTCCTCACCTTATCAATTTAGCGGCCTGGGGCGTGAGCGCCCAGCCTGTGATAAAAGAGCAAGCGGTACATAATCTGGAGGATGGGGGTGTAGTAATTTACTATCAGCCCAACCTCGACAAGGCTACTGTGGACAATCTGGCTAAAGTGGTCGGCGGCTATGACACGCAGGTGCTAATGGCGCCTTACACGGGCCTCACGAACCCTATAGTACTGACCGCCTGGACGCGCATAGATCGCCTGAGCACATTTGATGAGGCGCGCGTAAAGCGCTTTATTGACGCATACAAGGGTAAAGATCATCACTTACAGAGCGGCAGTTAACAAAGATCGAGAGGCAGAGCAATCCCGAAATGGAACCGGAACGGGAAGAGGAGGATCTTATGCCACGTCGCTGGACGCCGTACGATAGAATGAGCCGCCCACAGAGCAACAGCCTGCATAAGCTGCTTGGAGAGCTGGAAGTTGAAGTTATGGAGTTGATGTGGCTGCGCGGAGAAGCAGGTGAGGCTACTGTACGAGATATTACCACCGAAATAAGGAAGAGCAGGCCCGCAGCGTACACCACTGTGATGACTGTTATGGTGCATCTTGCAGAAAAAGGGCTGCTCAGGCGTACTGCTATAGACAAAAAGACACATATGTATCATGTGGCGCTAACGAAAGAGGAGTTCCTCGTACGTTGCAGCCAGCATATGGTCGATACGCTCGTCGCGGACTTTGGGGATCTGGTTTTGGCGCAGTTTCTGGAGGCTGTAGAGCAAGTCGAACCCAAGCACCTTGAGCGATTACACAAGCTCCTGGAGGAGGCAAAAGGGCAAGGAGTTGAGACGGCGGAGAGGGAGGAGAGAGGGTGAGTGCGCAAGGGAGCTTCCGCCGGGTGCTGGTAGCGGCCCTCTCTATCACGCTGCTATTCATTGTAGCCATCGCCGGTCCGCTGATAGCAGGCAGCCTGCTAAGTAAGAAGGCCCCAGTTGGGCGAGACGACCTGCTCGTTTGCCTCATGGTACCTACACCCTCCGACTGGCTCTCACACACCCTGAGCTACGCTATAGCGGCTGTACTGAGCGTCAGCCTCTTTGCAGCTCTTTGTTCTTTGCTGAGACAGTGGTATCGTACCAGGCGAATGATGCGAAGCTTGTTGCGCCTCCGCGTTAGTGCAGATGCTCAGGCCTGGGGCAGGTTGGCTATAGTAGAGATATATAGCCATCTCGACTTTATAGATACCGAGAGACCTTTAGCCTTTTGCTATGGGTGGGTACGACCGCGCATATGTCTGTCCAGGGGCGCGGTAGCAGGGTTACAGGTGCGAGAGGTAGAAGCCCTTCTCCTACACGAGTATCTGCACCTCTTGCACCGTGATCCTCTGAGAAGCGCGGTATCACATGCCCTCTCTACCACCTTTTTTTTCCTGCCTGTTATCAAGGCCTGGCAAAAGCAATATCTGCTGGCCAAGGAGATAGAAGCTGATGAGTACGCGCTACGCACTCAGGGGACCGACCGGCCTTTGCTGGCGGCCTTGTATAAGCTACTCATGCAGCAAGCTCATAAGGCTAACAAGCTAACCGGTGTGGGCGCTACAGGAGTGGGCGCGACTGACGCGATCAATCGGCGGCTAGACTACCTGCTGGATGGCGTCGCACCTGCGGGTCCGCATGTCACTTCCCTCTTTATCAGTTCTTTTGTAGTAGCGAGCATTACTAGCGTTGTGGCTATCACTATCTGGGCCGCAGTGTCCAGCGCCTTCTGGAATCAGGCTCACTCTCTTCTTGGAGGCTGTTGATCCTGACGCTCCAACATGGTATAAATTATTTACAGTGCCCTGATAATCTCTTGGACGCCACTAATCGCCCCACGCTCGTGGTCGCCGCCTCCGAATTTGCAAAGCTCATATTTAGCGACTCGCATTGCGACATTTGTTTCTATATCCTGGAAGAAAGGTAAAGCAACCCATGGGAATCGAAGCTCCTTCTCTCTTGATAGCTCTGTTCGCGGGCCTTGTTTCGTTCCTCTCGCCGTGTGTGCTGCCCCTTGTGCCTGCATACATCGGCTATATGAGCGGCCCGGCTCTCGCAGCCGCTAGAGGCGATGCCGTAGTTACAGGACGCGGTGGGGCTGCTACTGCCACCATGTCCAGCAGTTCAGCACGGTGGGTCGTACTGGGGCACGCACTGCTTTTTGTGTTGGGCCTAACGGTGGTCTTCGTGGTGGTGATAGGAGGGCTGGCAGGCACCTTCAGCTATTTGTTGAAAGGCAACATCAGGGTGCTACAACAGATTATGGGTGTGGTGCTGGTGGTCTTCGGCCTCCACACGGTGGGCGCTATAAATATACCCTTCCTGAACTATACACGCCGGCTGGAGATCCGCCCTGCCAGCAATCTGGGGTACTTACGCTCTCTGTTGATAGGTATGGGCTTCGGTATAGGGTGGACACCCTGTATTGGGCCAACGTTAGGAATTATTTTCACGCTCGCATTGAACGGCCAGCAATCACAGGCTTTCCTGCCGGCGCTCGCCTACTCACTAGGTCTTGGTATACCTTTCTTGCTAACGGCTATGGCCATGGGCCGTATTTCTGTGGGCCTCAAGAGGCTGACCAGGCGTACTTACTCGCTGAAGCTAGGAGAGTGGCCGCTCATAAGGGACGTTAATGTGATCTCGCTTGTCAGTGGCGTGTTGCTGGTGGTAATGGGCTTCCTCGTTTTCACCAACTCCCTTTCCCTCTTCCAGCGCATAGCGCCCAACTTCGGAATATAAGAATATATCGTTTGCGGCGGGCGACTGCCGGTCACCCGGGAAGGGAACCCTGATAGCGGAACGGCCAGGAGCTACCTCGCTAGCAGCCTCACCCTGCACTTTGCGCCCTCCCCAGCTATTTCGTTAGCGTGCAGCCTCTTGTCGAGCGAGGTTGACAGCGTTGTGGTGTGCTGTCAAGCTATGTACTAGCCGCTCGTTGTGCCCGCAAGGTAAGCAAGTCGATGGCTTCCAGTGCTCTCCTGGGGTATCAACGGATGAGGCTCACACGGAGGAGCTTCCCGATCCCGAAGGTTAGCCCTGCGGCTGCCATACCGAAGAGGAGCTGCCTTATTGCCGAAAATAGCGCTCCACGCCCCGTCAGCCGGCTGATGACAGCGCCGACGATCAAGAGCGCAACGCCGCTCGCAACCAGGCTGCCTATCACCGCCACCATCCCCGATAGAAAGATGAATGGAGCAACGGGCACAATAGCCCCCACTGTAAATAGCACGCCCGACGCGCCGGCAGCCTGCCACGCCGAACCACCCAGGTCATCCGGGTTGATGCCAAGCTCCTCTCGCGCCATCGTGTCAAGAGCGCGATCAGGGTTCTTCATCAATTGAGTCGCCACCTGTTGCGCCAGGTCCTGCGATAAACCTTTAGCCTCATACATCTCCACAAATTCTTTGTGCTCAAGTTGCGGTATCAGCGTCAGGTGCTGCTTCTCTATCTGTAGCTGCCGTGTGTGTAGCTCCCGCGCACTTTGCACCGAGAGCCATTCCCCCATCGACATAGCCCAGGCCCCCGCGAGCAGCCCCGCCAGGCCGGTGATAAGTATCGCTCTCGCCTCCAACCCCGCTCCTGCCACACCCATCACCAGGCTCAGATTCGATACCAGCCCATCGTTGACGCCCAGCACTCCTGCCCGCAGCACGTTCCCACCAATAACGCTCTCATGGCTCTCCAGCTTGGGACCTGAAGCGCCCTCCGCAGGCGCGGTATCCTGAGCCGTCTCGGTGGTGGATAGTGCCGGAGAGAGAGGTTCCGCACTTTTCGCCGGTTCTTCTGGCATACTCACAAACTCCTTGTTCTCAGCCACTCTAACTGCCAATCCTGAATGCAACCTGAGTGTAGCCTGAGTGTAGCCTGATACCCCTACTGCTCAAGAAGTGCGCACAGGTTTCGCGTGGTGCTCGGTCCGGCTGTGGGCATCTTCGCCACTGTGCCCGCACGGGTCCACATGTACATTGACCACCGCCAGCTTGGGCTGTGCGTGGAACAGGGCATGGCGCACTTCCTCAACTATCCTGTGGCTCTCCCTGATCGGAAGGTCCTCGTCCACTATGATGTGCAGCTCGGTTTGCAGCCCGTGGCCCAACCATCGGACTCGCACGTCATGGGCATCTTCTGCCCCTGGTACGCTTGCCGCGGTCTGCTCAATGCTCTCCAATATTTCGGGGTCTATGGCGTCCATGAGCCTGCGATACATTGTGAGGGCTGTGTCTGTAACTATAAATAGTATAGCAATTGTGATCAGCATACCAACAATAGGATCGGCAAGGGGGAAGCCCAGCAGGCTGCCTATTGCGCCGAATAGCACGGCCAGCGATGTTATTCCGTCCACCCTGGCGTGCTGCCCGTCTGCGATGAGAGCGGCCGAGCCTATCTCCTTACCTACACGGATGCGAAAGACCGCCACCCCTTCATTGCCCGCGAAACCGACTATCGCGGCCACAACGACCCACCAGACGTTGGTTGCTCAAGGGCTGCGGGTTCAAGAACTTCTGGTAACTCTCCCAGTCTGCTACTAAGGAGCTCGCGAAGATCACGAAGACGATTACCACACCCGCTACATCTTCCGCCCGGCCTTATCCGTAGGTGTAGCGGCGGCTGGCGGCACGCCTGCCTAGAACAAAAGCTATACCCAACGGAATAGCGGTAAGGGCGTCCGAGAAGTTGTGTATCGTATCGGCCAGTAGCGCTACACTGCCACTGATAAGCACTATCACCAGTTGAAACAGGGCTGTAGCGCCAAGCCCAGCCAGGGAGACTTTGAGCGCCTATAGACCCCGGTCGCTGGTCTCCATTGCCGTATCGACGTTCACGCCCCCGTGGCTGTGCCCGTGCGCGAAGGGTAGCAGTTCGCGCAGCCACCCCAGCGGACCTTCAGGGTGATCGGGGTGATCATGGCCGTGACCGTGGCCATCACCGTGGCCATCGCCCCCGTCAGTATCGTGCTCGTGGCCGTGGTCCGCAGCGTCAGCATGCGCATGGTCTGGCTGTTAGCAGGAGAAACGGCAGGGTTGTGACTATGAGCCGCTTTACTGTCGCCGTGCTCATGCTCATGCGCGTCGGCAGGCGTTGCAAGACCGTCAGCGTGGGGTGGCGGTGGCCTTCGTGCTCACCGGCGTGAGAATGCTCTTGTTCTTTCAAGTTACTTTGACGCCCTACTGATATATGTATTACTCAGCGACTGCTTTGCGTCGGTCTACGCACCATTAGGGATGATCTGGCCGTTCCTGTAGCAGGTGATCGGCGTGGTACTCGGCCTCTCTGAACAGAACATCAAGATGGTGGTTGACGAGCGAGTAAAAGATGACAGTACCTTCTCGCTCTCCTTTGACCAGGCGCCGGGTGCGCAGCAAGCGCATCTGATGAGAGACCGCCGACTCGGAGACACCTACCAGTATCGCAAGGTCACGCACACACAAGCGGCGCCTGCTGAGCGCATACAGTATCCGTGCACGGGTAGGATCGGCGAGCGCCTCGAAGGTCTCCACCACCAGCGCCACTATCCCCTCGGACGGTATATCGACGCGCGCTTCGGCCACCGCCTCGGGCTCAATAGCAGTCAACTGGGTATGCCTTCGTTGCCTTAACATCTGGTCACCTGCGTCCTTACCATCACTCTGCCCTTTTACAGTTCCTCTTGACGGCAACTGGTGCAACATATCGCCGTTGCCTGCGTTATAGCTTATATGAGTAGATGCTCACATATTGTATAATATCTATCCAGGCAGCTTTTGTCAAGCTAGCCCCATGGGTAAATGTTCAGAATAACTCATGACCCTTCGGGTCACCAACTGGGCATGAAAGTGTAACTGTTCAGAGTAAGGGTGGAGCAATCTTCAAGGAGTAGCTATGGAGGCGTACCCTCACCTACCCTCACCTACCCTCACCTACCCTCACCCCATGCCCCTCTCCCATGAAGGGAGAGGGGGCTAGGCTGGCCCATCCACCCTTAGTCTGAACGCTTACCATGAAAGTAGGCTGCTGAGAGCCTATTTTCAGAAGAATAGGGTGCAAGGGCCAAGCTCCTGAGAGGGTTACAGGGGTGTCCCTTGTGCACTCACCATGCACAAAGCCCCTCTCCCCTTGTGGGAGAGGGGTTGGGGGTGAGGGCAGGTGTACCCGCACAGGCACGACTTGGACTTTGTTCTACCCTTACTCTGAACAGTTACCCTATGCGCTATGGGAGACAAAGGAGAGGTAGTTATGATACATAGTGAAGTGGTCGAGCCGCCCGACAAGGGGCCTATCATGGTTATTGCGGCCCACCCCGATGACATGGAGAGCTGGTGTGCAGGTACGCTTGCGCGCTCAATAGATAAGGACGTGGAAGTAAAGCTCCTTCTTGTCACCTCCGGTGATAAGGGGTCAAGCGACGCCACGTCTACTTCGGAGACGGTTGCCCGGCAACGAGAGGCAGAGGCGCGAGAGGCGGCAGAGCTACTGGGTATCTGCGAAGTTAGCTTTCTGCGTTACTCTGATGGGGAGGTGGAGGAGACCAGGACGTTGCGAGGAGAGCTTGTCGAAGCGATCCGCAGTTGGCGGCCTCTGGCACTATTCACCCACGACCCTGAGAACCCATACCCGCCATATCTGAGCCACAGAGACCACAGGATTGTGGGGCGTGCTGCCCTTGATGCCGCTTACCCTCTTGCTCGTGACCGTCTCTCGTTTCCTGGTCAGCTAGAGAGTGCCCTTCAGCCTCATTCGGTCTCACAACTCTGGCTCTTCTCCACTACAAGCCCGAACGCGTATGTTGATATCACAGCGGGTATGGACAAGAAAATCGCGGCCCGCCTCGCTCACCGGAGCCAGACTAGCGATCCGGTAGGTCTCGCGACGAACTGGCGTAAGCGAGCGGAGGGTATTGGCGCTCAAGTAGGATTGCCGCTCGCTGAGGCTTTCGTCATACTCCACCTCGATTAACGTGCCCACCTCTCATCGCTCACGACCGCCAGGGCAAGCAACGTGCGTTGCACTTTCGCAACCAGGGGTGCCGGAAGCACCGGAACAGCCTGGAAAGCTAACCGGCTGGGTCAGAGGTATGCTCCTGGCTCTCTTTGCCTCTAATGCGGGGTCAGCGCTGCAGATAGCAGCCCAGGCGTGGTTCATGTGGGAGAAGACACAGAACGCGCAACAGCTCGGCCTGCTAGCTCTGGTGCAGGCCACACCTCTACTCGGTATACCGCTACTCGGGGGCATGATGGCTGACGCGTGGCCTCGAAGATCGCTGCTGCTATTCACACAGGCAGCGCTGGCCACTATACCGGCGCTGATGGCTGTCCTGGCTTTCGCAGGAGCGCTCTCGCCCGGCGTGCTACTGGTGCTTGCGGGATTACTCTCAACTGTGATGGCGCTTGATAATCCTGTACGCCAGGTCTATCTACCGGGAGTTGTGCATGTAAGCCAGCGTGGGCGAGTTGTGGGGTTGAACGCGCTCTCCTACAATTCCGGGGCCGTCGTGGGCCCCGCACTTGCCGGGCTGTTGCTCCCGCTGGCAGGAGCAGGCATCTGTTTTCTCGCCAACTCCTTGACTTACTTGCTGGTGGCAGCATGGCTTGTGCGAGGGCCAGCGGGCCGCCCGGAGCCATCACCAGGAGCGCCGGGTAATTCAGGAAGAAGCGGAGGCGGCAGAGGAGAGAGAGGCATGCGTGTGGTAGCGAGATACCTGCGGGGCGCGCCAAAGACACTTTTAATGCTCGCACTGGTTGCTGCTCTCAGCCTTCTAGGCCGTTCTTATGTGCATGTCTTACCTGCACTTGTGAAGATGCATTGGAGAGGCGATGTTACATCGTATGGCACGTTGGCGGCTCTTCCCGGCGTCGGCGCGATTCTCGCGGCAGGGTTTACTGCCTGGTTGCTTGGGCAGCACAGCGCAGGAGAGCACAACCGCTATCTCAGGCCTATACGCCTCGGCGCTTTGCTATTAGGTTGCGCCCTGATAGCGCTGGGGCTCTCTCCGGGACTGCTCGCGGCAGGTGCGGTGCTTGGAGTTGTGGGCTTCGCCTCGACCGGCACCATGACGCTCCTTAATGCAGGACTGCAAAGCGCAACACCGGACACTGTGCGAGGGCGCGTCCTGAGCTTGTACACCACACTGGCGGCAGGGATGCCTGCACTTGGCGGGTGGATATTAGGCACGCTTATGTATGGCACCGCTCCTGGGGTAGCGCTTGTCGCCGCTGGAGTAGCACTGGTGCTGCTCGCCGGGCTTCTGGGGTTGCGCTTGCTGCGTACTCCCCTGCCCGAAGAGCCTCTCCAGTGAACAGATCTGCCTGCTGTCATCTGGCATGACTCGCTAGCTTTCTATCGGGGTAGATGGCGTTTTGAACTTTGGATTGCGAGGTTGCGATATCTTATTGTTGAGATCTTATCCTCAGCGGCGCTACCCAACGTCCGGCGCTTGTTCACATCTGAGGTGCCTGTGGCACATCTGCGGAATGTGCAGAGCAGCATTCTAGAGCACTCCTGCTATTAGCCCTGTAGCATTCAGCAGCCAGGCAATTACCGCCACAAGGAGCCAGGCGAGCAGTACATACGCGACCATGGCCTTCACTTCCAGCTTCAGGTCTTCTTTCAGCTTACGTAGGAGGCCAAAAGGGGTTACAGAGACAGCGAGCATTAATGCGACAACTCCGGGCTCCAGCTCCTTCGTCTGCATAGCTGCCAGCAGTGGTGCGTCGGTGCCGGGCGTCAGGGTAGTCAGGGTAGCTATTACGGAGGCGAATAGATAAGCTACGGGCGTTCCGAGCACAAAATGGAGGAAGCCGTAAAGCTGTACTGTCAGTCCGATCAAAGCGCCACCCAGGGCCGCGCCGGCTATCACCTGGTTACTGCTCTTTGAGAAGCTGTGGTTCAATGCGCGCCACCACTCTATATGGGCAGGTGGTGCGGGTGTAGGCGTATCCCCAATTCTACCGGGTGCTGGGGCCTGAAGCTCCTTTCGGCTGCCTGCGACGAGTGGTACAAGGGTGGCTAAAGCCGCAGCAAAGATGAAAGCAACACCTATTCTCAGCAGTGACAGCGCCCAGCTGAGGACCCCAGTCATCAACAGGGCGACCCAGGAGGCGGAGGCCGACATTACTGAGAGCCAGATGTAGAGCCGTAAGGAGAGAGGCTGACGGGCATCTATGCTAACGCTCAGGCGCTCCCAGAGTGCAGGCAACAAATCGGCTTCGGGCTGAGTCTGCTTGCCCTCACCACCAGCAGGGGGCAGTTTGAGCGTACGGCGCAGAATGACTTCTGTTGTTGCGCTAAGGAGCAGAGCGACAAGGTACGCAGGCCCAAACCAGAAGATATAGTCTCGGAACTTGATGAGGACAACGGGCAAATCCATAGGGCTAGGGATGCCCTGATCTGCGCCTGCGTATCGGGGCGGCGGTGAAGCCTTGTCTGTCGTTATCCCCGCTTCCGAGGAATCTTGCCGCTTGTAAGCTAAGAAGTGAGATGTGAATCACTCGTGAAACAAGGTCTGCTTGATTTTCTTGCGGCGCATGCTAGCTCGAGGCAACTTTCCGCACCACCTGCAACTGCCCAAGTAAGTCCCCACCCCAAGCCGCGTGGCAACACAGCTTGCTCAGTGATGCTGCGTAGGGCGGTGCCAGCGGTACCAGATCAAAACCCCGTAGTAACCTACGGCAGCTACGGAGAAGGCAACGAGCCAGTGGAGAGGGTGCAGGAAGCGTGCAAGGAGGAGCTCGGCGAAGATGTAGCCACCGAAAAACCCCAGGAATAGCCCTATTAGCTCTTCGCCCTGGTTGCTCGCCCGCCGCTTCCGTCGCTTAGGCACCAGGATACCTCATCGGTTGTATGAGCACTACGGCACGTCCTCAGGCCCTTTGTCTACCCACTCCTGATAAAAGGTGCTTATAGAGTTGTAATCAAAGCTGGGTAGCGTCAACACACGTGCCCAGCCGACAACTGCCACAGGCGTCTGGAGCTTGGCATAGGGTGTGATCACCATCTTTACAGTGCCGTATTTAGCGGGAGGCAAGGTTGTATAAGCTGCCTGTATTTGCTGGATGGTGCTGGCTGGCAGCCCAGGTTGGTAATAGAGAATGATAGCCCCGTGCTCAAGGGCGTGAACGAGATTGCCTTCCGGTATTTCCGTGGCTGAAAAGCCGTAGCTGGCAGGCTTCGAGTAATGTGAGCCTGACGAGGGGGGATAAGATTTATAAGTAATGGCCGTACCATCGGGCACATGGGTCTTGCCTTCGTCCAGGACGGCTGTGCCCAGCACAGGCGTGCCGGGGCCTGCGGCGGGCAGAGGGCGAGTTGGCAGGACGATGGGGTTGCCGACGTTACCGGAGGTATTTGCCCCTTGCGTTGCTCCAACCTGCGGCACTGTGCTTGGCGCAGGTGTATTTATAGTAGAAGTGACCAACACCAGCACTAACACGATGCCAACTACCAACACTCCTATTAACCCGCCTATTATGAACGGGAAAGGATCACGTCTGGCGGGTACGTAGCTGCTTGCTCGGCGCTGTGTAGTGTTGGGCCGCGCACCGGTACCACTTCGGCGCACAGGCGGCTTTGATCCGGAGGCTTTACTCATCTTGCTCTATTTCTCCTTAGTTAGAAGTGCTGCTTCCTCAAGCTTATACTGTACTGGCGCTGCTGTCAACGGGGCATGAAACCGGTAACTGTTCAGAGTAGGGGTATAGCGATGTACGAACGCCCTGCGCAGAGATAGAGGTGCGCAAGGATTGTTCCTCTTTCTCTCTGCTCCCTTTTATGTCAACTCACCGCTTCTGTGCCTTCGGGGTGAGTCTCTTACGGCTACTTGCGAAGCCGGTCTCATCCGTGACGGCACGGGCTGCTAATTCATAATAAGGCCCAGGTAGCGGTCCATCATTGTACCCGGTATACCACCCACCTGGATGGCTTTGATAATGCCATCTTTACCCACAAATATGTGGGTCGGTATGCCTGTCACATAATACTGCTGGCCCACAGCGGTGTCGCTGTCGAGCAGAAAGGTCCAGTCATACCCGTTACTGCTAGTAAACTGTTTCACTGTGTCGGGATTTTCCGCGTTATCAACACCCAGAATTACCAGGCCCTGGTCCTTGAACTTGGCATAGCGCAGCTTCATCTCAGGCATTTCGGCGCGACAGGGCGGGCACCAGGTGGCCCAAAAGTTTACCCAGACGGGCTTCCCACGCAGGCTGCTCAGCGTTACAGACTTCCCATCCAGAGTGGTCAGCGTGAAGTCGGGTGGGTATCGCCCCACTATTGGGGCCGCCGGTAAAGCAGAGCCACTATTCGAAGCGCCACCGGCGTTACCGGCAGCAGCCAGTTGCCCTCTACGCTGCGTCTGCAATAAGAGCAGCGCCACTAACACTATAAGGATACCTGCCAGTGCGCCCGCTATAATGACAAGCCGCGTCCGAAGCGGGTCTCGCTCTACGCTCTCGCTTTCTTCCCAGCTACCCTCGTAATCCAGGTCATCTTCGTAATCCAGGTCATCTTCATACTGGACGGAAGTCTCGGATGCTGCTCTACCTCTCAACTGAGAAGCCTCATTCACGGTGTAGGTACGGTTGCGTCTGGAAGGCGCAATGGGCACAGATCCCGCAGCCCTACTTGCGGAAGATGGCCCGCCTTTCGTGGAGCGGCGACCCAAGCTTACCTCATCGCGACGCACGTTTCCTTCCATTGCCTATCTCCCTCTTTTCATAGACCGCAGGGTGACCAATCCTGCAACAAAGTTATTCTACGAAGCTATATTAGTAGATTATGGCAGAGTTGTCAAGATATTTATTTCCCTGGTGGCTACTCTTACATGGAATATCTATGCAAATGATCAGAGCTGTCAAAGCCGCCAAGAAAAGGTCGTGTTTGGGTCTGTTATCACTATTATACTGGATTCTCAGCAACAATGCCTACAACACTCTTACCGTGGCCGGCGGCTCTTTCCTGATGGTCTCATCGATATACAGGTAAATCACCGGGGTCCATCGTTGACAGAGGCTAGGCATTCAACTATAATCGTTTAGTAGTTGGGCAGATCGCCCCAAGCTGTAGGGTGTGCGGGTGGGGGTGGAGCGGTGGAGCATTGCTTTTGGAGTAGGCAGAGCTATGAGCAAGTCATCTCCAGTAAAACGCCCTGAAAAGAGGCAGGAGCCGGCATCTCTTTTTGAGGTTGAGATAGAGACAGGCAACCGGAGTGATGGTGTCCCGGTCTCGCACCCTGTAAAGGTTGACAGTAAACGTAAGGTACCCCTTCGGAGCTTTGTGATTGTACAGCGCCGTAAGCGGATCCGGCAGAGGCGAAGGCTCCTCGCGCTCACAGGCTTAATTTCGGCCATCATTCTCACCATCTGGAGTTTGGCCTTTTGGTGGCAGCCGCTCCTCCAGGGCAGCGTAGTAGCCCGTGTAAACGGCCAACCTATCACTCTTGAGCAGGTCGACCGCCAGATCAAGGTAAATAAAGCCCTTTCTGCCGCCTCCACCGGCAAAGAAGAAGCCCTATCTGCTCCCTCAGTGCTCGAACAGGTCATACTTGTTGAGATACAAGCGCAGGCTGCGCGTCAGGCAGGCTTTAGCGTAACCACACAGGATATAGGTGATGAAGTCGCTCTGATTATAAAGCAAGGCAACGTTGCGCCCGGTAAGCTTGATGAGAGATTGCGCAGTAACGGCTTGACGTATGATGATCTGAAGACAAGTCTTGCCGACGTTACGCTTGTCGAGCGATTTGAAGAACGCTATATTACTGGCGGCTCGAACGACCCTAAGGTTCGAGCTGCCAGAGTAAACCAGTGGCAGCTGGGCCTGGTGCAAAAAGCTAACATAGAAAGGCTGCGCGACCCAAACAATGGCATAGCCCCACGGGTTGGTACCCGGGCGCCCGACTTTAGCCTCAAGGGGGTTGACGGCAAAGCTATCCAACTTAGCGCGCTGCGCGGCACGAGAGTTGTGCTCTACCTCTGGGCGCCCTGGTGCCCAGCTTGCCGGGCTGTGGTGCCTATCCTGGAGGAGGCTTACAAGTCTCAAGAGAGCAACGGAGAGGCCAGTAGATTTGAGATAATCGCTGTGGCAACTCAAAGCGAGCTGCCAAGTGTCAGTGCTTTTGTGGAAGAGTTTGGAGTGACCTTTCCTGTGGCAATGGATCTCCAGAATTATGTGACCGATCTTTACCAGGTCGGACCTATACCCACATCATACTTTATTGATAAAGATGGTATGATCCGGGCCGTGCAGATCGGGCAAATGGATGCCTCTACTCTCCAACAACGGTTGGGCGCTGCCCGGTAGGGGATGAAAGCGCAGCCGATAGTGTCGTATTGCATTGCCCCAGGATTAATATAGGTTAAAAAATTGCTGCACTTCTCTACTCTTCACGCTCAATGTAGCTATCATGGCTGGACATCAGGCTGGTGTTTGTGATAGATTTTCGGTATTAGCTTAATAAAAATTGCAGCAAGAGCTACTACAGCTTGCCATGTGCGGTAACTGTAAACAAAGCGCTTTCGGGCGAGGGTCTTTAGCAGTAGCATAAAGCCGAAAGCGTGTACTCAGGGGGTTGAATGACAGCACAGCGCTTGATTAGCGTCCTGGGCCTTGCGGCGGCAGTGGGGCTGTTGGCTTTGCTTGGTTGGGGCATGATACGCCCCGACACCGGGTCTGCCAGCCCGGGTGTCAACTCTCAGGGCGTCATAGCTCGCGCCCAGCAACGGCCCGCGCCTGAGCTGCGTTTGCGCCTCTTTGATGGGAAGGATACGCCCTGGACTCTGTCGGAGCAACGTGGCAAGATGGTTGTCGTCAATTTCTGGGCTTCCTGGTGCAACCCTTGTCGTACTGAGGCTCCTGTGCTGGCGCAAGCCGCTCGCGATTACAAAGCGCGCAACATTATACTGGTAGGAGTGAATGTCTGGGACGACAAAACGGCGGCAGAGGCTTTTCTGAACGAGTTCGGCATAGCCTACCCCAACGGGCAGGACACCGGGGCGGCTGCCGTTGATTATGGGGTGACAGGCATACCCGAAACGTTCGTGGTGGACGCTCAAGGCATGATAACTATGCACTGGATCGGGCCGATCACTCGTGACCAGCTCGATGTACTGGTAGCAGAACCGAAAGCCACACCCACACCATGATAGAACGGACATGGTGACGCTGGCCGAGGTTCTGCGCTTTGCGATGCGTCTTACGCATACAGGTGGAGCAGCAGTCTGGATCGGGTGCGGATTGCTCTACTTCCTGGCGCGTTCTGCCCAGGGGACGGTAACGGGCGGGTACTACAACACACTGCGACTGCTGATGGCGCGCTCTCTCGTGTTGTTAGTTGGCAGCGGTGTTTATCTGATCTTTGACCGACTATCAAACCCACAGGTTGGGTTAACATATGTCGTGGTGCTGGTGATAAAGTTAATTATGACAGCGGGCATTGTATGGCTGGTGAGCGGCGGGCGGCAAGGGGTGCGGCAGGTACGCTCCACGATGGCGGGAGCCCGCCCGTGGTGGCGTGACCGGGGGCGGCTCGTGTTAGCGTTGGGCGCTGGGGCGCTGGCACTGGGCGTGGCGCTCACCCTTATATACGAGGCCGAAACGGGGAGAATATAGGTCACAGCTACGCGCTGGCGAGCTTGACCCGAGGGGAGGGATAAGAGAGTTGGCACAAGAGTTAGAGTGGCCTGTACAAGCCAAAAAGAGTTGGGCCGGCCAGTTTCGTGTGCTGTTGGCGGGGGTTCTTGTTCTAGGAGGGCTTGCCTACCTGGTGATGGCCAGCCTGCCGCAAGGCACAGTCTATTACCAGACGGTAAAAGAGCTTAAGGCAAAGCCGGCAAGCGCCCAGCCGGTTCGGGTGGCAGGCATTGTCGCCAGTGGCTCTGTGCAGCGCGCCTCTGCGCCGTCACGCCTCTCGTTCGACATCCTTGATGGCAGTGATCGTTTGCCGGTAACATACAGCGGTGTGGTTCCCGACATCTTTGGGCCAGGCGTGCAGGTGGTGGTTGAGGGGCAGCGCGACGCTAGCGGCGTCTTTCAGGCGCAAACACTCCTTGCCAAGTGTCCATCGCGATTTGCTGCTGTCGTACCCACACCCGGTGGAGCATCTCAGCCATGATAGTCGCGCAATTCTCAGATATTGGCTACGTGGCCCTGCTGGCCGCGCTCCTCGTTTCAGCCTACAGCGCAGTAGCGGCGATCGTGGGGCGACGAGTGCCCGCGTTGTTGACCAGCGCCTACCGCGGCGTTATTGCTGTGGCTTCGCTGGTGACGCTGGCGGCCCTGGTGCTCTGGTTATCACTGTTGAACCATGATTTCGGTTTGCGCTTCGTGGCTGAAACGTCCAGCCGCTCTATGGATACCCTGGCTCTGCTCAGCGCCTTCTGGGGAGGTCAAGAGGGGTCACTCCTTTTCTGGGCAACAATGCAGGCGCTTCTCATGGTGCTGGTCCTTTGGAAGCATCGCGCCCAATACCCACACCTGATGCCTGTAATCGTGGCTGTGCTGTTGAGCGTGCAGACCTTCTTCCTCTTTGTCCTTACTATGGTCTCCAATCCATTTGAGCGTGTGCCCCTGGCTCCTGGCGACGGGCGCGGTCTGAACCCTTTGCTTCTCGACGCCGGAATGCGGATCCACCCCCCGCTCCTCCTCACAGGGTATATGAGCTTCTCTGTGCCCTTCGCCTTCGCTATCGCCGCGCTGGTGACGGGCGACCTGGGGCGGTCATGGCTCAAAGCATTACGCGGCTGGGTTCTACTCTCATGGGCTATCCAGGGAGCAGGTCTGTTGATGGGAGCCTGGTGGGCGTACCACGTACTCGGCTGGGGAGGCTATTGGGGCTGGGACCCTGTAGAGAACGCCGCTCTCTTGCCATGGCTGATAGCTACCGCTTTGCTGCACTCTATTATGGTGCAGGAGCGGCGGGGTATGCTCAAGGTTTGGAACCTGGGGCTTGCGATAGGCGCCTTCGTGCTGGCCGTTTTCGGCACCTTTGTGGTGCGAAGCGGGGTTATATCTTCCGTCCACTCCTTCTCTCTATCTGTCATTGGCCCCTACTTTTTTGCTTTCCTCACCATAGTGGTGCTCGGAGCGGCAGGCTTGCTCATCTACCGCCTGCCCAGCCTGAAAGCCGAGGGGCACTTTGACGCCCTTCTCTCCAGGGAAGCGGGCTTCCTGGCCAATAACTGGTTGCTTCTGGCCGTGGCCGGAGCTACTTTTTGGGGGACGATCTTCCCTCTCCTCTCTGAGGCGATACAAGGCACGAAAGTGGCGATTGGCCCACAGTTCTACAAGCAGGTCAATGGCCCGATTTTCCTGGGGCTGATCGTGCTCATGGGCATTGGCCCTCTCCTCGCCTGGCGGCGCACCTCTCGCCCCAGCCTGCTGCACAACTTTACCTGGCCCGTTGTGGCCGCAGTAGCAGTTACGCTCGCATTGCTGGCGCTGCTCGGTTTCGCCACAGCAGGGGCTGCGATTGCATATGGCGCATGCACCTTTGTGCTCGGCGCTATCGCGTTGGAGTTTGCGCGGGGTGTGCGCACCCGTAAGCGGGCAGGGAGCGGGCCATTGAGAGCGCTCCGCAGCCTGGTAGCGGCTAACCGCCGCCGCTACGGTGGGTATATCGTCCATCTGGGCATAGTGGCGGTGGCCTTCGGCGTGATCGGCTCAAGCTTTTTCCAGCAAACCGCCGACATACAATTGCGCCCAGGTGAAAGCTACACCATCGGTCGCTACAAGGTAACTTACAGCGGGCTTTCAAGTTACCGGGAACCGGGCGTAGACGCAGTCGCGGCTGCACTGAGAGTAGAGGGCGGCAATACTTCGACCTTACAGCTTCAGGCAGAAAAGCGCGTCTACACCAATTGGGAACAGCAGCCGGTCACTGGAGTGGCTATCGGCACAACCTTTCCGTGGCTCGACGACGTTTACATCCTCCTCACCGACAGCAGTACAAGTGGCGCAGCGCAGGTAGCCAGCTTTCGGATCTTCATAAATCCGCTGGTGTCACTGATCTGGTTCGGAGGGTTGTTGCTGTTGGCGGGTACAGTGGTAGCAGTATGGCCTCATGGCCTGGCTGTAAGGCGGGCCTTACCGACTACTGTGCCGGTGCCAGGAGGGTCACTTGCAGATGCTTAGAACCCTTACGCTCAGAGCGAGTGCGGCACTGCTCCTCGCCTGGGTGCTGGTGTGGTTGCTGCCCACGAGCGCGCTTGCACAAAGCCAGGATCAGGACCTGAACCAAAAGGTGCGCGAAATCGCGCTCACCCTGCGCTGCCCTGTCTGTCAGAACCTATCAGTGGCTGACTCGCCCTCGCAGTTGGCGACTGAGATGCGGGCGGTGATCCGCCAGAAGCTAGAGGCAGGAGCATCACGAGAGGAGATCACCCAGTACTTCGTCCAAAATTATGGCAATGGGATCTTGCTCGACCCACCTAAAGAGGGTTTCACACTATTGATATGGCTTGGCGCGGCTCTGGCAGTTGTAGCGGGCGGCTTGCTCATGGTCGTGCGCGTGCGGAGTGCGCTCGCAAGCAAAGCTATCTCTACTTTACCAGGGGAGTGCGCTCTCCCCATCGTGGAGCGAGACCGCTACGAGGCGATGCTTGATGCGGAGTTATCGCTTTACAAGAGCGGAGAGTTCTAATGCCGGTACTGCTGACCTTGTTTGCACTGGCGATGGCTTGCCTGGCGCTAGCTTACGTGTTAGCGCCCCTCAGAGGCAAACGGGGCATTTCAACCTCAACTCCGGCGCAGCTACAACCCTCTGCGTCCAAAGGAGGCGATCCTGTTGCGGCGCTCCTTGAGCAGCGAGAGGCCGCTATCGCAGGGCTGGCTGAGCTTGATTTTGACTACACTCTTGGGAACCTGAACGAAGCAGATTACCGCGATTTGAAGGTGCACTACCGTGATCAAGCCATAGGCGTGCTTCAGCGCCTGGAGCAAGCAGGAGTGCGGGAGCAGGTCGGCAGCCAATGGCAGAGTGCAGAAGCGGTGCAAGCGACATCAACTAAGGCCCCACAGAGCTCGTCACAGGGCACGCAGCTATCAACTGTGAACAGGCGCAGATTCCTTCGAGTGACTAGTGGGCTTGCCGTGCTGGGAATGCTTGTCTTTGGTACGATGGCTGTTTGGCTGGCGAACAGTCGTGTAGCACCTGCGGCGGAGGATGCGCCAGCGTTGCCCGTGCTGCACACACACGCAGCGCTGCTGGTCCCCGGCACACAGGTTGTCCTTATCGGCCATCATGAAGGCTTACTGCGCAGCAGCGACAGTGGCCGCAGCTGGCTCCCCGTGCAGGGCGTAGCTGGAGACGTGCTGGCGTTCGCCGGCGCTTCAGCGAAAGGTGATGCAATCTTTCTTACGACATCTGAACAGGTAATGCGCAGCGATGATGAGGGGCTGACCTGGTTGCCCCTGCCTTTACCGGTTCCTAAAGCTCAAATCCAGGCTATCGCTACAGGCCCTGGGGTTCCGCAGCCCCTCTACGCAAGCGTACGTGGAGCGGGCCTATACCGTACTAACGACCAAAAGGAATGGAACCTTGTTGGCGATGGACTGCCCACAAATGCAGCAGCTCTGGTGTGGCAACCAGGGAGCTATTCGGCCTTTTATGCAGCCAGCCCGGGAGACGGCCTGCTGGCGAGCAGCGATGGGCGGGCGTGGGGAAGCGCTAGCGGCGTTCTGAACGGAGTGCTGCCGACGTTGGCGGTGCGCACAGTGGCCGTTGATCCGGCCAGTGGAGACCGGTTCCAGGCGGCGGATGGCACTCTATTCAACGGAGCGATCTACGTGGGCACCGATCTGGGCCTTTTCAAAAGCATCGATGGGGGCAGCAGTTGGAGCAGCCTCTCTTTGCAGCAATCTCTCGTCGCGGTCAGTGCGCGCTCCCAACCAGACCCGCTCATCCTGGCTGTAGATAGCCGTGCTCGTCTTTGGAGGAGCCAGGACCGAGGTTTGCATTGGAGCGCGCAGCCATGATGATACGTCGTGTTGCCCTCCTCCCGTTGCTAGTCTTGTTGGCTGCGATGACAAGCCTCTCCGCTTCGGCCCAGGCAGGCAGTGATCTCAAGGTGCAGGTAACGAATGGCACACCGGGCGGCGGGCCTATAGCGGGATTGCCCATCACTATATATTCAACCGCCGGGGGTCAGCAGCTAGTTGCGGGAGCCGGACGCACCGACACGCAGGGCGCTTTCTCCTGGACAGGAGCTGTGGGGCAGGTCGGCGCCAGCTATGTCGTTTCAACTACCTATGCAGGAGTGGCGTACAACAGTGGGACTGTAACCTTACCGGCTCCGCCGGTTGTTCTGCGTGTCTACGAAACTACGAGTGACGACACCAATATACGCGTCGTAAGCGCCGGTCTCGTGATAGCGAACGTAGATGCGCCCACGCAGCGCATCCAGGCGCTGGAATCGGCTACCTTTGCTAACAGTGGTAATCGGACTTATCTCCCCACCGCAGCCGGCGCTCGCGGGCCCATGGGGTTACTTCGCTTCGGGCTTCCCGACGGGGCAGGCAATCTAACGACGATGGGGCAGCTATCTGCCAGCAACGTAATACAGGTGGACACGGGCTTCTCCAGCGATATGCCCTTGCCTCCAGGGAACACCGACGTTTCATATGCTTATGAGATCGCCTACGGCGCTCTTTCGGACGGTGGCTTCGCTCAACTGAACAAAGCTTTGCCCTACGGAGCAGACAACTTCCGGCTGCTGGCGGCGACGGGCGACTTCAATATCGAAAGCCCGCAGCTCGCCAGCGATGGCAGCGTTGTAGTTGGAAGCCGGACATATCGTCAATACTCGGCCAAGAGCCTTCCGGCGAACACGCAGCTAAGCGTCGATCTGATAAACCTTCCTCTTATCCAACCGGCGCTTCGCCCAGGAAACCCCTGGCTGCAAGTTAGCATAGGCATACTTTTGTTAGCTGCCGCCGCCTTGCCTTTTATCTACAGGCGCCGGTATATGCACAACGCACTGGCGGAACCCCAGACAGAAGGAGACAGTACACGTGAGATACGAGCCGCCCGGCGTGTAAGGGTGCCACCAATAGAGAAGGAGCCGGGCGTATGAACGCCGCCGCAAGGCAAACTCACCCTCTCGCGCTGCGGGCCGAAGGGCTGAGCAAGCTTTACGGGAGCGCATGGGCGTTGCGCAACGTCAGCCTGAGCGTTGCGGCAGGTGAAACTGTGGCGGTCTTTGGCGCTAACGGGACGGGCAAAAGCACGCTAATCCGCCTGCTGGCTACGTTGATAACACCCACCGTAGGCACATTGCAGGTCGTAGGCTATGATACAACCCGTTACACCAGGTTGGTGCGAAGGGCCCTGGGCGTGCTGGCGCACCAGAGCTATCTTTACCAGGACCTGACTGCCGCCGAGAATCTGAGGCTCTATGCGAAGTTATATAGCCTCAACGATATAGAAAAACAGGTGATGGACGCGCTGAAGATGGTGGGCCTCGCAGCATCGGCTGAGAAGCGGGTGCGCGAGCTATCCCGCGGCATGCAGCAGAGGCTGGCGCTGGCGCGCTCTGTCATTCATTTACCTGCTGTGTGGCTGCTTGATGAACCTGACAGCGGCCTCGATGCCAACGGCGTAGAGTGCCTGGAAAAACTGCTGGCCTTCGGACGCGAGCAGGGGCAGACGGTAGTTTTGACCACACACCAGCTGGAGCTTGGCCTCGCTCTAAGCCATAGGGCGTTCGTCCTGGCAAGTGGCAAGATTTATTACTCAGCGCCGACCGGCCGCCACTCTGTCGAAGAGTGGCGCAGCATCGTTCTAGAGGCCGACAGAGGGGCGGGCAATGCGAGCCACTGATACGCGTGCCTCGAACGGTGCGCCTGATGCGCTACGCCCAGCTCGCCCAGCCCGCGCTCTTCGGAGCAGCTTTTGGGGGCAGGTTGGCGCGCTTATACGCAACGATATAGTAAGAGAGTGGCGTGGGCGCGAGGTTGTAGGGCTTATGCTGCCTTTCGCGCTGACAACAGGGCTGGCGTTGAACTTTACCTTTAGCCTTGCTATTGAACAGCGTCTGCTGGCATCAGTGGGGGCGCTGTGGACCGCTCTGCTCTTTGCCATGCTCCTCGGTTTGGGGCGCGCCTTCGCGCTGGAGCAGGAGAACGCCGTATGGGAAGGGTTAACCCTGGCTCCCATAGAGCCAGGAGTGTTGTTCGCGGCCAAGCTGGTTAGTAACCTCTTGCTCCTGGTTGCGCTTGACATCGTGATCGTGCCCGCCTTTGCCGGGCTGTACAACCTGCCTCTGCTGGCGCTCGGTCCGCTGGTAGCAATCGCATTGGGCACCCTTTGCCTGGGCGCTGCGGGCACACTCTTTGTGCCTATGGCCGGGCAGACGAGAGCACGAGAGATCCTGCTGCCGGTGCTGCTGCTGCCACTGCTGGTGCCTGTGATCATCGGATCGGTGCAAGCCACAGTTACAGCTATAGAGCCTACGGTTGCGGGGGGACCCCCCTGGACCGGCCTGCAAGGGGCGTGCGCTGCGCTCTTTCTCGGCGCGGGCTACTTGCTTTACGGCCAGCTATTGGGAGAATGAAAAGAGATATTGCCTGTGCAGGCATCAAGAATAAGGAGCTTCCATGATTTCTGTGGATACGAGCGGGCGAAAGAGTATGACGAAGCCCGGGCAAACGGCTCACGTGATTGCAGACCGTCTCCGTCTGGCCTTGGGCTGGGTGACGGTCCTTACACTGGCAGTAAGCACAGGCATGGCCTTCTTCTACGCCCCGACCGATGCGGTTCAAGGGCAGGCTCAGCGCATATTTTACTTTCACGTGCCTCTGGCATGGGTGGCGTACCTGGCCTTCTTTCTGGTGTTGATCGGCAGCATCGGCTACCTTTGGAAGCGCGAAAGGCGCTGGGATACGCTGGCCCACTCCTCAGCCGAGCTAGGTCTCTTCCTTACAACGCTTGTGCTTATAACAGGCTCGCTCTGGGGGAAAACGATATGGGGCACCTGGTGGTCCTGGGACCCCAGACTGACAGCCACACTCGTCCTATGGTTCATATACCTCGGATATATTATGGTGCGACAATTCACTACGGAAGCGGAACGTGGGCGGCGCATGTCTGCTGTACTTGGCATAGTGGGGTTCATTGATGTGCCTATCGTACACCAGTCAGTGGTGTGGTGGCGCTCCCTCCACCCCGACCCAGTGGTGCTCAATGCAAACGGGCCGCAGTTACCTGGCACAATGTTGGCGACGTTGATGGTGAACTTACTGGCTTTTACGCTGCTTTTTCTCTATTTCCTGCTCAAGCGCATTCAGATCGCCAACCTTGAAGCGGCTGCGGTTGAGCAGAAGCGCCATGCTGCGCTCGTTGAGGGCCAACGCATTGGATAACGGGACCTTGTACTTGCTAGTTGCCTTTGTAATCGTCTTTACAACCCTGGCAGCTTATCTTGCCTACTTATCGCGGCGCTTGCGCGCTGCACAGCAAAGCCTGGAAGCTGATGCAGGCAGCGCGGCAGGTGAGGAGACAGCGGGAAGATAAGCTTAGAACCTTTACCAGTGGAGGTAAGAGCTCAGACCTGGGGTGTAGCCACTGAGCAGATCAGCAGAGTGCGTATCCAGCACCCTCCGCCCCCTTCCTGGTTGCGCCGTTTCATCTGGCTCATCCCCTCCACACATGTGTAGAACATCTATCCCGTAATACTCACCGAGAGTAAAGCTCCCTCTCCCTCATAGGAGAAGAGGATTAAGAAGGTGAAGGTGCGGCCACCGGCGGGTCCGGCGCAGCAAAACGTAGCTCCGCTAACCTGATGCTTGCAACTTAGCTATTCACCCTTGACCCTGGACTGCCCATATCACCTCCAGAAGCGCGTGATATGCGGTTGCTTGAGCCTCTTGTATGCGTGGGATGTGGTCGCTTACGGCAACAATACAGAAGTCCACAGCAGGAGAGCGTGCTACCTTGCCCCCATCATACCCCGCAAGCGCCACAGTAAGCATGCCCTGCTTCTTCGCCTGCTCAAGAGCCGCCAATACGTTGGCCGAGTTGCCACTGGTCGATATGCCGAGGGCTATATCTCCTGGCCTGCCGAAGGCGATCACCTGGCGAGCGAAGATATTGTCGGCTCCCACGTCATTAGCTACAGCTGTTACTACGGCTATATCTCCTGTCAGTGAAATCGCGGGGAGAGGCCGCGGCGTTCTAGATTTTAGCTTTTCCAGTTGAACGCCTTCTTTTCGGGTTAAAGCGTCTCCCCCTTCTTTCGATCCAAAGCCTGAAGGTGGCAAACTGAAAGAGACAGGTGGGTTGCTCAGGTCCGCGACAATGTCCTGCGCGTCGGTGGCGCTACCCCCGTTGCCGAAAGCCAGTAAAGTCCCTCCCGATGCGAAAGCACGCGACATCGCCGTGCCCGTCGCGACAACTGTATCGCGGTACCCCGCAAGCAATGCGTGCCTGAGGGCGACCACCTCGCGGCACTTCTCAAGGGTAGAGTGCTCTACTTGCGCCAGCACCTCGTCCACATTGGAGGTGCCACCCTCAAAGAGGTAGGGGTAGAAGAGGCGGTCGTATTCAGAACCCTCCCCGCCCTCAGCTTCGAACTTTGGCTCCCGTATTCTCTGATCTTTATCCACTACACCCGCCCTTGCTTGAGCTAACCGCAAAGAGGCCCTAGCAGGTTGCTGAGAGCCACACCACCATGCACCAGGAGCAAGTCGCCGGGCGCAACGGCATCTACCAGGCTGACGTCCACTTCTTCTGTGATGCCCCCGACCTCTACCTGTGCCAGTGCCGCAGCCTCATTTACGCTCAACACCCTGGCGGGTAACGCCTCGTCAGAGCAGGTGACGCAGTGAAAATCTAGCTGCTCCTGATAGTCACTGCTCAGGCCCTTCTTTTTTGCAAAGTTCCGGCTCACTCCAAAAGTCCTTCGTGCTCAAAGAATATGTGCACCAGCTCCCACAGGACATGGTACAGCGTTTCGTGTGTTTCCTGTACCGCCATCGCGTCATTAGATGGAACGACGAAGCAGAAGTCGAGGCCGGCGCTGGAGAAAAACCCTCCATCGCCGCCGGCCAGCCCTAGTGTGAGCAAGCCCAAACGCTTGGCTTCGATCAACGCGTCTACCACATTGGTATCTCGGCCATTGGGCGAGATACCCATTGCAATATCTTGAGGCCGTGACAATATGGCTAGCTGGCACCCAAAAGGTACACCGTCGATATTGCCACGAGCCAGCCCACTCATAGTGGCGCTATCGTTGGTAAGCGCCAGGGCGGGGAGGGCGCGTTTACCGACTATCACAGGGTGCACGAACTCCACCGAAACGTGCTGGGCATCAGTAGCAGCGCTGCCGTTGCCGAAAGCGAGCAGCCTACCGCCCTGGTGAAATCGCTTTGCCATCGCCCAGCAAGCCTCGGCTATCAGGTGCGACTGCGCCGTGAAGAATGCCTCAGGGACAAGGATGCTCTGCTGAAAGCGCGCATCTACCAGCGCGGCCAGGTCAAGCAGATTCTGAGCTTTGAGTTTTGAGTCTTGACTTTCCATCTATCCTGGTATCAGCAACGCTTTGCAAGTCATAGCTACTCGAGATCCCTGCCTTGTAGCCTGGCTCCGCATCTCGCCAATATATCACCCACATCATACAGCCAATCGAGTGTTTAGTGTGCTTCCTGCCCGTCTAACTTGCTCGTGGCAAAGCCGATGTGGATCAGCGCCTATCGCCTGGCCCAATGCCTTCGGGCCGCAGCACCACGCTCATATTACTCCTGCCGCCTCTACTCTGGCGGTGGCGATGCTGTTAAGCATAATCCACGACATAGTTATACCACTAACTTGCTCTACAGCATACATGGACCCAACAGGTAACTGTTCAGGATAGGGGTGGAGCAATCTCCTTGGGGTATCTGTGAGGGTGCAGCGCCATCTGCCCTCACCGGCCCTCACCCCCAAACCCCCTCTCCCACAAGGGGAGAGGGGGCTTTAATCCATGTAACCCCGTCAGGGGCCTGCCCCTGTGCACTCAGCATGCACAAAGCCCCCTCTCCCTTCATGGGAGAGGGGGTTTGGGGGTGAGGGGGCGGGTGAGGGGTAGTTGAGGGAGCAACACCCGCACATATACCCCTTGAACTTTGTTCCTCCACCCTAACTCTGAACACTTACCCCAACAGCGTTCTCAAGGCTGGCATCTGACTTTCGTGGAGTAACCGGTTCCCACTCGTTTATACCGTCTCATCCCGCCGGCAATTGGCCGCAAAGACAACGCGAGTAACGAGGAAAAGCTTGTGGAAAAGATGTTGAGCCTGGCGGAACCTGTAGTGCCAGCCACAGGCGACGAGTAACACCCCTCTTGTGGGGTGTGGATGTTGTAAAATCAATGAGTAACGCTCACGACACCCTTGCCGCTCGTGATGTGCATAGCGAAAGGAATCTACAATGGAAATTGGTCTTTACAGCTTTGGCGAAGTCGCCGATAGCGCCGCGTCCAGCGCTGCACAGCGGCTGCGCGACCTCGTTGAGGAGATCGAGCTGGCCGACCGGGTGGGCCTGGAGGTCTTCGGCGTCGGTGAGCACCACCGCCCTGACTTCGCGGTCTCCGCGCCCGCCGTTCTCCTCGCAGCGGCTGCCATGCGTACAGAGCGCATTCGCCTGACCAGTGCAGTCACGGTGCTTAGCTCCGATGACCCCATACGTGTCTTTCAGAGCTTCGCGACCCTTGACCTGCTGTCCGGCGGTCGCGCCGAGATCATGGTAGGACGCGGCTCCTTTATCGAATCGTTCCCCCTCTTCGGCTACGATCTTGATGATTACGACTCGTTGTTCGATGAAAAGCTGGATCTCCTGCTGAAGCTGCGCGCCAATGAACATGTGACGTGGGAGGGCAAGCACCGGGCAGCCTTGAGCGGCCAGGGGGTGTATCCGCGCCCGCTACAGGACCCGCTGCCGATGTGGGTGGCAGTGGGGGGTACTCCGCAATCAGTTGTGCGCGCCGCTACACGTGGCTTGCCGATGGCGCTGGCGATCATCGGCGGTACGCCTGAGAGTTTCGTGCCGCTCGTCAAACTCTACAGGCAAACAGGCGCTCGCGCAGGCCACGGCGCTGCACGGTTGCCAGTGAGCATCAACTCGCACACATACGTGGCAGAGAGTTCAGCGCAGGCCCGCGACGACTTCTTCCCGGCTTACGCCACTGTGATGAACCGGATAGGTCGTGAGCGCGGTTGGCCGAGTATAACACGCCAGCAGTTCGATGCGCTTTGCTCACCCCGCGGGGCACTGCTCGTGGGCAGCCCATCGGAGGTGGTAGAGAAGATCCTCTTCGAGCATGAGCTTTTTGGGCACGAGCGCTTTCTTGCCCAGGTGAGCGTCGGCCCGATGCCGCACGCCAACATCATGCGGGCAGTAGAGCTGCTTGGCACCGAGGTTGCCCCGGCTGTTCGCAAGGCGCTTGGAGCAGGAGAGTAGGTCACGATAGGCCGGGGCGTTAGCGGCTCTCCACCATCACTGCTTCTTGCGCGGCATCTACCTTCGCCAGGGGAAGCGAAATCGTGAAGCAAGCCCCTCGGCCTGGGGGCGATTCCACACTGATGACGCCACCGTGGGCCAGCACAATGGCACGCGCGATAGAGAGCCCCAGCCCCGTGTTTCCTGTTGCTCGCGCCCTGGAAGGATCACCTCTGAAAAACCGGTCGAAGACATGTGGCAAGTCCTGCTCTAAAACGCCCTGCCCCGTATCCTGTACTGTGATTTGCAGCCGCCGCTGCGCCGAGTCAGCAGTGACCTTCACGCACACCTTGCCTCCTGCCGGCGTGTAACGTAGGGCATTATCAAGCAGATTGAGCAAAACCTGCTTCAATCTATCGGGGTCGGCCCTCAAGAGAGCCATTTGGGCGACTGGATCACACTGCATAGCGAGATGTACGCCTCTAGCCTCGGCCACAGGGGTCATCTGCTCGACCGCGCCTGTGAGTAACCCGCATGGCCTCAGGAGTTGAAAGACCATGGTCGGCGCGGTGCTATCGAGCCGTGAAAGGGTCAGAAGGTCTGCCACGAGGCGGCCCAGGCGGCTCAACTCGCTGTGCATTGAGCGAACGCTGCGCTGCACTATCTTGCTGTCGCCCCTATCGGCGCCCATGAGCAGCATTTCGCTCAGCCCGTCAAGTGAGGTGAGGGGCGTACGCAGCTCGTGGGAGGCATCGGCCACAAATCGGCGTTGCGCCTCAAGTGTAGAAGCTAGGCGCTCTACCATGCTGTCAAAGGCGTGGCCCAGGCGCGCCACCTCGTTGCGCCCAGGTGGCAGGCGCAGGCGGCGGTCCAGGTCGCCCCCGGAAATTGCCTCCGCTGTACGAGAAATCCGCTCAAGAGGCTTTAGCACCACACGGGTCAGGGCGAGGCCCGCGATCACCCCCACCAGCACACCAATCAGGATGCCCAGGGCGAGGTAAAGACGCAACTGGTTCAGCACCGCATCGGCTGCCTCCAGAGAAGCTACCTGCTCTACAAGCAGACGACTTTCGGCGGATCCGGGCGTCGCCGCAATCTTTACAGGTGTCAAAACCACCAGGTCGCGCCCGCCCCCCGGTGCGGAGACAACCCACTGAGCAGATGAGCCGCTTGCGACCCTGGCTGACCAGCCTGCCAGAAGGGGCGGAATATATGGCGGACTACCTCCAAGTAAAGATTGGGTTGAAGTAATCACCTTGCCCGGCTCAGCCAACACAGCCACAGCTACATCAGAGCTACTTAGCCCACCTACCAGCGCGGCGGCTACTTGTTCGGGCGAGCGCGGCGGGCGGCGGTCGCGAGGCGATGTGAAGTCGGGTGCCGAGCGATCAATCGGCTCACGGTCAAATGGAGAAGGGGAGAGTTGCGCCAACGACAGGCTGGTGGTTCTATCAAGACGCGCTACAGTGTTCTGTATGAGGAAGCTGTCCAGCTGTGAGTACAAAACAAAGCCGAGCAACACCAGCACCGTGGTTAACAAGAGCGCGTAAACCACGCTTAGCTGCAATCCTACAGGCACATTCCAGATAAAGCTGCTTATGCGCCTAGCGGGTGACATCAGGCGGCTCCAGACTGTAGCCGATACCTCGTACGCTTCGGATCAGGCTCCGGCTATCATCTCCAAGCTTCTCACGCAGGTGCCTTATATGTACGTCAATCACATTTGTGTCACCCATGTAGTCGTACCCCCAGACGCGATTTAGAATAACTTCGCGGGGGAATACCTGTCGCGGGTGCATGAGAAAAAGCTCCAGCATCTCGAACTCGCGAAGGGTAAGGTCGATTATCTTACCACCGCGAGTAACACGGCGCGTCTGCCTGTCCAACACCACGTCGCCAACACGTAAAGCCTGCTGCAAATTGATCCCTTTGCGCCTCAGGATCGCGCCGACCCTCGCAAGCAGCTCCCTGAAAGTAAAGGGCTTCACCAGATAGTCATCGGCCCCGCTATCTAGCCCTGCTACACGGTCCTCCAGTTCACCCCGCGCTGTGAGCATAAGAATGCCCACGTCACTGCCGGCGCGTAGCCGCTTGCACACCTCTACTCCGTCGATGCCTGGAAGCATGACATCAAGGATCACAAGGTCCGGTTTATAAGCGCGCACCTCTTCCAGCGCACTGAACCCGTCTCGCGCTACACTCACTTGAAAGCCTTCGTAGTTGAGACCCATGCTCAAGATCTCAACTATCAACTCTTCGTCATCCACCACCAGCACACGCACAGGAAGCCCTGTGTTGCCACCGCCCACACCGCCGCGCATCATAGATGCTCCTTGTTTCAACACGCTCCCTACTTCTAACTTCATGTAGAGAGTATAACACTACTTAATTTAGTCACTGGACGGCGGACGACCTGGTGTCTTCTGCTCTATGCCGTGTGCGCCATTTGCGCCTTGAGGGCTTCGCCGTCCATCGGCCTTCGTCCCTCCTTCTGAGACGAATATCAACATACGGATGCACCTCCACCTGGGCGTCCAGGTGGAGGTGAAAAGAGTAAAGGTGTAGAGGTAGTTTAGAAGTTGGGCGCGGGTACAGGGACCGCTGTATTGGGGCTGTCGGTAGCATCCGCCGCCGCCTGCACAGACCTGGCTACGCCGGATAGCTGCTCGGCCAGCTTTGCCGAGGAGACCGCATCACTGTACTTGCCCGCGCCGTAAGCTGTATAGGCGCTCTGGTATGCCTTTTGCGCTTCTACGAGATAAGGCGTTGCATCGGCTGATTTGATCAGCGCTTTCTGGGCTACCAGTTGGTTATAAGTGTTGGAGAGAATACGGCTGGCCTGTGCCTGGGTTATGCTGGCGTTGGCGGTAGCCGGATCGTTCGGTATGTGCCCAAGTCGTCCCTGGGGCCGCTGACTTGCGGAAGGAAGTTTGTCAGCCCCAAGCGCCTGGGCCATCTGGCTCTCGGCTGCTGAGGCGAGGCCCGACGCGGCCTGCGCATCCTCGCTTGCGCGCTCATACTGCGTGGCGGTTACAGCCGTCTGGGCATCCTTCAGCAGCGTATCGGCGCTGGTCAGCCAATTTTGTATGCTGGTTGTGTCCATCTTGCCGGTGGCGTATGTCAAGTCGCTTTTGGCGAGGGTGAGAAAGCTGGTAGCGTTAGTGATCTGCCGGTTAGCTCCATCAACTGTGAAGCCGTCTTTGCCCGGCCCAGGACCCCCAAAGCCTTCCGGACCGAAACCGCGCTTGCCGCCTCCTGGACCATCCCAGCCGCCATGCACCCCAGCCTCTGCTCCACCGGATGGGGCAGGCGTTGTCTGAGACCCTGACGGGTTAGTGGGTGCCGCTGTAGCTGAAGCAGTAGGTAAAACGGGGGGCGCTTGCGCCGCGGCATTGATTACCACTGTGCCAATAGCTATCACCGACGCCACGACAGAAGCGCCGAGCGTGGCTAGTGCTGTCTTCATATTCATTCTAGGTTTCTCCTTTTAGTACTCTTTACAGATAAAGTATAGGGCTGCTGGATGTTGCCTGGTCGTCTTTTATCATTGTATGAGCTAAGAATTAAAATAGAGATGTAGAAAAGTTAAGAGTGCATTAAGGGTGTAGCCTGTCAACGGGGTTAGCCGGGAGGCGAGTGAGCGCTTGAGGCTGGCAAGCACATATATGTAACAAATGGGAGCTACAAAGTCGTGCCACTCACGCTAGGCCACGATAATACCAAAGAGCAGATAATCGCCAAACCGTGAGTATACAGCTTCTGGAATAGAACTTGCTCGTTAGCTGTGAAGATGACTGGCAGCAAAGTTAGCGAAGAAATCGGCAACCGCCAGGAGGGGAGATTGATCAAGCCAAAAGCGCCTATCCGACGTTTTGATGTTTTCGCCGAGTATAATCGCCTGAAAGGGCTTCAGGAAGGGCTGCCGCCCGACGAAGCCGAAGGGTACGGTCTATGGGTGGCAAAGGTAGTGGCGTCGCGCAGCTTTGGCGGAGGGATGCTCTCGCGCGCGGCGGCGAAACAGCACGAGACAGAGCATGCCGAAGGGGGCAAGGAGCCTGCCGACAAGCCTAAGTGGCACGCGCTCAACGGCAAACCACAAACTGACGAATTGTTCGAGCAGGAGGTAGTGCGTCGCATGGGCCAGGAGTTTTACGACAACGTATTTGTCCCGGCGATCGGCGAGGCGGTGCAAAGCGGCAAAAGCTATAACGCCATCCGCGACACGATACGCCGCGAATGGCGACCCTGACAGACCAACGGCGATTGAAGTGTTACCAATCGCCAACAGGTGCCTCTCCTGCTTATGCCCCTCATCTGCCTTTCACGTAAGCGAATAGGGGTGCAAGGGCGATGCCCCCGATACTCCCCAGCAATAAAGCCCCCTCTCCCATG
Source organism: Chloroflexota bacterium (assembly GCA_027317125.1). Classification (GTDB taxonomy): domain Bacteria; phylum Chloroflexota; class Chloroflexia; order QHBQ01; family JADMIH01; genus JADMIH01. The sequence goes on along the minus strand of DAHVFG010000004.1, from coordinate 17,229 downwards.
ATGGGAGAGGAGCATGTGGTAGGGGGGTGAGGGCAGATGGCGCAACACCCGCACGGATACCCCAAGAAGATTGCTACACCCCAACTCCTCTGAAAATGAGAAGGGTAGTAGTATAGAGGGGTGCTAAATCACTCGTATTTTCATCCGTAATGGTGGCCCGCAGGGTCATGGCTTACTCTGAACATTTACTCCTTTCACTTACCCTAGTGCCTTCTGCGCACAGGACGTATAATATACAGTTGAGCGACAGGCTATGAGTAGAGATCAGGAGCCGGATAGAGGATAAGCGAAGACCGGCTACTGACCAGAAGGTGTGCCAAAAACAATGGGACTAATGGGACTGACTACACATTGGTGGATAGGCCTCCTATCAGGCTTCCTGGCTAGCGGCGTAGAAGTGGTGGAGGCAGTAACGATAGTGCTGGCGGTGGGGGTGACTCGCGGCTGGCGCAGCACATGGATCGGAGTAGGCACAGCAGCCGTCGCGCTCGCCGCGATTGTGGCTGTGCTCGGCCCCACTCTCCAGTACTTGCCGCTGGATGCCTTGCGAATCGTCATTGGCACGCTGCTTCTGATCTTCGGTTTACAATGGGTACGCAAAGCTGTCATGCGCTACACGGGCTTGAAGGAGCTACACGATGAAGCCCGTATATATCAGCGCGAGGTAGAGCAGCTGAGCGCCGAACCGCAGGCTGTGACCGCAGGCGGTATGGACTGGACGGCGTTTACTGTGGCCTTCAAGGGCGTGCTGCTGGAAGGGCTGGAAGTGGTCTTTATCATTATTACATTTGGGATTAGCGCTGGAGACATTGCTCCGGTGCTTGCAGGCTCAGTAGCCGCGGCTGTCGCAGTAGTGGCTGTTGCCTTGTTTATCCACCAACCATTGAGCAGAGTACCTGAGAATACGCTCAAGTTTATCGTGGGCATTATGCTTACGACCTTCGGCACATTCTGGGCAGGCGAAGGAGTCGGATTGAGTTGGCCGGGGGAAGACCTGTCTATACTCGGCCTGCTCGTCTTCTACGCAATCACATCGGGCGCAATAATCACTCTGCTGCGCCAAAGAAGAGCCGCAGGCGGAAAGGTGGCAAGCAAAGCATGAACTATATCAAAGGATTCTTTGCCTTCTGGTACGACTTTATTGTCGGCGACGCAGGCGAGGTAGCCGCCGGAGTAATGCTCAGCCTGCTGATGCTCTACCTGGGAACACACTACCTGGGGAGTGCGAGCGGCAGCATAAGTAGTTATGGAGCCGTGCTGCTGCCGCTATTCATAGTGGTGCTGCTTGCATATAGCCTCTGGCGGGTGCGGGGCGAGGGCTGACGCCGGTTCGCTTATCATCGCCCTTTGAAGGGTTTCCAACTTTGCGTAGTTCAAGCAGCCTGTGCATCTTGCCAGGCAAACTCCTACACCCTTGACCCTCAGGCAAGAGCGAATGATACAGACGACAGCCGCTCTCAGGCCCATACAACAAAACCGAGGGACACACGCTTTATTGTGTGGTCTTGAGAGATCGTCTGTTATCGTGCGTCACATGAGTTCATAATGGCGCGAAGCGGGAAGTAATTCATACGCCATACTTGTGCAGCCAATCCAACATAGCGCGAACGCTGCCGGTCGCCAGCGCCATGCAGGTGTCGGCAGCGCCATAGTAGAGATTGATCGTGTCACCGTCTGCCCCAATGGTGTAGCCACACGGAAAGACGACATTGCCGACATCGCCCAGGAGTTCGTAATCCGTTTCGGGGCCGAAAACCCAACGGTCGCCCCGTAGTAAGCACCGATCCGGCCTTTCAAGGTCTAGCAGCGCAAGGCCAAGGCGGTAAATGCAGCCTGAGCAGGGCGTGCGCACGCCATGATAGATAAGGAGCCAGCCCTCCGGCGTTTCGATGGGTGGTGGAGAAAGCCCTATCTTGCGCGCGTCCCACCAGCCGCCCTGCCGTGCCTCCAGCACCATAACAGGGTCTTGCCAGTGGCGCATGTCACCCGAATAAGAGAGCCAGAGGTGCGCTCCTGCCTCATGCGGCTCCGGCCCCGGCACAGGGCGGTGCAAGAGCGCCCAGCGACCGCCGATGCGCCTCGGCAAGAGCGCCGCGTCCTTGTTCTCAGGCCGCATGGCGACCCCTAGCCGCCGGAACGTTCGGAAGTCCTTTGTAGCAGCCAGCGACACCCCAGGGCCTGCCGGCCCGTACGCCGTGTAGGTGAGGATGTACTCCCCCACTTCCGGCACATATGTGATACGCGGGTCTTCCACACCCCATAACTCTTCGGGATAGTTGCCTGGATCGGCGGCAAAGGTCGGCTCAGGATCTATCTCCCAGCCGTCTATGCCGTTGCGCGAGCGGGCCGCGCATAGATGGGAGAAGCCGGTCCGCTCCTCAACACGACAGAGGAGCAGCGTGGTGCCATCGCGCAAGAGCGTTGCGCCTGCGTTGAAGATACTATGCGCAGGGTAGGGCCAGTCGGCGGCAGTCAGGATAGGGTTCGATGGGTGCCGCCGGAAGAGTATTTCGTCCCTGGTGGTCAATCTCGTCTCCTTCTGCTCATACAGACGATGAGCGATTGCAGTGGATAGTGGTTGCTTTGGGTTAGCATGGCTTAGCACGGAGCAGCGCTGATTCTCTCTCTGGGGCTGTGCGCTTCTGGCCTTCGCTTGCTTGTACCGGCATGCCAGCACAATCTTCGGATCAGTGCATGATTTCGGAAATCTCGTCGGAGTTCAGTGCAAAAATAGCGCCTACGCCTTTCTCCAACTGTACATCAACATTCGCACCATACTGGTGAGCATGCAGAGCGCCCACGTTATCTGTGTATGCGTAGGCGCCTGGTCCGGCGACGCCTGAGTTCGCACCGCCCTTCCCAAAAATCCGCCCGGCGGGCCAGGTGCGGCTGAAGATTTGTACAGGCTGCCCAGGCTCTCCCACCTGCCCCGTGCTTGCTTTATCCGGCAGGGTCAGGCTGTAGACGCTGGAGGAGTCGGGCATGGTAGAAAACGTTTCGACACTGTAAACAAGGTTGGCTCCGCGCAGGGTGGGGTTCATAAAGTAAGGGGTGCTATCACTGCTTGTGTCGTTCAAGGGCACAGGCACGCTGTAACTGCTTGCCTCTACTTTGTTTGTCCCTGCGACGGCACGCAGCACCAGCAAACTAGCTGCCGGCCATTTATCGCCAACAGGTACGGCAGGTACGCCCTGGTTGTACAGCAGCATCGCGCTGCCGTCTATACCCTCCAAGACAGGCAACGAGCCGGTGTGGGCGTAGGGAATAGTCGCCTCGACCAGCGGCTTACCGGGGTCGGAGACGTCGAGCAGCCAGACGGTGACGCTCGAGGCGGGTGTGCCATTCGCCCAGCCCAGTAGCAGTTTGCCTTTGAACGCGCCCTTCTGAAGAAAGACGCCGCTAATGCTTAGTTGGCCTGTAAGCAGAGACGACATACCGGAGGAGTCTGTGAAGCCGCCCAGTGGTACTTTCTGCAGCGTTATGGGCGGCACGCTACCGTCCAGGGTAAGGAGGCTGGCCGCCACCGTTGCTTTATTTATGCCCTCTATAGGCTGAGCTTCCACCACAAGTGCGTGCTTGCCGTCCCCGCTCAGAAGCGCGCTGATGATTGGGATCGTTGTCGTGTAGACAAAACGCGGGTTGCTCCCGTCGGCCCCCGCGAGATACAGCTGAGTACCGGCAGCCTTGTTATCCGGTGAAATACGTCGTGCGAAAAGGAGCATGTCGTGCCCCCCTGCCCCACCTTGCCCGATGTCCGCTACGGTGCCCCTTGTGCTATCTATCACTACAGGTGCTACTTTTCCCCCAACCTCCTCATACGTCCAGGTAAAGCTGTTAAGGATCCCTTTGGCTATTGGCGTTTCCGATATGCTCGGATCATAGCGCAGACCCCACACGCCGTTCTGCCCGCAAATGTAGAAGTTGTAATCGAGAGGGCTGAATTGAAGCTTCACAACTAGCTGTTCGCCGCTGGAGAGAGTATCCATGACCAGGCGGCGGCCAACCTTGTCGGGCGAGCCTTGTGGCATGATGTAGCCGTAAGGGTCGTAGAGAGGCCGGGTGAGGGGTACAGGAGGGGTCCAGTCAGGGCCGGGCACATCGTATACAATGCTTTGCCTCTTTGACGCGCCGAAGGGGATGCTGAGCACGCTACTCCACCGGTCGCTCCCTTCCAGATATTCCCAGCCCGCTGGGCCTCTGTAATAAAGCCCCGGCGGGCTAGCCTCGGCGCGCATGACCACAGTGTCGCTAAGTGCGTCTGTGTACACCTGGCTTTCAGCTTGCGCGGCCACTTGGGCTACATCTTTGTAATCAGGCTGGATTGTCTGCACCGCCCGCGCGGCCAGAAGCGTCTGCAAAGCAGAGCCGGTTTGCTGGTAATCTTTGGCCAGCCTGTACTGGCTGTCGCGAGCCTTTATTTGCCCTCTAGCCTCGGCAGCGCGTGCATCGGCGTCTTTGTAGCCGCTTGCAGCCGAGTAGTGGGTCAGCGCCTCGTCCCAGCGCTGGAGTGTTGCAGCCTGCGTAGCTTGTGAATAGTTGCTGCTATTGTCGGCGTCCCGCCACCACAAGTACCCTGCCCAGCCGAACACTCCAGATAGAAGCAGTAACCCCAGCACAAGTTCACGCACCCCTGGCGAACGCCACCAGCGCGGGCCGCCCGTCCGCTCAGGCTCCGGATCAAGCTCCTCGATGGTTGATATATCATCGTTGCGCGGGGTCATTCTTTAGGTCCTTGAGGTCATCGTAGCCCAACTATACACCACTTTGGCCCATTGGCGGGCGCACAGGCCGTGAAGGGGCATGTTAAAGTCACATCTATCCTCTGTGCTCACATCTGACCGACGCGCAAAATAAGCCCCGCGTCGGGAGCAAGCTCAAGGAGTGCCAACTCCACAAAGCCGCCATGACCAGGCACAGTGGCGAGGACGACCTCAGCCGAACCCCCACCCATGCTGAAGACGCGTGCCTCATGGCTGAAGTTGAGCACTATGAGCAGGCGCTCGTCGTCTTGCTCGCGCAGGAAGGAGAATACGTCTGGCGAGCTCGATGGAAGGTCCATGTAGCTGCCGGTGCTCAAGGCCGGGGACGAGCGGCGCAGGGCGAGGAGTTGGCGGAAGAGGCGAAGCATCGAAGCTGGGTCTTCTTGCTCGGTGGCGACATTGTATAGCGCGTAGTCGGGGGAGATGGGCAGCCACGGTCGGCCTGTGGCGAACCCGGCGTTTGCGCTGCCGTCCCATTGCATCGGTGTGCGCTCAGGGTCGCGCCCCAACCCCAGGCCGGGCTTGCCCAGCTCTTGCACGTCACGCACCATCTCAAGCGGAATCTCTACATCTAGCATTGCTAGCTCATCGCCGTAGTAGCTCGTCGGCGTGCCGCGCAGCGTCAGCAAGAGCATAGCGGCGACGCGAGCCTGGGCGCGGCCAACGCGTGTGGCTATACGATGGTTGTCATGGTTGCCGAGTACCCAGTTGGGCCAGCCACCCGCAGGCAGTCGGGCCTCATATGCCCTCACCGCCTCGCGTATCACAGAGGCGCGCCAGGGCAAAAGTATAAGTTGGAAGTTAAAAGGCAGGTGCGCCTCGTCGTTGTTCGTGCCGTAGTAGCTCATCAGTTCGGCAACAGGCAGGTATATCTCACCTATCATAACGCGCTCGGCATACTCGTCGAAAAGTGCGCGCATGCGCCGGATAATGGCATGTACCTCCGGGCGGTTATAGGTGTATATCTGCCTCTGTGAGTTGTACTGGTCCTCACCCGGCTTATAGTCAGGGTTGGGCGGGTTGTCGCGGAAAAGCTCGTCCTTGATCAAATAGTAGATAACGTCCACACGAAAGCCGTCAACGCCCTTATCGAGCCAGAAGCGGATGACATCGAAAACGGCGGCTTCAACCTGGGGGTTACGCCAGTTGAGGTCCGGCTGCTGCACGGCGAAGGAATGAAGGTAATACTGCCCGGTCTCCTCATCGTACTGCCAGGCGCTGCCGCCGAATACGCTGAGCCAGTTATTGGGGGGGCCGCCGCTGGGCGACGGCTCGCGCCAGATATACCAATCCCGCCTGGGGTTCTCCCGGCTGGCGCGCGACTCGATAAACCAGGGGTGCAGGTCTGACGTGTGGTTGGGCACCAGGTCGAGGAGCAACTTCATGCCGCGCCGGTGAGTATCGGTCAGCAGGCGATCAAAATCGCCCATCGTGCCGAAGAGCGGCTCTATGCCCCTATAATCAGCAACATCGTAGCCGAAATCGGCCATTGGCGAAGGATAGATAGGTGAAAGCCAGAGAGCGTCCACCCCCAGCCATTGCAGGTAATCCATACGGGCCAGGATGCCGGGCAGGTCGCCCACGCCGTCGCCGTTTGCGTCCATAAAGCTGCGTGGGTATATCTGGTATATAGTACCTCTTTGCCACCACAGATAGTCTTCTTCCATACAGTAATCTCCTTACAAGCAATGAGGGCCAAGTGCTGAGTAAGCAGTAGTCCAACTCAGCACTCACTCATTATTGCCGGTTAGTCCTGGGAAATCTCATCACCGGGGAGCCGAGGGAAGTTAGCGAGGAGCGCGGCCTGAAGATGGAGATAGTGCTGCGCGAGCAAGGCGACGAAGGCGGCAAAGGCGAGAGCGAGGAGAACGGCGAGGAAGAGTGAAAGCGTGAAGATGAGGATCACGAGCACCACCAGCCCCAGGTTCGCCCCGGGTGAGCGCAGCGTGAGGATCGCTGCGTTACGCAGCACGTTACGCAGCGTCATCTCAGGTTGGTCAACCAGCAACGGCCAGGCGATGAGCAGAAACTCGAGCCAGACGACCAGCACGTAGAGGAGGAAGAAGATGCCCACATTGAAGGCGGAGGGCACCGCGCTCAACATGCTGGCGAAAAAGTTGAGGTCGCTCAACAGGATCGCGCTGCCCAGAAATGTTAGGCCGCCCAGTGCCCAGGCCCGCCAGAAGAAACGCCGCAGGTAGAAGAAGAACATCCTCGGCTCTCCTCCCTGGCCTGCCGCCGCATCTCGCGCCACCCCAAGCATCGCGGCGGTCGCAGGCGGGGCCGCGACCACCGTGACGGTCAGCACGATCCAGAAGAAGTTCATTATAGCAAAAGGGATTAGGCCGTAATACCAGTCCTGCACGGCTCGTGTGAAGGCAAGGCGCAGCGCGCTGGGGCTGCGCCCGCGCCTTGCTGCTTTATTTGATACCACTGTACGACACGCCTTGAACATAGAAGCGCGAGAAGAAGATGAACAGCAGCACCATTGGCAAAGTGTTAAACATCGAGCCTGCCAGCACCACGTTGTAGAAGGTGCCGTACTGGCCTTTCAGGAAGCCCAGCCCGACTGTAAGCGGGTAGAGGTTTGGATCATTGAGAAATACGAGGGGAGCCTGGAAGTTGTTCCACATCCCCTGGAAAGTAAGGAGAGCCATCGTGGCAAGCGCCGGTTTAGCGAGGGGCAGGATTACTCGCCAGAAGGTTGTGAAGATGCTCGCGCCATCGATGTGGGCGGCCTCGTCAAGCTCTCTGGGGACGCCCCGGAAGAACTGCGTGAGGAGGAAGATCATCCCCGCGCTGGTCAGGTTAGGGACGATGATCGCCCCGTAGGTGTTGATCAGGTGCAGGCTGTTGAGGATCTGGTACTGGGGGATCAGAAGCACCATCCCTGGGAGCATCAGCGTCGAGAGCATCGCGGCGAAGATAAAGCCTTTGGCCGGAAATCTCAGCCGTGCGAAGGCGAAACCGGCCAGCGAACAGAAGAAGAGTTGCGCCACGGTAACCGAGGTAGCCAGTATCACGCTGTTCAGAATCCAGCGCGGGAAGGGAGAGCCTCCCCCCGCGCCCGTCTGAGTGTTCCAAACGTCCACATAGTTCTGAAACCGCCAGTTTTGGGGCAGGAAGGTTGGCGGCCAGGCCAGCACTTCCTGTGTCGTCTTGAAGGAGCCGAGCAGCGCCATAATGAAAGGGCCAAGAAATATGATCGTAAAGATGATCAGCAGGATATAACGGATCACCAGGACGACATAGTAGCTCGGCTCTTTTTCTTCCTTCCGCACTGCGGAGACGGGAGCCAGAGCCTCCGCACGCTGGGTGGTGGTTGTCGTCGACATGAATTGACCTCCCTGAAAACGTGGGGTGCACTATTGACCTGTATCGCTCCTGCCCAGTAGCCGCTGCTGGAAGAGGTAGAGCACCAGGATCATTACGAAGAGGACAACGGCCATCGCCGAGGCGTAGGCCATACTGTAGTCCCTGAAAGCTGACTGATAAATCAGCAGATTGATTGTTGTTGTCTGGTTGAGCGGCCCACCGCTGGTCATGATGTATACTTGATCGAAGACCTGTAGCGTGCCGATTGTGCCCAGCACTACCACCAGGAAGATAATCGGGCGCATCATGGGCACCGTTATGCGGAAGAAGCGATGGGCGCCAACGGAGCCGTCAAGACTCGCCGCCTCGTAAACCTCTTCCGGGATGTCTTGCAAACCGGCCAGGAAGTAGAGCATAAAAGTAGGCGCGGTGGTCAGGATATTCAGGAGCATGATCGCCGGCAAAGCTGTGCGGGCGCTCGCGTCCGTGAGCCATGCTACGGGCTGGAAGCCTGTCCAACCGAACAATGTGGCGAGGGCGAAGTTCAGGATACCCTCTTTCTGGAATACCCAGACGAAGATCAGCGAAATCACCACCGAGGAGGTGACGCTTGGGATGTACCAGGCGGTGCGGAAGAACTGTTTCGCACGCAGCTTGGCATTGAGGGCGACGGCCAGAATGAGCGCAAACCAGGTCTGAGAGAATGTCACCACGACTGCATAGAGCAGAGTGTTGAAGACCGCCCTTCGGAAGAGCGGGTCGCTAAGGATCCTGGTGTAGTTGTTGAAGCCTGTCAGTTGCGGCGTGTTGAGCAGTTGCAGGTTCGTGAAGCTCAGGTAGAAAACATAAATCATGGCCCCGAAGGTAAAGACGAGGGCAGAAATGATCCAGGGGAAGACGAAGAGATAGCCCGTTAGAGCCTCAGCGGTCTTACGGTTCAGCCTCGACATCTTCGGCCCACGTGCACTTTGGACCTGTGTAGCCATAACACCCCCCTCTGCGAATTATAAGTTATGAATTATGAATTAGGCGCAGGCTACAATCGAGATAGTAGCAAGCAACTGCTAATTCATAATTCATAACGCCGCCAAAGGCGGGATTACTTCCCGCCTTTGTAGTTAGTGGAGTCTATCTGCCTGCAGCGAGCAACGGGTCTATCTCCTGGCAAGCCTGGTTGAGGGCGTCCTTGGACGATTGTTGCTTGGCATATACACGGTCGGTAGCGTCTTTGAGCGACTTCTTGATCTTGGGATCGTTGACGCCGCCATAGTAGTCGGGTGTGCCGTAGCTGCCGGTCTGGTAGAGTATTGAGGAGATCTTGTTTTCAACTCCACTCCCCTGGAAGTAGGGATCGTTGTCGAAGCCCTGGAGCGCGGGGAGGGCGAAACCGGTCTGCAAGATCGCACCCTCGTTCTCTCGGCTGGCGAGGAAGAGGGCCAGCGCCGCCGCTGCCTTGGGGTATTTGCTGCGGGCCGAGGCGCCCCAGGCGTTGAAGAAGAGGAGGTCGGCCTTGCCCGCTTTGCCGGTAGGCAGAGGCACTGCATCGTACTTCACTCCGAAGGCCGCCTTTGGATCATCCAGGAAAGGAATCAGCCAGCCGCCCTGCGCGGTTGAGGCGATGCGCTTCTTGGCGAAGGCTTCGCCCGACCAACCGGCTCCTACATCAGAGGGCTGAGTGGCGTTGCCGGAGGTATATAAGCCATACCACCAATCCAACGTCGAAACGCCTGCGTCGCTGTTGATCGCGCACTTGTTGTTGTCAATGATCTTGGCGCCGTTTGCCAGAGCAAAAGCCATCCAGCGCTCAGGGTCGGGGTCGGCAGAGAAACCGTAAGTTTTCGTCTGGCCGCTGCCGGAGACATTGCTCTTGACAAAGTTGGTCATGTCGTCCTGCGTCCAGGTTGCCGACGGGGGGGTCTTGACCATATCGGTGTTGTAGAAGAAGGCCAGCGAGCCGAAGTCCTTCGGCAGGCCATAGACCTTGCCGTCAGAGCCAGTGAAGGGGCCCATCAGGTTGGGGAAATAGTCGGCCTTGCTGCGCCCAACCTCCTGCAAGGCAGGGGTCAAGTCGAGTAATATATTGTTGGGAATGAGCTGGTAGGCGAGGCCGGGGTCTACATAGAAGACATCAGGCTCCGAGTTGCCGGAGATCTGGGCTAGGAGCTTGGTCTGGTAGTCAGACGGCTGCGGTTCGTAGGTGATCTTGACGTCAGGATATACCTGATTGAAGCGGGCTATGGCGTCCTGGTTTATCTTCTGCTCGGAAGTGTCTCCCCAGGTCGACACGCGCAGAGTTGCGCCCGTTTCTACTGCGTTCTTTTTGTAAGCGGTGGGGTCAAACTTGGAGCTACTGCTGCCCATTGTTGCGGTCGCTCCGCCTGTCATAGCTGCGGTATCTGTAGGCGCTACCATAACTGTGGTATCCGTAGCCCCTACCATAACTGTAGTGTCTGTCGGGGCGGCTCCCGCCCCGGTAGTATCTGTGGCCCCCGCCGGCGCTGTGGCGGTCGGGTTTGCGGTGCCACAGGCGCTGAGCACCATCGAGCCGGTGATAAGCAGAGCCAAGGGAACTGTTGATCTGAACAACTTCCTCATGGTGATTTTCCTCCTAAGTGCCTTACCTTTAGCTACAGGCCACACCACTTGGGGCCTGCGCTCCTCTCTACAAAGACAACTATTTCATGTGAGTAAGTAACTGGCTGCCTGCACATCCCCCCTCTCGCGGGCTGCGACCCCGCCCGATCGGGCCGCCTGGTAGAAAGTTTAGGAGCAACACAACAAGCTTCGTGCCCGCTTATGGGTGCTTCCGAGAGCATAGCGCATCATGGCGCAACCTACCTAGCCTATACGCCAATAGCCGGCGGCGGCCTGGGCTGCTATGCGCCCGTCCTTATTTTCAGCCTCGCTGTTGTTGTCGCCTTCATACTCGCCGGTCGTCGCCGGCAGGGACGCATCTTCGAGGCCGCGGTTCACATCACCACCTTCGTAATCCACAGCGCCCAATATCATAGCGGGTGAGGCGGTTGTGATCAACTCTCCCCCACCGCCGCCGCTCTGAGTACCCGGCATACTGATCACGGGGCCTGTCGTGCTGGATGCGTCCTTCTCAACAGTCTGGCCGGTACCCACAACATACTGCAAACGGCCCGTGTCACATAGTTGGCGGAGTAGTTGGGCCGCGGATGTTTCGTCCAGGCCGAGCTGCTCCCTCAACGTATGGCGCATCTGTGCTTCAGTACGCTCACGCGAGCCTGCAAGCTTGCTGTCATAGTGCTGGCGCAACACCCCCAGGGCGCTCTCCAAAGTAGCATCGCTGTGCATGTCGTTCTCTCCTTTGCAACCTGAAGAAACCTGGACTGATGAAAAAGTTGGCAATGGCAAAAGGCATTGCTGGAGTATACAAGTGCGATACCGTAGCGCTATTATATACCCATGCGAGGCTGGATACAATAGGAATGGTGGAGATAACTGTTCAGAGTAAGGGGTGGAGCAATCGTCAAGGGGCAGCCCTCACCTACCCTTACGTACCCTCACCCCATGCCCCTCTCCCATGCAGGGAGAGGGGCATGGGGTGAGGGCAGGGGCAAGCACTTGCAAGCCAAGTCTGAGCGTTTACTACACCTCAGTCTATGCGCTCGATGGCGATGACCGGGATTTTGCGGCTGGTATTCTCCTGGTAGGTGGCGAACTGTGGGACCTCCTCGGCTTGCTTGCGATAGAGGCGGTCTCTCTCCTCGCCTGTGAGGGGCTTAGCATTTGCCTTGAAAGTCTCGTTTCCTAGCTCGACCGTTACCTGGGGGTTGGCGAGGAGATTGTAGTACCAGGCGGGGTGGGTGGGTGCACCGCCTTTAGAGCCAAAGACGACCAGGCGGTCTCCATCTGTGTTATACATGAGGGGGCTGGTGAGCCGGCGGCCTGTCCGGGCACCTGTGGTGGTCAGCAGGAGCAGGCGATTGCCTGCAAACGGCCCTCCCACCTTGCCGCTATTGGCGCGGAACTCCTCGATGATACTCTGATTCCAGTTGTCAGGCGTGTTGTTTGACATGAGCGGGTCATCCTTTCGGGTTTGTGTTACAGGGTTGATCAAAGTTAGGTTATTCATCATCTCGCCGGTAGAGGTAGCGGATAGGCTGTGTTCAGAGGCAGCTTGGTGGTGTCGGGGCCGGTGAGCCACGATAGCAGCCAGTCGGCTAAGAGATGCACACGGTTACGCCAGGAGGGGACATGCCATAAATAGTAACCGTGCCACATGATCCATGCCAGGGGGCCTGTGAATGTGAACGGCCCGACCTCGGCCACACCTGTGTAGTTGCCCAGCAGCGCCAGATGGCCGAGGGGCTTGAAGTGAAAGGGCGGCGACTGCTCTCCCCGTATTGCGGCTGCGATGGCCTTCCCTACATAGGCGGCCTCGTGTTCGGCGGCCTGCGCTGTGGGTGGTATCGGCTGGTGAGTGGCTGCATCGAATGCCCAGGCTACGTCACCTACAACATAGACTTCCGGGTGGTCGGGCAAGCGGAGGTGGTCATCCACGATTAGTGCGCCGTTCTGAGCATGGCTGCCTGGCACGGAGCGTACAATGTCCGGCGCTGTGATGCCCGCAGCCCAGAAGAGGGTACGGCACGGGATCTCGCCCTTCTCGGTCAGGACTGCACGGTCCGTTGCTCCCGTCACAGCTACTCCCGTCATGACTTCAATATCCTCGGCCTCAAGTGTTCGCCTTACAGCATCGGAGGCTTTCAGTGTACCCATCGGTACGAGTCGAGAGGCATGGCCCACCACTACAACCCGAATAGGGGCACCAGCCAGCCAGGGGTAACGCGCGAACATACCTCCCACCAGGTATGAGTATATCGTGGCCGCTAACTCCACGCCAGTATCACCCCCTCCTCCCACCACGAATGTCAGCCAGGCTTCCCTCTCTGCCGGGTCCGTAGCTTGATGCGCGTTTTCTATAGCCTCTATAAGGTGGTTGCGTAGCTGCAAAGCATCAGCGGGACTATGAAAGAGGAGAGCGTGCTCGCGCAGGCCGGGAAGGTCAGGGACGGCGGTTCTACTGCCCAGTGAGATCACCAGGTAATCGTAGGGACGTGAACCAGCAGTAGTTGTTACCAGGTGATCTTCCAGCTCTATAGCGGTCACACCGGCGTACAGTACATGAAATCTGCGCCCGCGCTGAAAGGCGCGCACAGGAACCATCACATCGCTCGGATTCGCCCTGCCGTTAGCCACGATCCAGAGCAGCGGGGCAAAGAGCAGGTCGTTGTTACGGTCTGCCAGCAGGATGCTTGTGCCAACCTCCCCGTGCAGCTGGCGGTCCAACTCAAGGGCAGTATTGAGCCCCCCAAAGCCAGCGCCCAGGATCAAAATGCGGTGGCTAGCTTTACGGTAGGCTGCCTCGGTCTCGCTCGTGTGCGGCTGAAGCGCGGGCACCGGTTTGGCGCGCTTCAGCCTGCGAGCAAGGGTAACGGCACTGCCTAACAGAGCAACTCCCAGAGCGACTTGCTTGAGCATCGGACCCCTCCATACTGAACACCAATTTCACAGCGGCTATTCAGCCATTTGTGCAATTCCTGGGCCAGCCTCCGTCTGGCAACCCTGGGTGCAAACGCAGCCGAATTGAGAGCAAGATGTAAACTCCCACTATTCACGTCAGGGTAGTGATGAGGAAACGCCGTCCCCACTTCAAATGCGGTCGCTTATACACCTCTGGACCTATTGACAACCGCCCTTTACTCTGGTATCATTATCACAGAACCCCCACCAGGGGGGTAGGGTAGGAGTAAACAATGAGAACAGAGACAAGCAAGCAGGAAGCGCTCAGGCGGCTGGCCTATATTGAAGGACACCTGAAGGCTATTCGCCGGATGGTTGAAGAAGATCAGTACTGCGTTGACGTTCTCAAGCAGACTTATGCTGTGCAGCGCGCTATTGACAAGTTCGAAGGGGTTCTCCTGGAGGGCCATCTACAGGCCTGTGTGCTCGATGGCATAAAGGAAGGTCGAGAGAACGAGGTAATAGGCGAACTCGCTGAGCTATTCCAGATTTCGCAGCGTTGAACATGTACACTATAGATTTAACAAATGGTATGCAAAAAGTTTTACCAATATAGTATGCAAAAGTGGATTTTCCACACTTGGGGAGATTAATTTAGATGGCTATTGAGCAATTAAGCGGTGCCTCGCCCGCTGAGGCGGTTCTGCCCATAGAGGGTATGACCTGCGCCTCCTGCGTGAGGCGGATCGAGAAATCTCTGGATAAGGTGCCGGGTGTAGAAAGCGCCCTGGTGAATCTTGCCACAGAGAAGGCCACAGTGCGCTTCGATCCATCTTCGGTCGGCCTTGCCGAGCTACGACAGGCTGTGAAGAAAGCAGGCTACGCGGTGAGAGGTGAGGGCGAGATAGTATCGCCTCCTAAACCAGGCGTCGCCGCGAGTGGCCCTACACCTGTTATACAGGAGCAAAGAAAGGCCTGGGCTGCGCCCAATGCTGCGCCCAACAGCGCTACGCCTCCTCCGGCACCTGGTGGAGCAGGGGCCAGTTTGCCTTCAACGGGCTCTGGTGTAACCCCAGCTCCTGTCGCAATAGCGGTACCTTCTACTACTATGCCGCAGGTGTCTACCCCTGCCACTACCTCGACGGCACCCGCCTGGGATAGCGTGCTGCTGCCAGGCACCGAGAGCAGCACAAAGTTGCTGCCCGACGGATCCGCTTCAGGACGGAAGATGCCCTCCTCCTCTCAATCCGCAGCTTCCACACAGATACCAGGCGCATCACAGATAGAAGCGCAGACGCAAGGCCCTGTAGACGAAGATGCAGAGCGCCGAAGACTAGAGCTAGTGACTGTGCGGCGCAAGTTTATCGTCAGCATCATCGCAGGGTTGCTAATAATGGCAGGGATGTTGGTGCCGCTCCAGTGGCCCGCACTCCGCACCCTTGTGCCTCTACAGTGGCTTCCGAACATTGATACGCGCTTCCTCCTGATGTTCTTGCTTGCAACTCCGATACAATTCTGGGCAGGCAAGCAGTTCTACAAGGGCGCCTGGATGGCCGCTCGCCACCTCTCTACCAACATGAACACCCTCATTGCGGTGGGGACGTCCGCGGCTTACCTGTACAGCGTCTTTGTCACCTTCTTTCCCGATCTTGTGCGGTCTCTAAGCCTGCCTCCCGATGTCTATTATGACACGTCCACTATAATTATCGGCCTCATCCTCATGGGCCGGTACCTTGAAGCGCAGGCTCGTGGTCAAACGAGCGAGGCGATCAAGAAATTAATGGGCCTGGCCCCCCGCACTGCCCGTGTGATACGCGACAACCAGGAGATCGACCTGCCTGTAGAACTCGTGGAGGTAGGGGACGTGGTGCGAGTGCGCCCCGGCGATAAGGTCCCCGTTGACGGCGTGATTATTGAAGGAAGCTCGGTAGTTGATGAGTCGATGTTGACAGGCGAGAGCCTGCCCATTGAGAAGGAGGCCGGCAGCCAGGCTATAGGCGCTACTCTCAACAAAACAGGCTCTTTCCTGATGCGTGCCACCCGAGTGGGGCGTGACACTGCTCTTGCTCAAATAGTGAAGCTGGTGGAGGACGCGCAAGGCTCGAAGGCTCCTATTCAGCGATTAGCTGATCAGATTGCCTCCTACTTCGTTCCCGTCGTGCTCACTCTGGCAGCCCTCAGCTTTGCCACCTGGTACTTCTTCGGCCCGGAGCCACGCTTTACCTTTGCTTTTATTACAATGATTTCGGTGCTCATCATTGCATGCCCTTGCGCTCTCGGCCTTGCCACGCCCACAGCTATCATGGTGGGCACGGGCAAAGGCGCGGAGTATGGCGTTCTGATCAGAGGTGGAGAGGCCCTTGAAGGGGCCTACAAGGTGAACGCCATCGTGCTGGACAAGACCGGCACCCTGACGCGCGGCAAACCCGCTGTTACCGACATGCTGGTGGCCCCGGACTTTGACGGGCATGACCTGCTCCGGTGGGTGGCAAGTGCTGAGCAAGGCTCAGAGCACCCGCTCGGTGAGGCAATTGTGAACAAGGCCGCAGAGGCCCGGCTCAACCTCTCGGCTGCTACCGGCTTTCAGGCTGTAGCGGGCCATGGCATTACTGCTACCGTGGAGAGCCATAATCTACTGGTGGGTAACAGCCTTCTCCTCTCCCAGCATGGCATAAGTCTAAATGGCCTCGGTGACAAGGCAGCCGCGTACGCCACCTCCGGCAAGACGCCTATGTATGTGGCGGTTGACGGCAAGCCTGCGGGCCTCTTGATGGTGGCCGACACACTAAAGCCGGAGAGCGCAGAAGCGGTGCGGGAGTTGCAGGCGCTGGGGCTTGAGGTATGGATGCTCACCGGCGACAACGAGGCCACGGCTCGCGCCGTAGCTGCCCAGGTCGGGATCACCAACATCATGGCGGAGGTGCTCCCCCATCAGAAGGCAGAAAAGGTCAAGGAACTGCAATCGCGAGGCAAGGTAGTGGCGATGGTCGGGGACGGCATTAACGACGCGCCTGCCCTCGTACAGGCCGATCTTGGCATCGCTATAGGCACGGGAGCCGACGTGGCAATGGAAGCGTCGGACATCACGCTGGTGGGCGGAGATGTGCGAGGCGTGGTGACCGCCATTGCCCTCTCTCGACGCACGATAAGCAACATACGGCAGAACCTCTTCTGGGCTTTCTTCTACAATATAGTGCTGATACCGGTCGCTGCGGGTATACTCTACCCCTTCTTTGGGCTTCTGCTCAGCCCTATCATGGCAGCAGCAGCTATGGCGATGTCCTCGGTGAGCGTGGTGACGAACAGCTTGCGCTTGCGAAGCTTCACGCAGCCCAAGAGCGCGCAGGAGATCCTCCACCCGCCGCTGCGCCGCAGGCTCGCGGACATCAGCTATCTGGTCACCATCGGGCTGGTCGCGCTGCTGGTGGGCGCAGCCTCCCTCTACTTCCTCCGGCCCGCGATGGCTATGAGCACAACTATGGGCACAACTACAGCTACGGCTACGCCGGGACCCACAAGCCAGACGACAACACCGAGCCAGCCACAGAACGCCGGGACTATGCCTGCTCCTCCCGCAACGCCTGGTCAGACAGGGTCCAGCAGTCCCATGATTACTCCGCTTACGACCGCCCCAGGCAGTGGGCAACAGAATAGCCAGAGC
>DAHVFG010000049.1:0-18994 GCA_027317125.1 Chloroflexota bacterium | reverse complement strand
CCATTGAGGAAGAAGGCCATTGCCGGGCCTGCCACAGCCAGGGCGATTGCACCCACCGCCGGACCCAGCACGCGTGCGCCGTTGAAGATAGCCGAGTTGAGGGCAACGGCGTTCATCAAGTCCTCTTTGCCATTTACCATCTCAACGGTGAAGGCTTGCCGGGCAGGAGCATCAAAGGCAAAGACCATGCCGGAGATGAGTGAAATAGCAATCACATGCCAAACCTGCACCACACCTGTCCACGTGAGGGCGGCAAGCACGAAGGCAGTAAGCATCATAGTAGTTTGTGTCCAAATCACGAGCGTGCGCTTGGAGATTTTATCGGCCAACACCCCGCCCCACAGAGCGAGTAGCAGCACAGGAAATGAGCTGGCAAAGCCTACCATACCAAGCCAGAATGCTGAGTGAGTAAGGTCCCAGACGAGCCAGCTTCGAGCAATGGTCTGCATCCAGGTGCCGACCAGCGAGACCAGCTGCCCCGTCCAGTAGAGGCGGAAGTTTCGGTGGCGCAGGGCGCGCAAAGAGGACGGTAAAGGCACCTGCCAGGCGAAGATAGATATAAATGGGCGCGGGATCACACCTGCTTCAGCCGAGGGCATACCGGGAGGCGAGACCATCGACTCAACGTCGGCTATGGCCCCCTCGTTCGCGGCCAATGTAGTAGCTCGATAGCTAACTGCTTCTGTAGCAGCCAGCTTCTTGTTAAGGTTTCTCATATAACAATCGATATTCAGCGGTCAGCGCTTTGCAGCCACAGATACCCGGAAGTAACCCGGCTACAGGCCACCGGTAAGGAGGATATCTCGTTCAACGGTCGCGTCATGTTAGAAGTATATCTAACCACGAAACGAAGGTCAAGGGTCTCTTTGGGGCAGCGTGAAGAGGATTTGTGGAACGTGAAGGGTAGTGCATAGTGCGTGAGTTGCGGTATAGAGACACTCTGTCTGTGGACCCATACGCTTCACGCGATCTTTTCCACAAAACTTGACATCGCGCGCCAGGATTGCTAAAATAGCGGTGTCGGTGACGATCAGGGCCTGTCCCGATCGCCGTAAGTCGTGAGATGAAGAGGAGGTTATCATGACCAAAACGAAAACTCACGTACTGTACGTTCGATTCCAGGTGGATCGATAGTGCCTCCGAAAAGGTTTTAGGACCATTTCGGAGGCACCAACCGTACAAGAGGGCACCTGGCTTAGCCAGGTGCCCTCTTTCTTTTGCTCCTCCACAGCCTTACCCAACAGAGGTGGAGTGTCTCTATACCGCAACTCACACAGCATGTTTCACCTTTTACGACCCTGCCTCAAAGAGATATGCGAAATCCTGAAGCAGGTCCAATCTATAAAGCTCTTCCTGGTACCGGAGCATCGTTGATCGCCTGTGAAAGCTGGTGTGGCCTTTGCACTGCGCGGGGGAGCAAACAACTTCCGCCGCCTCTCCAATCAGGGGGCGCAACTTTGCCTGGAGGCGGCGCATCTCCCATCGTTCCCATCTGTCAAATAGTCGAGCGCCAAGGAGCCTTTCCACAAGCTTGGTGCTGCTTGACGTCTCTTTACAAAGAGCTGGGCTGAGCTTTGCAGGCGCGCCGAACGCACCGGGCAGAAAGCCATGCGCCCACTTATTGCTCTCAAGCATGCGGGTGTATACAGCAAGCCCACTTAGGGGCGCCATCTGAGCTAGCTCGTGCGCCGTGAAGAAGTCGCGCTGCTCAAGGGCAAGTTGCCCCTCGGAGAGTATATAGTTGGGACAAAGCTCATCCCTCCAGATTCTAGCGAAGCGCACCGCCGTAATCAACAACCTGCGGCAGACCCAGACACGCCCCGGCTCGGCAACAACCAGCAAGTCAATATCGGGCCTGGTAGCGACATTGCTCACAGCTAGAGCGCCGGTTACAGCTACCATCCTGACGAAGGGCAACCGGGCCAGCCAACGCGCATAGCGGCGTGCCTTACGCCACAACAAGCGAGACGCTGCCTCACGTTGAGCGCGTTGCGCAAAGTAGGCTTCGTGCTCGGCCAGGCAATAGTAATCATCGAAGCAGGACACCTCGCAGGCCAACGCCTCGTCGCCCGCCAAAGCCTCGCTAATCTCACTCAGGGGGAAACAACTTCCTACCTGATACCTTGCAAGCTCTTCGACAGTTAGCGGGTACTGGAAAAGACCCGCGTATGCGAGCGCACCCAACACGGACCGGCGCAAAGCGGAGCGCCTGGCGTCAACAAAGCTAATGCTCTCAGCGCCTATTCTCCTGTGGATTGCAAGACTCAAGAAATCACCCCTCGGTAGAGAAATCCTTAGCTGAATTTAACTACCTGAGGGGGTTACAATTCGAAGGAAAACTAGCTCCTAACCCCTATTTCGCCATCTCAAGAGCCTGTTTACCGATCAGCCCAAGTTGTACCTCCTGGGGAGTGCCCGCATCGGTGGGGTGCCATTCGAGACGTGCTCGCTCAAAGTATTGGACCGTGTAGACCTTACCGTCAGCCGGGCTGATCTCAGGCATCTCCTCAGATATAGGGTAGCCAAAAAGTGCAACCCCACCTTGCTGCTGCCAGTAGCGTAAGAACGCTTGTTTCACGCCATGCCCCGTCTGCGGGAAATAGGCGTTATCAGCGCTACTGGCGAAAGGCTGTACTCTGGGCAAGCTCCAGCCTTTTGTGATCCACAGCCCCACCGGCGCGAGCATAACAACGTTAGGCGTGCCTGCGTACTCCGGGTGATATTCGAGCACCGCACGCTCAAAATACTGCACAGTGCGCGTCTGCCCGTCCAGGGGGTTCACCTGCTGCATCTCCTCTGAGATTGGGTAACCAAGCTTGTCAACGCCTCCATGCTGCTGCCAGAAGGTCCGAAAACCGCCGCCCAGCGTGTGCCCGCTCTGAAGGAAATAGCTGCGGTCGTTAGCATCAGGCTTTGTATTCAGGTCAAAGAGGATGTAGTTATTCGAGAGCTTGGCGACTTTGTAGTTAGCCAGCAGCCCCACATAATCCGATTGGCGGCCAAGCCAATTCTGGTCCGCGCTCAAAAGAAAAGCCGCGCCCTCTTGCTGCAAGGTCTGCACTGTGGCTATGTTAAACTCATCCGGGGTAAGGGCCCACCCTGTGCGCTGAGAAGAGTTAAAAAGCTCCGGCGCTGACGGACCGGCAACGATCAACCGTGACCCGGCTGGGGTCGCCGCCGCCACATCTCGGCCAATAGCCAGCAGGTCTACAGATGGCGCGTTGGGCTGCAAACGCGCAAAGCTGGTGTTCCAGCCGCCCAATGCGATGAGGGCGAAGCCGGAGAGGACCACGAGATGGCCTATGCCCATAAACCAGGCGCGCCGTGCTCGCGCTCCGGCGCTTTGAGCACGTTGCGCGACGCTTTTACCGAGAGCGGGTTGGGCCTGCGGGCGCGGAGGCAAAGTGCCGGCCACTCGCTCCTCAGGCAGGTCAAGCAGCCATGCTGTGTGCGGTGACACTTCGTACTCAGTGTCAAGCTCGCGGCGCTGTTCGTGAATAGCCAGCCATATGCGCGCGGGCAGCGACCCTGCCCAGGCAGCCCCTACGCCGATGAGCGCACACAAAGGGAGAAGGAGCGGCAGCAAGACATCGTCGTGCCTGGCGAGCCTGCTGCTATCAATAATGACATGCAGCAACCCGCTGAGGAGCCATACGTGGAAAAGGGATTGCCAGGCCGGCCGTGCGCCATGTAACGCTCCTGCTATCAGCAGAACCGCGCCCACAAGGGTAAGCACGCGCTCGATGAGCAGGCCGACAATCTGCACATAAGTGCCACCACTAAGGACCGAAGCCAACACCGCCGCGACACCGCCCCCGCCATCGCCCACCTGCAAGGAGAGCGCGTCACGTGCGCCCGACGATAAGAGCCACCATAGAATAGAAGCGCCCGCAAGAGCGAACCCATAGCTGATAACGCGTCCACGATTTGGAGATTGCTCCCAGGCCGCGCGCCAACCGAGCACAGCTACCTGCCGGGCACTATTGAGCGTAGGCCAGGAGAGAGCGCCCTCAGCAGCCGCCTTCTGCGGAGCAATCATCAGATAGGCCGCGGGCAGAAGGAGGAAAATGCTGCCGGAATCCAGTAGAGCGGCCACTATACCTGAGAAGAGAGCCACACCGAAGGCACGCCCTGAGCCACCGGGACTGGCAGCAGATATCGACTCTCGCCAGCGCACCAGGGCCAGGGCCGCAAAAGCCTGAGCAGCCAACCATGAAGAAGCCGGAGAGAACTGCTGCCCTACCACCACGCTGAGGGGCGCAATGCTGAAGAAGAGCAGAGCGTAAAAAGCCGCGCGCGTGCCCGCAGTACGGCGCACCAGGCCGAAGAGGAGCAGTCCTGCGATGAGGCTGAAGAGGATAGCCGCACTTCTGCCGAACCAATCGCCCGCGCCAAGGGATTGCTCACCGATAGCCGCAAGCCACCCGAACAAGGGCAAGCCTGCGACAGGATTGACAGGCGCATAGCCGTGCCAGGGAGCGGGCGGCGCGAAGAGTCGTACTGTATCCAGGCCGCCACTCACCTGACCGGAGAGTAGATGCACAAAAGCTGCATTCGTAGCCTCCGTGCCCGCAGGGGCATCGACGGTAGGCGTGGTAATCCCAAGCAACCTCCAACCGAGAGCCAGACCGCTTACAAGCGCTACTGCCACCACCAGCCTCAGCGACCAGGGAGCCACTCGTGTCTTTACCCCGGCAACAGGCGCTTTCGCCAAGCCCCTGCGCTGCTTGCCCGCATCATCTGTACTCCTCGCGCCCGGCTTGGGCGTCGCGAGGGCTGGCCCGGCTGCGTTAGCCGACCTGCCGACATAGCGCCTCGGAGGGGCTTCCCCGCGAGCCGCTTGCGAGCGAGACTCCACCTGCACCGGCCGGCTCTTCCGTAGCGCATCGGCGCTCGACAGAATGGCAGGGGTAAGCTGCCTGTATCGCTCGGTCAGGTCGCGTGCCTGCCCCGCAAGAAAGGTTAGCTCACCGAGGAAGCGCCTGTGATTGTCAGACCTTTGCATACCGCCTCCTTTAGTTTGATGATCAGTGGTCAGTTACGAGTTGCCGTCCACTCACTTTACAGGCTCCAACCTGGCATCTAATACCGCGAAACTCAACTCGCGCGGATCGCTGCTCATGCCCAGCGCAGACGGGCTGGTGGTCCCACCCGGGCTGAGGAAAGTCAACGTGCTGGCGCCCGCAGGAAGGGTGAGTGGGCCTATCTGCTGAGGTCCAAGCGCGCCAACCTGCCCATCAAAGACCGTATGATCGCCATAAAGAATCTGCAACCGGCGCGGCGGGCCGAGGCTCGTCGCGATGAACGTCAGCAGAGCCTTCTCAGCCTGCGGCGCGTCAATTCGCAGCGTAGCCGACTGGCCCATCCACCGAAAAGCGCCGTTCGGCCCTATCTCTCGCGGCTGCCAATCCTGGCCTATACTCAAAATTGGCAGCCTGGTGGCGGGCGCAGGCACGCGGTAAACCTCAAGGTCAACATCGGAGTAGAAAGGCTTTGCTGTACTACCCAGCACCTTCATGACAGCATCCCGCCAGGGCGACACGTCCACCGGGCGATCTACACGGTCGGGTAGAGGGCGCTTCTGCAATACGATATAGCGCGTCTTATAGAGAGCCAGCGCCGAAAGCTGCTCAGCAGGCCCATCGCCAAGCATGTCTCCCTCTCCGCCCTTCGCAACCAGCTCCAGGTAACCCGGCGTGCTCTCAAGGAAGGGGTGCGGAAACTCGCGGGATATGTACCCGCCGAAGATCGGCTTGCCGTGCGCGGTCTGGAAAAGCATGCGATAGGAGCCGTGCCAGTAATCGTCCTGTGGCGGAAGCTCAAGGATGGAGAAGTCGCCTTGTTCCTGCCCAACTTGCTTGTACCACGCGGGAATATCGGCTGAACGCTGCGGGTAGGGATACTGGAATAGCTCGATGAAGATAAGGCCCACTGCCCACACAGAGAGGAAAGGGCCGCTCCTAGCGGGTGCAAGCAGAGCAGACATCCTGTTCGCAGCCACATTAGCGCCGTAACCCGCCAGCACGCCCAGGCAAAGGGTCAGGGGCATATCAAAGCGGTCCGGGCTGCGGCTGACATTAAGCACCGGTAGCTGCTCGATAATGTTGTAGGGCATAAAAAGCCGGAAGCTGGGCGAGGAGAGCCATGCCACCTCTTTGCCATTAATTTGCAGCACAGGCCCCAGCGCCAGCGCGAAGAAGACGAGCACACAAGCCGCCCAGAACCACTTCCCAGGGAGTGCAGGTGATATAGTAGCTTCCCCTCCGGCGCGTCTCATCTGTGGGCGTACCATCCTGGTCCCAAGCAGAGCTATAGCGCCGAGCGCCAGCGCGGTATAGGTGGCGTAAACCTCATAGCGGTTCGCCCCGAAAGGCCATTCTGCTCTATTTGCCGACAAACCACCCCACAACTTTTGAGCGCGCACCGGCTCGAAGAAAGCAAGCAGGTCAGCCGAGTTGCTCAGGGCGGCATTGGGGGCCGGCAGCATATAGCGCGTCAGCCCAAGCTCACGTAGCGTCGGGATGAGTACAGGGCTAACGAGCAGAGCAAAGATAGCTATACAAATCGCAATCCGAAGCCATTGGCCGCCGACGATGCGCCACAGGGAGCCACGACCACCGCCCTGCCGCCTGTCGAAGAAATAGCGGATCAGCAGGTAGAGAGCAAGCAGCGCCGCCAGCATGAGAGCGTACATAGTGTAATACCAGTCAACCAGTGCAATAAGTAGGAGGCTGATCCCGGCAGGAAGGGCGCGCCGCCGGAGCCAACTGCCAAAGGCGCTGAGAGAGCGCCACTGCGCCGCGTAAACGGCCTGCAACAGAAACAACACGAAGAAGGGCACCCACTCCAGTGAAACAAGTTGCAGCAAACCACGCATAGTTGCTATGTGGTAAGCCGAGTAAGCGAAGACCACGCTCCCTATCAAAGCCGCCCAACGATTGCCGCAGAGGTAATGCACCAGCAGAAAAGCACCGTAACCGCCCATGACAAAGGAGAAGAGCACTATCAGGTTGTAAACCGTTGTGATAGAAAATAGAGGCAGTAGCGGCACAGCCAGCAGCCCGTTGAAAGGATTGAGCGTGTGATAGTAAAGGCTGATCGGCGTCGGGTAGTAGATCATCTCTGTGATATAAGGGGTTCGGCCCCGAAAGAGCGCATTGCTTACCCACCAAAGGTTCCAGAGGTTCTGGTCGCGGTCCTCCACGATGGTGCCTGGGGTAAGAGAGCCTGAGCCAGGGAGCAAATCGAGCAGAAGCGGCCATGTAAATAGAGTGGTGAGAGCCAGGTGAGCCAGCAGCGCGCCAAGATGCAGGCGCTGCCATATATTACGGCGCAGCGGCACGCCATCAACTGCCGATACTATCACTCATTGAGCCTGCGATTCTCTGTTGCCTGTAACTACCAGCAAGCTGGGCCTCTACTCCCACATTTCTCATCACACAAATGCGCGATGAAGTACCCTGCATTCTAGCAGAGGGTAATAGACGTGTAAAACATATCCACAATCGTAAGCGTGCAGAGTTGGGGTGTAGCAATCTTGAAGGAGTAGCTGTGGAGGCGTACCCTTACGCACCCTCACCCCATGCCCCTCTCCCTTCATGGGAGAGGGGGCTTTAATACACTCCTGTAACCCATACTCTGAACGCTTACCAAACGCTAGTAACTGTTCAGAATTGGGGTGAGGGCGCACAGCTATCCCTTGAACTTTGTTCTACCCTTACTCTTATGAAAATGAGAAGGGTAGTAGTATAGAGGGGTGCTAAATCACTCGTATTTTCATTCGTAATGGTGGCACATAGGGTCATGAGTTATTCTGAACGCTTTCCCACAATCGTGAAAGGTGAACTGTAGTGCGTATCGTGTAGCGCGTGAGGGGTTGAAGATAAAGATGGAGCCTCCATAATCCAGCACCTTTCACCCCAGGCGTAACAGAGCTTCGTATTCTACAGGGTGAGACGCGCACTGCTCTGTATTGAGAATAGAGATTTCACAGGAACATAGGCGAGACGGTACTATGATTTTACTTTACAATCCACGCGCTACAGAGTTCAAATACAGGCTGCCGTTATCAGTGCTGTCGCTGGCGGCGGTCTTCGAGGGCGAATACGACTGGCAGATAGTTGACGGCAATGTCGATGCCAACGCAGAGACCACGTTGCTCAACACTATTGAGCGCGACCCTGGCATAAAATATCTCCTTGTCACCTGTATGCCCGGACCGCAGCTTCTGCGCGCAGTACCCCATACACGAGCGGTCAAAGCGCGGTTCCCACACATCACCACCGTTTGGGGCGGTTATTTTCCTTCCTCTCACCCCGATGTCGTACTCTCCGATCCGGCAATAGACTACGTGGTGAGGTCGCAAGGGGAAGAGACAATCATGGAGCTTCTCGACCTCCTCCAAAATGGCGGGTCACTAGCGAGCATAGACGGCCTTTCATATAGAGAGGGCAGCAAGATCAGGCACAACAAGGCTCGCAAAACAGCCAACCCCAATCTTTTTCCGGTTCTCCCCTACGAAAAGGCCAACGTGCCGCAGTATCTGAAGAAGACCATTCTGGGGGACAAAACCACCTCCTATCACTCCAGCCTGGGGTGCCCTTTCACCTGCTCCTTTTGCGCTGTCACCAAGAGTTACGCGGGGCGTTGGCTTGCGGAAACAGCAGACCGCACTATTGATACCGTGCGTTGGCTGCATGACAAATATGGAGTCAACGGCATCGAGTTCCACGATAGCAACTTTTTCACCCATGAGAAGCGTGTTGCTGCCTTCGCCCAGGGTATAATAGGGTTGGGGATCGGCTGGTGGGGCGAGGGCACTATTGACACCATCATGCGCTACAGCGACCGCACCTGGGAGCTGATGCGCGACAGCGGCTGCAAGATGATTTTTATGGGCGCGGAGAACGCCTCGGCCACCACCCTCAACTTTATGAACAAGGGGCCGTTGCTGCCGGAAACCACCCTCGCAATGGCGGAAAAGGCGGCCAGATACAACATCATACCTGAGTTCTCATTCGTCCTGGGCAACCCGCCAGACCCCGCCGCCGACATAGAGGAGAACATAGAGTTCATCTACAAGATAAAAGATATAAACCCGGCAAGTGAGATAATACTTTACCTTTACACCCCTACCCCCGGTGGGGCGATGTACGAAGAAGCAGAGCGCCTCGGCTTCAGCTACCCCGATACCCTGGATGGCTGGATTTCGCCGGAGTGGGCCAGTTTCTCGCGCCGCCGCAACCCGCACACCCCTTGGATTAGCCGAGAGCACATCGAGCGGCTCAATAACTTCGAGACGGTGCTCAACGCTCGTTATCCCACTGTGTCGGACCTCAAGATCAAGCCCTGGCACCGCAAAGTACTGCATGCTGTCGCAACTTTACGCTACAACAGAAGGGTCTTCAAGAATCCCATCGAGTTACGAGCGATCTTCAAGTACATCTCCTACACGCAGCCTGAGCAAGCCGGCCTGTAACGGCCTTGATATGAAGCTGGCGATAGTCATTCCGGGCTTTCAAGCAAGCGCAGACGATTGGTGCATACCTGCCTTCACCAACCTCGCCGCTGAACTTGCCCGTAGCGTGGAGGCGCAGATCTTCGCCCTGCGCTACCCGGGTAGGCGCGCTGATTATACTATCGGAAGCGTTCAGGTGCACGCTCTGGGAGGCGGAGCCGTAGCGGGGAAACGCCTCTACGGAGCCAGTCTTTTCAAGCTCTGGGCTGAAACGCTGCTTGCGCTCAAAGCCGAGCATGAGAAGCAGCCTTTCGATGCGATCATAGGCATCTGGGCCACCGAGTCGGGCTGGCTTGCCACCAGAGGGGCACGGCTGCTGCGGCTCCCCTCTTTAGTACACGTCGCTGGTGGAGAGCTTACCAGGATACCACAGATAGGCTACGGCAACTGGCGTCGCGGCCTCGCCGGTTTGCTTGTCACCTCCACGATAAGGAACGCAAACCTCATGACGGTGCCATCTTTGCCTGTGTACGAGGCGGCCATGCAGAAAGCCCACATTCCAGCAGCTAAAGTGGCGAAGTGGGCTTTGGGCGTAGACACAGCGCGTTTTGCCCCGTGTAGCTGCTCACGGCAAAACAGTGCACCCTTTACATTTATTACTGTAGGCTCTCTCATCCCCGTCAAAGATCATGCCTGGCTTCTACGGAGTCTGCACGAACTACACCGCCTTGCGCCGGACAAGAACGTGCGGTTACGTATTGTAGGAGCAGGACCGCTCGAACGACAGCTCAGATCAGAGGTCTACACGCTCGGTTTAACGAGACATATAGATTTCGTTGGCGCGGTGGCGCACGACAAACTCCCTCAGCTTTATCGAGATGCAAACGCCTTTGTGCTAACCTCTTGGCACGAGGCGCAGTGCATGGCGGCTCTCGAAGCGGCCTCGTCTGGCCTACCCTGGGTCGGCCCGCTGGTGGGCGCGCTTGCCGACCTGGAGGCCGCCGGGGATCAATATCAATACAGGAGATCAGGCGTTACCGTCAGCCAACGCACCTCTGCTTCACTCGCAGGGGCGATGCTACAGATGGTCAATGCCACAGAGCAGGAGAGGTCAGCTATGGGAGCCAATGCTCGCTTCCACGTTGGCGCAGAATACAACTTGCAGGCGCAGACGGCGAAGCTGCTCGCGCTGCTGCGAAATCTCACCGGGCAGTAAGGGCCATTCGTTGTAACCGACAGCGTATTACTTTTGGAGAATATTTACCCGCACGCGGCACCACCCGGCAGGCGAAGGCATGACGATTTATGACTAAGGTTCTCTTTGGACAATCCTACTATCTGCGCTTTGATCCCAAAGAGTGGGAAGGGATGAAGCCTTACCCGCCGCTCGGCACGCTTTACGCCGCCGCATACGTGCGCGAACGCGACTATGAAGTTTGCTTCTTCGACTCGATGCTGGCGGCATCAGAAGCGGAATGGGCGCAGGCCCTCGACTTGCATAAGCCCGACTACGCGGTGATCTACGAAGACAGCTTCAACTATCTGTCTAAAATGTGCCTCACCCGTATGCGGGAGGCTGCTTTCGTCATGGCGCAAGCGGCCAAAGAGCGCGGCTGCATAGTGATCGTTTCTAGCTCTGATGCCACCGACCATAAAGAGAAGTATTTCTCCCACTATGTAGACGCTATTATCATGGGGGAAGGCGAAGTTACCCTGGCAGAGACACTGGACGTGCTTGCCGGGCGCACGAAGGCCGACAAAAACCAAATCAAAGGCGTGGCCTGGCCCGATAGCCCTGACCCCGCGCCCCGGGGCTTTATGAAAGAGCTTGACAAGCTGCCCTTCCCCGCCTGGGACCTTATAGATATTGAGCGCTACAGGCAACTGTGGGTCGAGCGTCACGGCTACTACTCAATGAACATGTCCACCACGCGCGGCTGCCCCTATCACTGTAACTGGTGTGCCAAGCCAATCTACGGCCAGCGATACAACACCCGTTCGCCTGAGAAGGTAGCCGCCGAGCTAAAGTGGCTCAGAGCGCACTTCGCCCCGGACTATATCTGGTTCGCTGACGATATCTTTGGCCTGAAGCCAGGCTGGATCGAGCGATTCGCCTCAGAGGTGGAGAGGCTTGGCGCTGTTACCCCTTTCAAGTGTCTGTTGCGCGCCGACCTGATCAAGCCGGGCATCTCGGCTGCGCTAAAGAGGGCGGGCTGCGATATCGTCTGGGTTGGCGCGGAATCCGGCTCGCAGAAAATCCTCGATGCAATGGACAAAGGGACGAAGGTCGAGCAGATTTACAATGCAGCACGCAACCTGCACGCGCAGGGGGTCAAGGTCGGCTTCTTCTTGCAGTTCGGCTACCCGGGCGAGGAGCGAGCCGACATAGAGGCTACACTGCGGATGGTGCGCGATTGCCTGCCTGATGACATAGGCATGTCAGTATCCTACCCTCTCCCCGGCACGAAGTTCTACGAGAATGTAAAACTGCAACTTGGCGAGAAACAAAATTGGCGCAACAGCGCAGACCTGGCGATGATGTATCGCGGCCCATACTCCACTGACTTTTACCGCAAGCTCCACACAGTTCTCCACAAGGAGTTCAGGTCGGGCAAGGCGTGGCGCGAGCTAAGAGGTAGCGAGCGGCTCCCGCTCCGGCAAAAGCTGCATTCAGCCGCCACTATGCTTTACAACAAAGCAACCTTGCCCTGGGAGCGCAGGCGGCTCGACACTCTGGCGCGCCTTTCAGAAGGAGGGCTGGGTGCACTGCCGCCAATCATGACCCCCGAGGCCGCCCGTATGCCCTCGGCGCAGGCGGAATAGAATATATGGATATCCTACTCACACACGGCTACTTCATAGCCGAAGATCCACATGAGCAGAAGGTGATGAAGCCGTACCCGCCGCTGGGGATACTCTACCTTTCGGCCTATCTAAAGCAGAAAGGCTTTGATGTAGCTCTCTTCGACACGACCTTCTCAACCAAAGCCGAGCTCAAGCAATATATAGAAGAGGAGCGCCCGCCGATTGTCGGCATCTACACCAACATGATGACCAAGCTGAACATCCTCCCCATAATCGGCTGGTGCAAAGCTATAAACGCGCAGGTGGTGCTGGGCGGACCCGAACCTGCACACTATGCCGAGCAGTTTCTGGACGCAGGCGCTGACGCAGTAGTTATAGGCGAAGGCGAAGCGACTTTAGAGGCGCTAATACCTGCTCTGCATGGCAACGGCGCGCATAAGCTGCACGGGGTTGATGGGGTCATATTCAGAGATGAAGCAGGGAAAACCATCAGGAACCGAGCTCGCGCCCAGATAAAGAAGCTCGACGACCAACCATTCCCCGATCGCGAGGCTATTGACGTGCAGCGATACATTGATACATGGCAGAAGTATCACGGGCGCGGCTCTGTCTCCCTCATTACCGCGCGCGGGTGCCCATACACCTGCAAGTGGTGCAGCCACGCCGTTTACGGCAACACGCACCGCAGGCGCTCCCCGGAGAACGTTCTGGCCGAAATGGAAGATATAATAGCTCGATATAACCCCGAACAGGTCTGGTACGCCGACGACGTATTCACCATCCACAGAAGCTGGACGCTGAAATACGCCGCACTCCTCAAGGCGCGGGGTATCGTCAAGCCTTTCGAGTGCATATCGCGTGCCGACCGCCTCGATGCTGAGGTAATCGAAGCGCTGGCGGGGATGGGTTGCTACCGCCTGTGGATAGGCTCGGAGAGCGGCAGCCAGAAAGTGCTGGATGCTATGGACCGCCGCACCAGGATCGAGGATGTCGAGGCCAAGGCGCGCATGCTCAAGGCTGCGGGCATAGAAACGGGGATGTTCATCATGCTCGGCTATGAAGGTGAGGAGATCCCCGACCTGGAGGCCAGTGTCGAACACCTCAAAAGGTCTAACCCCGATATCTTCCTCACTACCGTTGCCTACCCAATCAAAGGCACGCCATACTACAACGAGATTGAAAGCAAGGTGATTGAACAGATACCATGGGGCGAACGCACAGACCGCGATCTCACGGTCGCGGGCCGCCACTCGAAGCGTTTTTATTCATTCGCCACTCGCTGGATGGTGAACGAGGTAGCTCTGGATAAGATGATGAAAGCCAACAAGCGAGATGTAAGGAAGGTCGCCAGGAGCTTCATCAATGCCCGTGTAGGACGCTTGGGCATGGAGCTTACCAGGCGCGAGCTAGAGCAAGCGCCCGCAGGCCGAGGGCAGATCCATGTGGAGGCATAGCATAAAGCGTACGACTCACAAAAGGCTGGTTCTTTAGCCTTCCATCCGGGGCATATTCCTTATGCAGTGCGCATCACGCACTAAGCTATGCCTCCAACGACCCCAACTGTACATCTACTATGCGTGGCAACTGAGCGCGGAGCACACGCAGGCGTACTTTGTCGCCGGCTTTCTTCGGGCCGAGCGCCGTGAAAAGAGCGTCGGCATCAGAGACCTTTTGGCCCGACACGTCCAGCAACAGATCACCAACGAGCAGGCCGGCGCGAGCAGCCGGGCCATCCGCCTCTACCGCCGAGATCATCAAGGCGCGCGCACCGCCTCTGTTCGGTGCGCCGTAGCTGGCCGGAATCTCCACAGGCTGAAGGCCCACGCCCAGATAGACACGCCTGCTGGGAACGCCTGCTACCCAGGTAGCGGCTACATGGCTAGGTATAGCCACCCCCAGATCGCCCCCAAAGATCATGGCGTTTATTCCTACAACTGCGCCCTGAGCGTTGATGAGTGGCCCTCCTGAGTTGCCGGGGGCAAGCCGCACGTCGGAGCGGATATACTGCGCGCTTTTCCCTGAACGCCCTACCGGCACATCTCCCAGCGCGCTAACAACGCCTGCCGTCACTACGTCGCGCTGCCCCCAGGGGTGGCCTATGGCGAAGACCAGCTCGCCGATCCGCAGCTCCTTGGAATCGGCAACTGCTGCTGCGGCAAGATCAGACGCTTCCACCTTGAGTAGCGCCAGGTCAAGCTCGGCGTTGGAGTTTTCGATACGGGCAGGTAGCGAGCGCCCATCTCTAAAGACGACGCTGATCGGCCCGCGATCCCCAGCTACCACGTGATGGTTGGTGACAATGCCGCCATCTGAGCGCCAGATTACACCTGCGCCACCGCCATGTCCGCCATGTTGTACCTGTACGATGCTCGGCCCCACGCGCCCGACCATCTCGGTGATAGCTTCCGACAGCGTGCCGATCAGACCGGTTGCCTGCGGCAAAGCAGGCTCGTTATTTCCTCTTATTGCGGGAATCCCCATTTATATACCTCAATCTATGCGAGCAGCGAGGAATCAGGGGCTAGTAGCCGTTTCCAACCTCTAATCCCTGATCCCCATTCATAACCGCTACTTTTAGCTTCGCTCTCCAACCGTGACCTGGTGGGTCTTGAGTGTAGCACCGCGCACAACCTCCACCGGCACAACCTTGCCAACTCGGTCGCCGCTCATAATAAGATGCAAGTTCTCGATGTCGTTCACCTGCTGGCCGTCCACCGAAACGAGGATATCACCCAGGAGTAAGCCGCCCTTCTCGGCAGGGCTGCCATTCTCCACGCGTATGATCAACAATCCGCGCTCCTGGTCCTTACCCGCTCGCTGTGACAACGGTATTTCTACCAGTTGGCTGCTTATGCCCAAATAGCCGCGCTTTATGGAGCCATGCTGCGCAAGGCTATCGCCCACGCGCCAGGACACTTCTGCCGGGATAGCAAGAGTAGTGTCGCGCATCAGTCCAGTTGTGATGATACCGAGGACAGCGCCTTGTGTATCTATCAGCGGCCCGCCGGAAAATCCAGGGTAGGGTATGGCGTCTGTGGTTATAAAGCGTTCAAGCATAGAGCCGCGTCCAGTGCGCACAGGCCCACCAATGCTACTCACAACACCTGAGCTAGCCATTGGCCCACTGTCGCCTGGCCTGCCAACGGCAAGGACCAGTTGGCCTACACGTGCTTCCCCGGAAGCGGCGGTAGCAGGCGCCAGATTAAGGCCAGGCGCTTTCAGCAGAGCCAACCCATTAGAGCCGTCGCGGCCTGCAAGGGTCGCGGGCACTGTGCGCCCACCGCCTGTTGTTACGCTGAGATTGTCTTCGCGCTCCAACACATGATCCGCCACCAGCACAAAGTCCTCTTTGTAGACGAGGCCGCTCGCCCCCTGACGCGGCCTGCTGTCAACCAACACAACCGCCTTAGCCACACGCTCCACCGCATCAGCCAGACCGTTAGAAAAGGCGCTCAATAAATCTGTGTTACTTGTGGTGTCCATTGTCGTTATCTCCATTCATCCCTTACGCAGTGGTCAGCCTGGGTCTGCCCGCACCGGCTAGAGGGCCGGCTACCCACTACAGCTTAATCTCATCTCCACTTATCGCCGTTGTCGGCGTGCCTGCCTGAGGACCGCTTGTTTCTGGCTCACCCGATTGGGGCGCGGGCTGTGCCTCGACGGCAGGCCGAGCGCCCACGCCTTGATCATCACCCGTGCCCTCGCGCTTAAAGATCATGTAGCTGGTTTCAGCGGGCCAGAGGGGGTGTACCCCGGCCAACTCCCAGCCATCCTTGCCAAGGTGGTTGAGGACAGTGCGTACAAAGGCCGAGCGACGCTCGCCGCGCTCCATAAAGATTTCTTGCCCCTCGATTGATACGCGCCCACGAAAATCAACGTAAGCCACTCTATATTCCCAGGCCATCGTAGTGCCCTCCTGATTCGCTAAAGACATATCTCCGGTCCGGTGGGGCGCAAATCCCCAACGCCCCCCGAACCGACTGAAGCTATTGTGCCTCAAAAAGGAGATACTGCCTTCTACCAGGTGGACGGTAGAGCTTCTATCAAGTGGACAGTACTTTGGCCGCCAAGTTACTGACCACTGACCGCTGGACTCCTAATCGAAGATCAGGCCTAGCTCACGAGCGCGAGCGACGGCAGCGCCCCTGCCACGCCCCTGCACATCCAGCTTCTGGTATATCTGCGCCAGGTGGTACTTTACTGTGCCTACTCCGAGGTGCATTTGTGCGGCTATTTCTTTGTTGGAGTAACCGGCAGCCAACAGGCTCAAGCAAACTTCCTCCTGTGGCGTCAGCTTTTCTATGAATGATGCTACAGCGCTGCTGAAAGGCGCTGTAGAGCGTGGGTGCGCCACTTCCTCCCTATGCCCCACAGGTGCCGTCTCGATAGTGGGGCCGCTATACGGGATTGTTACTTCCAGGCGCAGCCCAAAGCCACGCCCTGATGAAATCGACAGGCTACCGCCGAGCTCTCCCACCCGGTCATACACACCTACTATCGCTGCTTCCACCTCCGCCTTTGCTGAGGCCTCAAAGGCGCCATCGTGTTCAAAGCGCACGTGAAGGCCATCAGCAAGGTAAGCTACTTCAACGGCGAGATGGTGCAGTTCCGTAGACGCACGCACCGACTCTATGCCCACGTCTACTACTCGCTTGAGAGCCGAGCGGGCCTGCGGTGCGATGTTCTGCGGCTTGCCTTGCAAATTCACATCGAGGTCAAGGTCGCGGGCGCTCGCTACCTCCCGCACCTGTGCCCAGAGCTCGGAAACAATAGAGCTATTGGTCTCGCGTTCTGCTGCCAGCATAATTGCCCTGACTTCCTACTCTCACCCGCTGCGCCTGGCGCGGCTCTCCAGCAGATGATCGTAAAATAGATACTGCTGCGCCCAACCTGCCTTTTCAAAGCGCGAGTGAAAGAAGTTCAGTACCTGCGCGTAGCCCGCCGCGCTCACCGACTTGCCCTTGAGAGAGGGCAAATAACGGTCCCTCGTCAACTGCCACACGTGGGTATCTACCGGCACCGCCTGGTCCTTAGCCATCGCAAAAAGGCAAACACAGTCGGCTATCTTGGGGCCCACACCCTCAAGGCGCATCAATTCACCACGCGCGGTGGCATAGTCGAAGCTGCTTACTTCTGCCAACCAGTTGTCGGGCTTCTGAGCCACCTGCTTCGCCACCTTCACAAGATTGCCCGCTCGCCATTCAAGGCCCGTTTTGCTGTCTATTTCATCAGGGTCCAACTCGGCTATGGCCCTCGCTTTCGGAAAGGCATGTGTGAGCACGCTGCCGTCTGCGGCCACGATTGGCTCACCCCAGGTATTGGAGATTATCTGGACGGCCTTCATTATGCGCGGTATGAAATTGGCAGTGGAGCAAACAAAGGATAAGAGGCATTCTTCCGGGTCTTGCAAGGCAATCCGCAGTCCGGAGAAGCGTGCAGCCACTCCTCCTAGATATGGATCGGAGGCCGACCACGATGCGTATAGGGGCGGTAGCTCCACATCAAGGCGGAAGAAGCGCCTGACAAAACTTTCTCCTTGAGCCTCTGGATAGGTCAAATACTCAAAACTATCAAGCAGAGGATCGTCGCTTTTGACCTGCCGTATGCGGAGCATCGTGGAGGCGTCAACTGCGTCCCACCAGGCACCGGAGCTCTTTCGCCACCTGAACATCTGACCATTGGTGAGTGTGTACTCCAGGTTGAGCATACCCACCGGGTAAGAGATTGTCTCTGTTGAGGGGCCTTTATCTGCTGTTGGCATCTGGTTCTCCTAACTCTTTATATCATAGTCGCCAAAAGTAGGGAGCGAGATAAAGGTTCAGGTGAGGGACCGAGGGATTAGAGGTAAGGTGTACCACAGCTGGCAGGCATACCCACACCGCCATTCTCCAAAGGTTTGGCTACACTTTACAAAGCAACGACCCACCTGCTAGAACAAATGGGCCATTTTGACGCCTATTCAGTTGTGCCGAGGACGTGACTCGAACACGTGACCCTACGATTTTCAGTCGCATGCTCTACCAGCTGAGCTACCTCGGCAGGAGTGGGCGATGAGGGGCTCGAACCCCCGACCTCCTCGGTGTAAACGAGGCGCTCTGACCAACTGAGCTAATCGCCCTTAGAAGAACCGGGTAGATGGCTCACCAACAGCCACTCCATACATAGCAAGTGAACACCATTTACCCTATGGGTGCCGAGAAAGGGATTTGAACCCTTACCCCCTAAAGCGGGGACTAGGCCCTCAACCTAGCGCGTCTGCCTGTTCCGCCACCTCGGCCTGCTTCATGAGGAAATACTGCTAAATTATAAGCTGTGCCCCGACGCTTGTCAAGACTCTAAATCTGAGTAAGCGTTCAGAATAACTCATGACCCTATGGGTCACCAACCGGCAATGAAAATAGGCTGCTGAGAGCCTATTCAGAAGAATAGGGGTGAGGGGAGGGTAGGTGAGGGTACGCTTCCACAGTTACCCCAAGAAGATCGCTCCACCCCAACTCTGAACACTTACTATTTCGTGACTTCTTGACAAACTATAGCCCCTGTGATAACTATAAGAGCTTACCTTGATAAGGAGGATTGAGATGATAAAGCTGGTGGCCTTGTTTAAACAACCCGCCGATGCTGCTGAATTTGACAGGCACTACAACGATGTGCATGCTCCCCTTATGCGCCAGGTGCCGGGGCTTGAGAGAATGGAGGTAACTCGTAACCTCAAGAGCTTCGGCGGCACGC
>DAHVFG010000048.1:0-19341 GCA_027317125.1 Chloroflexota bacterium | reverse complement strand
TGGATGCGCTGGCCCTTCATCCCCACGCAGGAGCCTACAGGGTCCACGTTCATCTGGCGAGCAGTCACTGCCACTTTAGAGCGCATACCCGGTTCGCGGGCTATACTCTTTAGCTCGACTGAGCCGCTATGTATCTCAGGCACCTCAAGCTCAAAGAGGCGGCGCAAGAAGGCTCGATCTCCCCTGGAGACGATCAACTGCGGGCCTTTAGGGTTCTTCTGCACCTCCATCAGCAATACGCGCATGCGATTGCCAGGGCGGTACCTCTCGGTTTTGACCTGATGGTTCGGCGGCAAAACAGCCTCGGCCCGCCCCACCTCAAGTATCCAGTTGCCGTTTTGGTCCTGGCGCTGTATATTCGCCAGCACTATGTCGCCTTCGCGGTCGCTGAATTCGCCGTAGACACGGTCGCGTTCAGCCTCGCGAATCCGCTGCATCACTACCTGCTTGGCTGTTTGGGCTGCTATGCGCCCGAAGTCTGCCGGTGTAGTCTCTTTCTCCAGCATGTCGCCCGGCATAGCATCAGGGTTTGTGCTCTGCGCTTCTTTCAGCGACACCTCAAGCGCCGGGTCTTCCACTTCTTCTACAATTGTGCGACGCTCGAAGACACGCGTGTCGCCCGACTGCAAGTCGAGCTTGACGGCTACGTTCTGGTCGGTGCCGGCTACGCGGCGGTATGCTGTGATAATGGCATCTTCAATACCGCGCAAAATAGCCTCGCGCGGTATATTTCGTTCGGCTGCTATTTGGTTAATAGCTGCATACAAGTCACTTTTCATTGGGTGTTTGCTCCTCGCTATTCAGTTATAAATCATGAAGTAAAGAGTATCAGTCCGAGATCATATCTCACAGGCCATGCAGCATCGCTACTTCACAATCTTACCCATGCGACAAAAAAAGTGGGGGACTCCCACTTCAGAAGCGTTGCACGGATTGTATCTAAATTATACTACTTTCGTGCGCTTAGTTCAAGAGATGCCCTGTGCTTCTATCAGGGCTTCGTCAAAGTCAGCTTAGGGCGTGCCGTCTCGGTTTTGTCAGTCTGATACGCAGTGGAGCATGACAAAGTAAAGTTCGTTTGCCAAACACCGACTTTGCATCAGCCCTGCTTCCACAGCTACGTAAGCGTTCAGAGTAGGGGTGCAGGGGTGTCCCCTGATACTCACCAGGAAGCAAGCCCCCTCTCCCTTCATGGGAGAGGGGGTTGGGGGTGAGGGCGCACCCGCGCTCGATACCTCTTGAAGATTGTTCTACCCCTACTCTGAACGCTTTCAATACCTGGTAAGCGTTCAGAGTAGGGGTGCAGGGGAGTATCCCCTGACGGGGTATTAGGGGTGTCCCCTAATCTCTCCTGATAAGAGTTCCCCATCCCACGTGTGGGGAGGGGGTTAGGGGGTGGGTCTTGCCTTTGTACAATGCTCGCCTAGTGCCCTGCTCTACCCCTACTCTGAACACTTACGAACAAACACCCACACGAACCCCGGCACGGATCTCGACACGAACCCCGGCACGCAAGAAGGCGAAGGAATTAGCGAAGTATCTGCGCAACGAGCGGCCCGACTACCTATATATGAAGGAGCTGTTTCGACATTTGCGGGAGGAACTGGAGATTACGGTTCCCCGGCAACAGCAGAAGCTGCCCTACGTGCCAACTGAAGAGGAGATAAAGCGCTACTATCAGGTGGTGTGGGACAGTGAGAACCTGCAAGATGCCATACTGATCAAGTTGCTGCTGGTCACAGGGGTGCGTGTTGGAGAGTTGGTGAAGATTCAGCTTGCTGACGTTGATCTGGGGCAGTGCCAGATCCGCATCAACGACGGTAAAGGAGGCAAAGATCGCCGGGTGCCGTTCCCAGCGACGTTCAAAGAGGCTTTGGGATTGCACATGCAAACTATGCGCCAGAAGGATGCAAGCTATCTCTTCGAATCAAGTTGGAAACGGCCCTACAGCGAGCGGGGTGTGCGGAAGATTCTGGCACGCTACAGCCACTCGGCAGGGTTTGTCCAATCGATTTCACCCCACAAGTTGCGTCACTTCCTGCTCACCTGGTTGAAAAAGCAAGGGATCGATGATGCCGCAATCCAACCATACTCCGGACATGCGAGCCGCCAGTCACTGGAGATATATTCTCGCCTGGCAATGAGTGACGCACAACGAGAGTATGATCAAGTTATTGGTCGGTTCCCAGTCTGAGCAGATGTAATAAGTGACCAGAAGGGCCAGTCTCAAGCGCAGGTTAGCCAGTCAATCGGCCAGGTCCAGTAGGTCAATACAGGTTAATAATGGTAGCGGCATGCCAGAATACGGATCTTGTCTTTCAGCACCTGGTAGACCAGGCGATGCTCGTCGTTGATGCGCCGTGACCAGCAACCCGCCAACTCGTGCTTTAGTGGCTCCGGCTTGCCGATGCCGACAAAGGGATCGCGCTGCACCGCCTGGATGAGTCTCACGATGCGCTGAGCCATCTTGCGGTCGTTCTCGATCCACCAGGCGAGGTCTTCAAACCCCGCCTGGTCAAACTCCAAGCTTCTCAAGGGCTTCTTCGAAGGGGGTACCATCCCGACGCTGCATGGCTTCCAACAAGCGTCGCTTCATGGCTTCACTATTGAGCAGGTAGGCTGTTTCGCGCTCAGACAGGATCTCACGCCACAGTTCAATCGGCACGATGACGCCCTGCACATGGCCTTTTTCATCTGAGATGTATTGTACTTCCGGCTCAGATTCAATCATGGCGATAGCTCCTAATAAGGGAGAACGTTGGATATGCCAGCGTGCATCACGGACTACAGGCATCAGGCATACTCACCCTCTTCTAAAAGGAATTATATCTTAGCGGCACCCAACATGCAAAATCGCAGGCTCGCTACATTGCGTCAAAATGCAGCATTGTTGGGTTTGCCCCTGCTAGCGCGGGGTCGGACGGTTGGCTGCCGCCCGCACTGATAAAGCCCAGATACAGCACGTTGATAGCCGCGCCGATCATAGCCCCCTTGAGCGGGTCGCCCAGGATGATGCCCACCACCAGGCCCGCTATGAGTGGGCGGGTGAAGGCAGTGAAACCCAGGTTCGCCAGGAATGGAGAGTTGGAGAGATAGTAGAACAGCGCGATGAAGAACGCCTCCAGCACGCCGATTTGCACATTACTGGTTTGTGTTTGCCCTGTAACTGCGCTTGTAACGGCGTCGGTATGGATCACTATTGGCCCGAACGCGGACAGGGCCAGGAACACGCCTATACAGCCCAGAAAACCAAGGAAGATGCGACGTTGCGACCGGTTGGGTAATTCCATGTTGTCCCCCCTTGATCATTGATGAAACGACGGAAGTGGTCGTTATCCCAGCAAATCTACGGACGATGGACGATGGACGATGGACGATGCTTATCCCACGTAAGGTTCTAGTGCAGTAAGAGCAGAGCGCCGGCTCCCACAACTATAGCGGACAGTTGGCGAAATGCTATTGCTCAGTGCCGATATGTAGGCAACAGCAAAGCTTGGGGCAGCATACGCGCGCTACCCATAGGGATATATTTTCCGCCGGATTAGCCGTTACGTAATACGTAAAAGAGCTAACACGTAAGACATAACACTTTGCTCTCGACTTTCGACTTTCAACTCTTGCTCAACAGCGAGGCCACAGATATGGGTCTGACGTTGGGTTGTATCTGGATTTCGACGTTCACACCTTCCCTGACTAGCTGCTCGAACAGCTGTAGCTCCTCCTGAGAGGCAGAGATGTTGCGATAGAGT
Source organism: Chloroflexota bacterium (assembly GCA_027317125.1). Classification (GTDB taxonomy): domain Bacteria; phylum Chloroflexota; class Chloroflexia; order QHBQ01; family JADMIH01; genus JADMIH01. The sequence goes on along the minus strand of DAHVFG010000048.1, from coordinate 15,592 downwards.
TGCTTGCGACCGGGACCGGCTCCCATGCCGCCCACCTGGAGCACGTCGAGGGGCACCCCAGTCGCCCGCAGGTCGAGAGCTACCCGTGGCCCTTTCATCAAGATGATCGTCCTGGCCGCGTCTGTGCCCTGTTGCATCAGTACCGCCGGAGCTTGCGCCACCGTGCATACCTCAACCAATACGCCAGGCGGGGAAGCACCGCGCAGGACTATCTGCATGAAACTATCGCTTGCCACGAAGTCGTCTACTATGACGATCCGGTTGGCCTGCAACTGCTTAGTCCATAGCGCCACTACCTGCCCGTGGATCAGCCGGTCATCAATTCGCGCCAGTCCAAAGGCTGCCATCTGCTTTACACCTCCTTTCTGTCATATTTCTTACCACACTTGTAAGGCTTCTCTCGCGCTGCGAATACCCCCGCAACCGGCTTCCAGCGCGAGAGAAGCCAGTTCAGGCAGGGTAATATAGTCGCGGTTGGAGAGCACTTCGATCAGCATAGGCAGGTTCATGCCCGTGATAAGCTCGTAAGGGGCGTTTCGGAGTTGCAGCGCGCTCGCGTTGAAAGGAGTGCCGCCGAGCAGGTCCGCCAGTATGAGCACACCATCGCCATTATCGGCTGCTGCGCACGCCTGGCGTATCCGCGCCGACATCGTTTCCAGGCTGTCCTCTGGAGAGAGAGGCGTAGTTTGCACTCCTTCCTGCGCGCCCAGGATCAGCTCTGCCGCCTCTAGTAAGCCAGGAGCGAGATTGCCGTGCGAACAGAGTACAAGACCAACCATGCGCTGTCGCCTTTCTATTGCGTATTGCGTAATAGCCTTGCATAGATGGCTGCTGGTATTTAAGCACTATGTCCGTATGGCCCCTACGCAATACGCAATACTTACTCTTCTTCGCCCTCAATATCTTCCGGTTCGGAGACCCGAAGCGAGTTCATCAGTAGAACCTGGCCCCATTCATCTTGCGTGGCCGAAGCCTCTCCCGCAGATGGTATTGTCGAGTGGGACGAGGGGCGTTCAAACAGTATGCTCTCGAAGCGATAGCGGTCGCCGCGGTATACCGCTTCTGAATACTCGATTACCTGCTCGTCGGCCAGGTAGACTGCGCGGTGGCCACGAAGCACAGGGACAGTCGCTGAGATTTCCAGCAGCTTGATTTCTTGCTCAGAGGGCAAGGATGCTTCGATCACCTGCTTGGCCCAGGCGAAGCGCACTCCGTACTGGCGGTGCAGAACCGCATAAAGGGACTCCTGGCTGAAGTCGTGCTCCATAATGCCGTGGCACCGGGCGTAGGGCAAGTAGGCCCATTCCAGGGCAATGGGGTCGCCGTTGAGGAAGCGCACGCGCTCCAATCTAAAGATTGCTTCGTGGAGCGGCACGTACAGGCAAGTAGCCAGGCGTTCGTCGGCTGGGACCAGTTGGGCGGCCAGCACTTTTGAGTAGACCTGATACCCACGGTCTCGCCAGTCCCGGCTGAAGCCTTTGAGTATTTGCTGGTGCCCTTCCACCTTGCCTCCACGCACGAAAGTGCCTTTGCCCGGCTCCGAGTAGAGCCAGCCGTCGTGTGTAAGCTCAAAGAGGGCGCGGCGAATTGTCATACGGCTCATGCTCAACTGCTCGGAAAGCTCACGGTCCGAGGGGATGCGCTCATTAGTCGTGAGCGTGCCGTTCTCAATCGCCTGGATTACAGCACTGATCACTTGTTTGTACATTGGAATCGCGCTGTTCTTGGAGATGCGAATGGGAAATTGAGTGGTCATAATTATCTGCCAACCGGACCTTTTACTGTAACAGCACCAGAAATAATAGGCGTGCGCCGTTTCGCCTAACATGTATGCCATAGAGGTATATACCACCGCTCCCAGATTGGGGAGCGCTAACCTAGGTGAGGCATGGTCATAATTCATTTTCCACGCGGGGCAACGGCTCAAAGGGCGACCCGAAGTGCATGTTTTGGACCTATTCGGGACCTACCATGAGCGTGAAATTGTGCCTGATTGGTATTTATGACCATGCCTCACCTAGTTAAAGCGGGATATGGCGGCCTCTATAACAGTCAGGGCACTGGTATATACCAGTAGTCCGTCAACTTGAGCAGATTATATACCTGTATTATAGCCACTGTCAAGGGGTAAGTGGCCTTTTTCCCTCAAACTTAGTATATATTGGTATATATCAGATGCGAGGAGGTATAAGATGGCGAGCGCCGTTATCTTGATTGAGCACCGAGATGGCCTGCATGCGCGGCCCGCTGCCCTTTTTGTTCGCACAGCCAGGCGCTTCACGGCAGGAGTTCGCGTGGGCAAGGGCGAGCAAAGCGCCGACGCTAAACAAATCCTGCAAGTGTTGTCCCTGGGGATAACGGGCGGCACAGAAGTGCTCATTACCGCTGAGGGTAGCGATGCCGAAGAGGCGTTGGCAGCCCTGGTAGACCTAGTGCGCCGTGACTTTGCCGGCTGATGTAGTACATCGCTGGAGAAGGCGCACATCTACGCAGGCATGGGACAGAATAAAACTTGCTCGCTGGTAGACCCAAGGGAAAACCATTTGCTGTGGAAGTGTCAGGACTGGGAGCATGCAATTTCCCTTGCGGTGTTCAATCCGGCTCAGCTTAGCTCAGCCGGAGCTAAAGCGCCTGCCATTAGGCACCCATCAGCACGGATTGCAGGACGCCAGATCGCTGCCGGAACAGCCGCCGTTGTTCCGGCAAGTATACTTTCTCTTTGGGCTTACTGCGGCACCGAAAGTAGTCCCGCCCTCGATCGCATTAGCCTCCCTTATTTGCCGAGCAAAAGCGAGAAGCCGAAGCAAAGGAGCCGAACCCCTAGATCTCATAAACCTTCCTTGAATAGTATCTCTGTTTGATGCCTCTGTGGTCCTGCTCCAGCCGATATTAGGGAAGCTTTATGAGGGCAAGGCGGTTGGTACGATGTAGCACCTTTCGGCCCAGTATCCGACATATGGCACGAGGGTAGGAGATATGTGCATCTGTTGTCACCCGTATTGGCTTGTGGCCAACCTGTAGGGTGCGGAAACCCTATCCATGAAGCCAACGAGTGTCATGCAGCCTCCCGATGATAGTCGTGAATGATGCCTGTCCTGGCTACTTGGGTCATCGGTGCCTGGGATCAGCATATGTCCAGCCAATCAACCTGGCGTTTCTTCCTTCGCATGACGCTTCTCACTGTTGCGGCAGAGCCTGAACGATTAGAATCAATGCACGGTTCTTAGTTCAGCATCTTTGTATGGGAGAAGCTCTTGATATACTTCAGGTTCCTAAAGCTGAAGCTCAGCATCAGTTTCACGTCACCGACTTTCCTTGTTGGCCTCAAGAGTTTAGTGCGCCGTCAGGTACTCACTCATGTTCAGGCTCTCTGCCAAGTGGTAAGCCAGTTCACCAAGCCGGTGAAGTCGAATGGCAACTCCCTGTAGGGTACGAAAACTCCGCACACAGCTTCCTAAAGGGATTATCAGGCACGGAACAGTGGTGCAGTCACCATAACCATGTCAGCACAACACGCTACCAGGGGAAGTTGCCGGGATCGAATACCTGTACCCTCGGACCGCCGCGCTGCGCTATCTCACCGTCCCAGCTAACCATAGGCAGACCCCGCTGCTGTGCTAGTGCTACATATACAGCGTCCCCGGCCCGTAGCCGTAGAGCAGCCGCCGTGGCCGCCGAGTCCTGCATCAGTTGTGTGCTCATCGGCACTACTGTGATCTGCGAGAGTGAGTGGACACGCATATAAGCCCTCTGGCCATGTAGGGGACTCACCCTTCGACCGATCGCCGCCGCCACCTCGACGATAAACCACTCGCTTATTACCAGCACACCACCTGCAGCCAGGTATTGGTCTATCCATTGTCGACTAGACGCATGTTGTTCTTCCTGGGGAATGGCGGCACTGACCCAGACCGCAGCATCGAGCACAACTTGAGGGTAGCGAAGCGTAGCCGCTGGTGGTGTTGGTGGTGTTGGTGGTGTTGGCGGATTACCGGAGGTGGTCACCGTGTTTAGCCTCTAGCCCGCACGTCCTTCATCAATTCGACGGCATCAACGGACTCGATACCTTGCCGCTCTAACTCTTCCCCGATTTCCTGAGACATCGTGTCCCAGTCAAACCAGAATGTAGCCAGGTCTTTCGAGGTGGATTGGCCGTATATAGGGATAACCCTAGCTACAATTATGCCATTCTCGATAATGTCAATGGGCTGCCCTGTCTGGCCAATCTGCCGCAGCATCTCATCCGCGTGGGTTGCTAGATTATTGGCATCAATTGTGGTCATCGAGTAGATTCCTTTCTTACGGGTCGGGACTACTAAGACTCCCTATTCGAGGTCCCTCACACAATTATAGCATGCCCGGGTATGGCGATGTCAGGGCCGGGTGGCAAGGGGATCTATTGCGAAGGCGATGGTCGCGACTTGTAGGATACGAAAGACCCATCCAATGCTTGAGACACGGTCAAGCAGCCTGGAACTCCTCCCGGTAGTAATCGTGAATGATTCCTCCAAGCACTTCTTGACGTTGGACACACCCCCCAACGGACCTCACCTCCCTATGGAGAGGCACCGGTATCTGCTGTCCGATACCCTGATGTGGTCGTCTTCGGTTGTAGGGTGTGTTTTCAAATCAGAGCCAGAGAAGGATAGAGGCTAAGGTGAGCATAGCTTTGTAGTTTTGGGATCTCTTCTCGTAGCGAGTAGCCACACGGCGAAACTGCTTTAGGCGATTGAACATGCGCTCTACTATGTTGCGCTGCTTGTATGCTTCCCTATCAAAGCGCCCCCTGTGCTTCTCGTTAGACTTACGTGGGATTACTATGCCAATACCCCTCTTACGCAGATAGTTGCGGATCCTACGATTGCTGAATGCCTTATCCGCCGCTAAACGGTTCGGCAAGCGTCTGGGTCTGCCTCTACCTGCCCTCTTGATAGCTCCACCTTCCATCAAGCGCTCGAACATGGTCGACTCATGCGCCTGTCCAGGTGTCAGTTCAATGGTTACAGGCTTGCCCCGCCCCTCACATCTTACGTGTATCTTGGTGGTAAATCCACCTTTGCTGCGCCCTAACGCTTCATCTGCGGGGTCTGTGGGCTTTTTTGGGTCCCCCTTTTTGCCCCTGCTGCATGCTGATGAGCACGTACTACGGAGCCGTCCATATGATGCAGTTCCCACTCTACGTCCCCTCTGGCATCTGCATCTCGCTGTAGCTCGGCTAACAGCTTCTGCCACACACCTTGCGCTGTCCAGCGGTAGAAGCGAGTGGCAACGCTCTGCCAGGGGCTGTACTGCTCAGAAACTGTCTGAAAACCACTAATCATGAGCCAACTTCCTAACCATAAGGCGTATCATCGCCACATAGATGAATGCTTCGCTCGTCTTGGTCAGCCGCTCGTAGTCCTTCGAGAGCCGACGCTGGCGGTTGAGCCATGAGAATGTGCGCTCCACCACCCACCGACGAGGCAGCAGCACAAACCCTTTCTGCCCTTCGGCCTTCTCCACTATCGAGAGTTGCCAACCCAATGCCTCTTTCACCCATTCGATCAACTCCCCTCGATACCCACCATCAGCCCATATCAGGGCCAACCGACAGAAGCGCCACCAGTGCTTATAGCGAAGGTAGCGAGGGTGAGGCTTCTTGATACGCTCATACAACGCTTGGAGTACCATGCGGCCTCCATCTCTATCCTGTACCGAGGCGGCAGTTACCGTCACCAACACCACCAAACCGAGCGTGTCCACAATCAAGTGTCGTTTGCGTCCCCATACGTTCTTGTGTTTATCGTAGCCACGCTCCTCTCCTCCTTCTACGCTCTTGACCGCCTGGCTGTCCAGTACACAAGCGCTTGGCTGACGATGACGACCTTGCTTCTCTCGCAACTGCTTTCTCAGTGCTTCGTTGAGTTTCTCCCACTTACCATTGATGCGCCACTCCCGAAAGTAGTGGTAGACGCTCTGCCAGGGCGGGAAGTCGTGAGGCAACCCTCTCCAATGGCAGCCGTTCTTGGTCACATAGAAGATAGCGTTGAGTATCTCGCGCCAAGAGTGAACTCGTGGACGACCTCCACGTCCACGATCTGTGGCACTGGACTGTGGCATAAGTGGCGCAATTACGTTCCATTGTTTATCATTCAGGTCAGTCGGGTAGACTTTGCGGGTTTGATTGGTAGTCATAACCTTTAGTCTGCCTGACTGTACTATTTTTGGCTAGTTTTCAGACAGTTTCTCAGGTAAATCTCGCCACGGAGCACCTGTTTTGACTATCCAGAGCATGCCGTTGAGCATCTGGCGGTGGTCTTTGGCGCGTCTTCCTGCTCTCCCTGTAGTGATACCGCTGGCGAACCCGAGCTGAGAGCCACTCATAGCTCAAGATGCTTGGCAAGCTGAGCGACCTGGGGTAATATTTCGGCTCTCTACCACATCTACACAGTCGACGTTTGCCTTATCAACACCAACTAACCCCAGGAGTTCTCTCATGTCGCTAAGTTCTCCCGCTGCCTACATTGTTCCCCACGATACTGAGCAAGCCGCCCGTGCGTCATTCCCTAAGGGCCATGCTCTGATGCGCATTGCCGATGAATTCGGCCTCCTCTACTCCAATTCCCAGTTCTCCTCGCTCTTCTCGACTACCGGTCAGCCCGCCCTTGACCCTGCTCGTCTTGCCCTAGTTACCGTCTTCCAGTTCATGGAGGGGCTGAGCGATGAGCAAGCTGCCGACGCCGTCCGAGGACACCTCGCCTGGAAGTATGCTCTCGCCCTTCCACTGCATCACCCAGGCTTTGATAGTTCTGTCCTATCCGAGTTCCGTGCCCGCCTGGTAGAGGGCGGACTGGAAGTGGAATTACTCGATACCCTGCTCGAAACTCTAAAGGAGAAGGGATTACTCAGAGCAAGGGGACGCGCTCGTACCGATTCCACTCACGTACTGGCGGCTGTACGATCAGTAGGCCGACTTGTCAATTGCATTGAAACGGCGCGCTCCGCTCTTAACGAGTTGGCAACCGTAGCACCCGACTGGCTGGGTCCCCTCATTGAGCCCGACTGGGTGGAGCGCTACAGCCATCGAGCCAGCGACTATCGCTTGCCTAAAGGCAAAGAGGCTAGAAGAGAGATGGCCAAGCTTATTGGCGCTGATGGGTCTCGGTTGCTTACCGCCGTATATGCACAGGGAGCACCACTTGAGTTGCGTTCGCTACCCCAAGTGCAGGTATTACGAAAGGTGTGGGTTCAGCAGTTTCATGCTCCCGAGGAGGATAGAACTGTACGCTGGAGACAAGTGGATGATTTACCACCTGCTGGGCAGTTGATCGTATCGCCATATGATACCCAAGCGCGCACAGGTAACAAACGGGAGAAGCGCTGGGTTGGATACAAGGTGCATATCACCGAAACATGCGACGAGGACACTCCACATCTAATCACCCATGTAGAAACCACCTCGGCAACCGCGACAGATGAGGCGGCATTAGAACCGATCCATTAGTCGCTAGAGGAGCGTGGTCTGTTACCGGCTGAACACCTGGTTGATGCCGGTTACATAGACTCTGCTCGTCTGACAGCAAGCAAAGAGCAGTACGATATGAGATTGGTAGGACCGCTGACCGATGATAGCAGTTGGCAAGCACAGGCGGGCAAAGGTTATGCGGCGGGCTGTTTCTCGGTGAACTGGGAGGCGCAGCAGGTAACGTGCCCAGCGGGGCAGCAAAGCAGCAAATGGAAGGCAACTCACAGTGAGTATGGAAAGGAAGTGGTCCACGTTACTTTCGCACAGGCAACGTGTCGAGGCTGTGTAGTACGTAAGCAGTGTACCAAATCCCCACGAGCGGGGCGGGGACTGACATTACGACCTCAGGCACAGCATATTGCAATGTTGGCCCAACGAGAAGAACAACAGAGCGCTCGATTCAAGGAGGAGTATAAGCGTCGAGCAGGAGTAGAAGGCACGCTGAGTCAAGGCATGAGGATTGGTGGGTTGCGCCAGAGCCGTTACATTGGGGAAGCAAAGACAGCTTTGCAACACATCATGACTGCGGTGGCTATAAACCTGTTGCGAATGGTGGAGTGGTTTGAGGACCGTGCAGTGGCTCGCACACGAACATCAGCATTTGCGCGACTAGCTAACAGACAGATATTTGCACGTATTGCTACGACTGCAAGCCTCTGAGGGAGGGTTCGCCAGCGGTATCTGTATGGTGCGGATCAGGCATATGGGGCCGGAATGCGCCTAGCGACGCCACATTAACCCTCATTGATAGCCCCTCGGCATAGCTCCTGCAAGTCCTTGGATATGATCTACCTGCTAATCGCTCAACTCCTCTCGCTGTTGCTTGATCTATTCGTCACCAGCCAACATTCCGAGCACCATAAAGATATACAGATACTGTTGCTCCGTCACCAGTTGCGGATCATGCAACGTCAACACCCTCAGAAGCCTGACGTTTCTCGCCTGGATAAGCTCACCCTCGCCGTACTTGCTACCAAACTCACACATCCCGCTCGCGGGGCGAAGGCGAAATTGGATGGGGTGCTGCTGTTGTTCAAGCCAGACACTGTCCTCAAATGGCATCGAGAGCTGGTGCGCCGCAAGTGGACATTCAAACGACGGCCTCTTCTCTCTCACCGCGCAACCAATCCCGAAGTGGTCGAGGTGCTGCTACGACTGGCAAGGGAGAACCCGACTTGGGGCTACAGCAAATTGCATGGCGAATTGCTCAAACTGGGCTACCAGATTGGTCGCTCGACAGTAAGAGACATCTTCAAGCGTCAACATGTGGGGCCAGCACCGGAGCGGGGCAACAAGGGCACCAGTTGGCGCGAATTATTGAACCACTATGGGCAGCAGATGCTTGCCTGCGACTTCTTCACAGTTGAAACAGCCTGGTTGCAGACACTTTACGTGTTTTTCTTCATGGAGATAGGCACTCGGCAAGTACATTTTGCTGGTTGCACACCGCACCCCACCGGGGAGTGGGTCACCCAGCAAGCACGACAGCTAACCTGGACCTTGCAGAATAGCAAGGACAAGCGATTGCCTATTCGTTTCCTGATCCACGACCGAGACGCCAAGTTCACTTCTTCCTTCAACACAGTGTTCGAGTCGGAGGGCATCGATATTATACTGACACCATACCGGTCACCGAAGGCGAATGCGTTTGCTGAGAGATGGGTTCGTGCAGTAAGAGAGGAGTGTTTGGATCGACTGCTGATCGTGGGGTTTTTTGCATATCCCCCCAAAACGGTGCATTTGTCGTTCAAACATAGCGACGCTACGCTACGCTACGCTACTGCTCTTCTTCCTCTTCCGGTGCCATGATTGGGCGATCAGCAAGTTCTTGCACAACCGCGTCGAGGTCGATGGATTGCGGGCTGGTGGTGAACTCATAGCGTCCATGGAAATTAATGTGCTGCCAGGCCACAGGGGAGATCTGAGCTATCAGTTCGGCACCCGCCATGTTTCCCGTAGCTTCTTTGTGTGCCCACAACCCCGATACAATGCTCGTGTTGTAGAAGATGATGCAGTTGGTTATCAACCGGCTGCACTCGTGCCACAATTGTTGATCTTCTGTGGTCCTGAACCGCAACTTCCCAAAGTTGGCATAGGAAACCGCCCGGCGCAACTGATGATAATTCTCACCCCGATTCAGTGCTCGCTGCACGTTCTTGCGCACCATCGGCGAATCCACAAAGTCGAGCAGATACAGACTGCTGATGATGTTGTCGTATTCCCATAGAGCCTGGCGAGTTTTGTTTCTCCGAGCGTACGCGTTGAGTTTGCCCACAATGATACTCTGCGTCGTCGTTTTCAGTGCCAATGAGACGAAGATGCGCAGGAGGTTGTCCCATTCCGCCATGATCAACCCTGTATTTAGTCTGCGGACCGGTTTGAGAATCACGTCACTGTATTGGCTGGGGTGCGCAAAGCCATACAATGAGGTGCGCACTTTTTCCTCGATCCCAGCATAGCGAGGCGCAAACTGGTAGCCGAAAATGGAGAGCAGCGCGAAATTCACCTGGTTGGTCCCGTGGGTATCCGTGGAATGCACTTCCGGCTGAATGTCCGTTATGTTGTTGAAGAGTAGATCGAAGACATAACGGCTCTCATGGTCGTGAGCGCCTATCATAGCGGCATTCACCGGCACATGGTTGGCAACTAGCGTGTAGGCAACCACTCCCTTCTTGAGGCCGAAATACTTTGGCGAATGACGGGCATTGAAAGTGGGCACGGCTGTCTCAAAAACCCCCGCTTCGCTCATGCCCATCGCTACTCGAATGGACTACCCCACCCAAGTCATACTGCCGAAAGATGACAAGGGCTGAGATGGCGTTTGCCACACAATCATTGGCAGCTTTCAGGGTTTCGAGGCGTAGGAAGTTCTCTGAGGTGCGCGTGAGCGCGTCGAAGCCGATGTCGGAGATTTCGCCCATCCGCCCGAGACCCATGTTGGTGCCCCATGCTACAAGGCAAGCGCTGATTATGCGGGTAACGCGATCATCAACCGCCTGTTTGCTGTATCGTCCCAGGACATGTTCAAAGCAGTCCATAAAATGGCAGTGGCGGTCAACGAAATAGAGTAGACCGGCAATATTGACCTGGCGTAGAGTATCGAACAGGGGGTGGTTGATAGGCTCGGTGCTCTTGGGATACTGCAGGGTCCAGCGCGTGCGTCCGCCCCCGCTCTTGCCCTTGCCCTTCCCTTTGATCAGGAAGTGGCTGTTCTCTCCGGCAGCGATGCGTGCATTGACGGCGACAATGCGATCCTCCAATTGCCATTGGAGATCAGCCAGATGCTCTGGGATGGGTTGTAACAGAGAGGCCAAGCCCGTTTCGGTGAGCAAGGTGGTCTTGTTTTGTTGCCATTCCTGTTCATCAATGAGATCATCCTCAAAACTGCGGAAGCGTACACTGGTGGGGCAATAGAGATCGCCGGCCTCCAACCCATTACGTAGCAGCCGATAGACTAGAAACTCGTAGCGGTCAGGGCTGAGCTGTTTGTGGCCGTTGCGGCCGCCCTCATCATGCTGATCACGGTGATGACGGTAATAGATATAGCGTTTGTCTCGAAGGGGCATGAAGTTGGTGGGGAAGTCCACCGGACCTATCTGCTGGAGTGAGCGGTCTTTTTGAAAGGCCGTCTTGAGGAATTGGACTGCTTCCAGAATGGGGGCATTAGCACGCGTGGCCGCAAGATCGACCGCTCGTAGAATGGGACGTAAATGCTGCTTGAAGCGCCGAGCCATCAGGTCAAGATGCGCCCATTGAAGGTCGATTTCATCAAAGTTCGCCTCTCTTGCAATGTAGTCCGCAACCGCAGCCAACCGATTTCGGTCAAGCATGGTAAAGGCTGTGGCTTGCACATCCCTAAATGAGGTTTCTGGCGCATAATCGGTCGTGAAGAGCTTAAGAACCTGGCCGGCCCTGGGCAAATCCCGGTTGCTTAACACCCGCTGCTGATAGACCCCTTCCTTGGCGGCGGTTTTGGCTTCCTCATTGTATTGCTTTACCAGATGAATAAAGCAGGTGAGTAGATTGTCGTTAAAGCGATGGTACCGGTGGACAATGAAACAGAGCAGGTACAAGTACACCATCCAGGTGTCCAGTTGTTTGAGCCGGAAGACAGAATAGTACGAGACCAAGGAGGCGTAGTAGGTAATGGCTTCGTTGGAGATGCCCAACTGCGGCACGATTTGCATGGCCAGGTGGTAGAGCGGAGCAAGTTGCTCGCCGCAGGTGATTTCGCGGCGCATTTCTCCCAGGCTGAAGTCTCTGGGCTGATGTTTCAGTAGCGTGATTGAATAGAGCCCGCCGGTTTCGTTGTTATCAACGACGAGTTGGTCGAGCGCTACACACACTGTGGGAGGCAACTTTGTCTGAAGCATGGTTGTCAACCGCTTCGTTTCCGCAGTCAGCGCCTTGCCAATGATTTCCTCTTGGAGCACAGTATAGCCAGGGCTGACAATGCGCTGTTCGGTCAGATAGTGAAGTATCTCTCGAAAGACATAGACAGGCTTGCTGCTGATGCGTGCGGCCTGTTGGGCACGAAGGAACAGGTGCCCTCGATCTGTTGGCGTGCAGAGTCGATACTGGAACAGTTCCAAGATACGCTGCCGCTGTTTGAGGATGGTTCGTTTATTGAGGGGGCGCAGTTTTGGCCGTGGTCCATGTTGGCCACCTGACCTATCTGGCCTATCTGGCCCGAGTGCCACTTCAGGGAAGTAGCGTTGAAGGACGTGCGTCACATCGTCCACAACGTCATGAAAGGTAAAGCTGAAGAAAAGCTGTTTGGCTTTGAAGTAGCCTAGTTGGAGGATGAAGTACAGCTGGCTGTGAATGGGCGAAAAGGAGGCAGTAAGGTCCTTTTCTGACTGGGTGAGCATGAAGGCGTGGGTGCGGTCATCTTCGGTGAAGAGCGGTCTGGCGTAGAGGGCCTCAATTTCCTCATCGTCCAGAATGTATAATCGCTTTAGTCCCTTGCTGGGCTTGCTCGCTCCCAGGTTTGTCACAAGATTGATCACACAACTCCTTCGTCGTCCCCAGTACGCCGCCACAGGACCACGGGGCAATGGTCTCAAAGTCCAAAGTCTCAAAAAGTATACAATTAAATCCCCGGAAGTCCCAGCGCTTTGACGCGTCTCAGAATATGTCTCATAATCTCGTTATCATAGCCTCTAGGATTTTCTGAGACAGCAAGGCAGCAAGGCAGCAAGAAACCCCCAAAAGACACAAGGACAGATAACAGGAGTATGTGATGGCGCTGATTGGCTATGCTCGGGTCAGCTCGGTGGGGCAGAGTCTCGAGGTCCAGCAAGATAAACTGAAGCACTGCGACAAGCTCTTTGAGGAGAAGCGCAGTGGCACAGGCACATCAGATAAGCGTCCACGCTTTGTGGCCTGCCTGGAGTATGCCCGCGAAGGCGATACACTTGTTATTACCCGCTTGGACCGCCTGGCGCGTTCAACACTCCATCTGTGCCAGATTGCTGAACAGCTCGCACGTAAGGGGGTTCAGTTGCAGGTGCTGGATCAGCAAATCAATACCAACGACGCTACCGGACGGCTACTGTTTAATATGTTGGGAGCTATTAGCCAGTTTGAGACGGAGATCCGTGCAGAACGTCAAATGGACGGCATTCAGAAGGCCAAAGCGCGAGGGGTGCCGTTTGGCCGTCGCAAGACCTTGAAGCCGCAGCAGATCGCTGATGTGCAAGCCAAACGGCAGCAGGGGATGAGCATACGAACCCTTATGAAAGAATATGGCATATCCAAAGCGACGGTTTATCGCTATCTCCAGGACACCACGACCCCTATGACCTCATAAACTCTAGAATGCACCGTTTTGGGGGGATATGCAAAAACCCCCAGAATGAGCATCACGGCAAGGGCTATCCCCAGCACGCTCAGTACGAGCCGGGTCTTATCCTGGAAAAGGTTGCGGCGAGCGATTGACATAGTTTCCGCTCCTTTTAGTGGTGGCCGCCGTGTGCGGAGGCAGCCTGTTTGATCTGCCTGTCGCTTCCGGCGGCGCTCGCGCCGTTAGCTGCATTGTCAGTGTCGCCAGAGTTGGGGGCGTTGCTCGCTCCTTGCTTCTCTTCCCCTGCGGATACGGGGGTAGGCTGCGGTTGAGAGCCGTGCTGGTGCCCGATGCCGGGCTGCGGGGCCGCGCCCTGCGCGCTATCCGCGCTATTCATCCCGTGCATCCCATGTCCCCCGCCCATATGCATCCTGATCATGTACACTGCGGTGAGACCCAGCGGGAGCCAGGTCCAATAGTCTTGAATAAATTGCCACATAGCGTTTTACCTCCAAGGTGTTGCGGGTACTCTGTTCTGTCCCGCAACTCTAATTTTCGTTACGTTGTTTCCCTGTTCCTGTAGTTCCGCTCTGCCGTACACCACTCACTTATAGGCTGCACGCAAGCTAAAGATGTCGCTCGCGGCCGCGCTCCGGCTTTATTTAGCTGCGGCAGGTCTCAGGACATTATGGATTTGCAGCCAGCGTGTCGCACGCTCACGATCCAGCACACCGAGCAATTGCCCGGATGTGTCCACGACGGACAGTTGGTCCGACTGTCGCTCGTCCAGCAGTTGCAGTGCCTGTGCAAGCGGCTCGTCCGGTTGTACTCCGCGCAGCTTGTCGGGTGCGGCCATCACCTGGCCGACCCTGGCCGTGCCCCACTCGCTTTGGGGCAGCTTCAGCACGTCGCTGAGGGTAACGAAGCCCACGAACCGCCCGTTCTCCACCACCGGCACCGCACGAGCGTTGTCCGCGAGCAGGTAGTGGCTCACCAGGTAGGCGACGGTCAATTGAGGCTGCGCAGGGTTCGGAGCGGGCGACATAGCCTGTTGGACGGTCACGCCCCGCAATGCTTCCTCCAGTTCCACCCTGGATGTGCTCTGCCCGGCGGAGTTCAGAAGGAACCAACCGATGATGGCTATCCACAGCCCGGAGAAGTCGCCCGCCAGGAATGTCTGGTACACGCCCCAGAAGATAAAGGCGTAAGCCACCAGCTTCCCGATGGATGCTGCGATGCGCGTGGCGGCCTGAAAATTATGGTTGAAGGCCCAGATAGCCGAGCGCAGCACCCGCCCCCCGTCCATAGGGAAGCCGGGGATCATGTTGAATATGCCAAGCAAGAGATTGACTAAGGCGAGATCGTGCAGCACCGCTATCACAATGGAACTTGCCTGTCCAACCGGAGCAATAACTTGGCCCAACACGAAGAAAATGGCGGCAAGCGCGAAGCTGGTGAGGGGTCCCACGACGGCGATTATGAACTCGTCACGGGGGCGCTTCGGCTCTCCTTCGATGGTGGACGCACCGCCAAAGATGAAGAGGGTGATGTCGCGCACCGGCAGGCCGCGTCCCCGCGCCACGAAGGAGTGGCTGAGCTCGTGCAGCAGTACCGACGCGAAGAGGAGCAAAGCGGTAAGCACGCCGAGCGCCCAGTAAATAGCGCCCCCGATGCCCGGCACGTGTGCCGGGAAGTAGCCCACTGCCAGCTCGAAGCTGATCATCAGGAGAAGAAGCGCCCAACTCCAATGTATCTTGATATCTATGCCGCCGATCCTGGCGATCCTTAGCGAGCCGGTTTCCATAATCATAATCCTCCATTTTCGTGACACTATCTAGCCATTTCCATTGCAGGTACAGTATGGGGCAATGCGCTGAGGCCAAACTGAATGGAAGCTGATGGTTCGTTGAACGCGCCGCTATGTATGAAGATGGGAGGCATGGTGGGGCATCCCCACCACGCCTTGTTAGCGGCTCCTCGCGGCGACCTATCTCCGGTCGCGCCCTGCTTCACGCGGTCAGCATCATTCCAATCATTCCGCGACTTGCCCTGCTTCACCGCTATGCTCAACCTCTGGCAGGTGAAGCAACACTACCGGTCCTGGCACGGCGGAGGCGTTGAAGGTAGATTATACTGACTACCGCGATCACGATCTGAATCGACGGTAGAAGGCTGTCGAGGTCAATACCTTCATCGAAAGCATTACCCGGAATGAGCCAGGGATGAGACCCGCCGTTAGCAAGATGGAGGTTGATCGCCAGAAATGCTCCGCCGATTGCGGAGACGGCGATGAAGAAGAGGAC
>DAHVFG010000047.1:0-19389 GCA_027317125.1 Chloroflexota bacterium | reverse complement strand
ACCGCATCCCAGCAGGCAGCCGCCAGCCTGAGCAAGGCCTCTAATTTCGCGGCTGTGCATCGTGGCGACATTGACAGCTCTGTACTCACCGCGATTTCACGCGCACAGTCGGCCGTCGCGCAAGCTCAGCAGATAACCGCGGGGGCTGAGCGCACAGGAATAGAAGATGTGGCGCGGGGCGCGGCCCTAGACAAGGCAGCAGCCCTCTTTGCCTCGGCTCGGAGTATCTCTGAAGAAGCCTACAACACGGCTGCCCAGCAGTTCGGTGTGATGGAGCAAGCTCGCCGCGACGCCTCGTCAGCTATTCGCCAGGCAACGGAGCGCATCCAGTTTGTGGCGGCATACATGAAGGAACATCAGAAGGAGATCAGTAACGCCAGCTGGTCGCAACTGCGCTCGGCTGCGAGTGAGCTGCCGGTGTGGCGGGACAACGTCTCGGCAAGTATCCTGCGAGACATGTCAGCCAGAGCAACCGGAGCACAGAGCCTTGCGGACGCAGCATACCAGAGCGCCCAAAGAGAAGTAGCCGAATACGATCAGGCGAAATACCAGCAGCAGGGCAACACCGGCTTCGGTAATGGTGGCGCAATTGCCCTGGGCGTTTTAGGGATGCTGCTCAGCAGCGGCGGGGGTGGCCGTCATTCAGGCTGGGGAGGTGGCGGCGTAAGCTGGGGTGGCTCCTCAGGTGGCGGTTGGGGAGGCGGCTCCAGCAGTGGTGGCTGGTAGCTACGTAGTTATGAGTGGTCAGTAGTCACCGACCACTGCTCACTATTCCGTCAGCTTTGGCCCCGCGATTGAGACTGCGTAGTTCTCGGAGGAAAGGTGCTTGCTTGCGGCCTGGCTCACCCTTTCGGCTGTTAGCGCGTTAATGATAGCCGGATACCTCGCAATATAGTCGAAGCCGAGATTGTATAGCTCCATCTCCAGGATTGTGCGCGAGAGGCCGTCGCTCGTCTCAAGGCGCAAGGGGAGCACGCCCGTCATGTAGCGTTTGCCCCCTTCAACTTCCTCAGCAGGTATAGGCTCTGAGCGTACGCGCTCTATCTCGCGCCTGATGCTCTCGATTGCGCGATTCACATTTTCGGGGTTTACACCTGCATGCACAGACCACGGCCCTGCCCCTAATCCCGCTTCAAACGAGGACCCTGCATAGTAAGCTAGCCCTTGCTCGTCGCGCACCGTCTTGCCGAGCCTGCCCATAAGCCCTATCCGCCCCAGCAGAAGATTCATCAGGTCGAAGGCGTAGTAATCAGGGTCGGCGCGCCGTATCGCCGGAAAGCCGAGCACTATGTCGTTCTGCGTCTTGCCTGGCACAAAGTTAAAGGCCCTCTCCGCACCTTGCGGCTGCCCCACTGCTGCAATCTGGTATGGCTCAGGCTCAGCGCTCCCTGCTTGCCAATTCCCCAGCAGTTCGTCCGCTTTGCTCACTATCTCTGCGGGCTCTACATCGCCCACCACGATCAGCACCGAGCGGTCCGGTCGAAAGTATCGCTTATAGAAGGCGACCATATCCTCACGTCCGATTTCGTCCAGAGTATCGAGGTAGCCTGCGGTGCGAAGATGGTATGGGTGCCCCTTCGGGTATAACATCTCTCGGAAGGCGCGTTCGGCTACTGAGGCTGTGTCCATCTCCATCTCAAGGAGACCTGTGCGTAACTGTTCACGTAGTTTGGCTATCTCATCCTCGGGGAAGCTAGGGTGCAGCGCTACGTCGGCTATGGTTTGCAGCAGGAAGTCCGCGTCTTCCTTCAGGGCGCGGCCTCCTACTTCCATCAACGCCTTACCCGCGTCTACCCCTACTGATGCGCCCCGGCTCTCGGTTTCTTCGTTGAGGGCGTCGAAGCTATTCTGCTCGGTGCCGCGCCTCATCGCTCTGGCCGCAAATGAAGCAAGCCCCGCCTTACCAGCAGGGTCGTACATCGCGCCACCCTTTATTGAGAGGCGAGCCACAAGGGCCGGGGTAGTGGGGTTTGGGTAGACGATCACTATAAGCCCGTTGCCGAGGGTGCGCCGTGTGATTGTTTCCGGGCTGAGGCGGGCGTTCTTTTCTTCTGACAAAGTTTGCATCTCTCTTATTCTACCTCGCGTCCATCGGGGGTCACGCCGGCTCCATTATCTTCCTGCGCTTCTTCTGTGGGCACAAACCAACCCACTGTGCGGTTGTGCTCGGTCAGGTATTGCCGCGCTACACGCTGCACATCCTCCGGAGTGACAGCCGCCAGGTTGTCCAGCACTTCATCGTACATATCGGCGCTGAAAATGCTTTCCAGGTAGCCGA
Organism: Chloroflexota bacterium; assembly: GCA_027317125.1. Taxonomy (GTDB): domain Bacteria; phylum Chloroflexota; class Chloroflexia; order QHBQ01; family JADMIH01; genus JADMIH01. The sequence continues at coordinate 17,111 of DAHVFG010000047.1, read as the reverse complement.
GCATAAACGCCTGGCTCGACACGCTGTCGGAGGAGTAGACGAATTGCGCCCTCGATTGTCTGACCGCTTTGTCCATCTCCTCCTGTGATATCTCCTCCTCTTGCAGTTTGCGTATCTCCTCGAAGAGGGTGTTCTCCATCTTGCGCAGGCTAGCTTCAGGGTCTTCACCGGCGTGCGCCGACGCGCCAAGAGTGAATAAATGGGGGTCTTTGTGGAGCGAGAAATATGATCCTGCGCCTGCGGCGATCTGAGTTGCCACCATTGCTCTGTACAGGCGGGCCGAACGCCCCAGGGCAGTGCCGCCGAAGCCCATAGGTTTTGCCCCTGAGAGGAGTGCGTCGGCCACCATCAGCGGGTAAATATCGGGGTGGGAGGCAGAAGGAGCGTGGTACACGATCTCAAGCTGCGCCGTCGAGCCTGGGTGCTCCACGCGCACCCGTCGCTCACCGTTTTGCTCAGGCTCTACCGAGCGCACCTCTGGTATGTCGGGCCGTGCCTCGTACCCATTGAACGCCCGCCCCACCTGCTCTACTACCTGCGCCGTATCAAAATCTCCGACGATGGCTACAGTGGCGTTGTTGGGTGAGTAGTAGGTCCGGTAGTGATTGTAAAGGTCATCTCTCGTCATGACGCGCAGGTCGCACTTCCAGCCGATAACTCCGTTGCCATAAGGGTGTACCTTGAAGGCGGTGGAGGAGACCTCTTCGTCGAGCATACGGTCAGGCTCGTTCTCTGATCCTTCCCGCTCGGAGATAATCACGGTGCGCTCCGATGCCACTTCTTCGGGATCGAAGGTGGAGTTAGCGATGCGGTCGGCCTCGATGCCGAGGGCAAGCTCTAACCGATCCGCGGGCAGCGTCTCGAAGTAAGCGGTCCAGTCATCAGAGGTGAAGGCGTTGAGAGTGCCGCCATTTTCGGCCACCATCTGCATGATCTGCCCCTTGCCGAGCTTCTTTGTGCCCTTGAACATCATATGTTCTACCCAGTGTGATATGCCTGTTATTCCGGCATGTTCATTACGCGCTCCAACCTTGTACCACACCCAGAATGATACTACAGGCGCTGAATGTATCTCCTTTGTAAGTAGCGTTAGCCCATTCGGGAAAGAGTGCCTCTGGAACGTATGCATCTCCCCTGCGTTGGCGCTCTCTTGTCCATCAGGTGAGGCCACTTCCGTCTCGCCAGAGGCTGCCACTTTTGTTTCTGTATTGCTCATTCTATGAATTTCTCCCGCGTTTTCCCTTTATAATTATATCCGTCGAGTGCTACAGACATTATACCCCACTGATCTATCGGGGTGCACTCCCTATCCTTACATAGCGCTCATCATGTTTCAGGAGTCGGGCATTTTTGACAGCACATATGCGCTCTGGTATAATACTCTGGCCCTCGGGGTGTAGCGCAGCCCGGCAGCGCGCATCGTTCGGGACGATGAGGTCGGAGGTTCGAATCCTCTCACCCCGACCAGCACAATGAGAAGAGAGGCTCTGAAGTTTGTCCAGAGCCTCTCTTCTTATTGTGCGTCGGCCTTTGCCGGTGACTCGATTGGAACGCCCGGCCCCGCTTGTTTTGAGCCGTTGCCGTTAGGCGGGTGGAGCGAGCCGGGAGCATCCAGCAGTTCTGCTTGAACTTTGCTTGCTTCTGATGATTCTTCCGCCTGCCAGCATCGGTCGTTGTAACATTCGACTACCAGGCGGCAGGCTTCTTCCGGTGAGTCGGTTACAACGAGCAGCTTGAGGTCTTCGGGGGATATCTTTCGCTCCGCCAGCATCGGGCCTTTGATCCAGTCGAGCAGCCCTCGCCAGTAGGCGCTTCCGAAAAGAATGAGGGGGAAGTTGCGCACCTTACCCGTCTGGATCAGTGTAAGTGCCTCAAATAGCTCGTCCATTGTGCCGAAACCGCCGGGAAAGATAACAAACCCTTCGGAGTATTTCATGAACATTGTTTTGCGCACGAAAAAGTAACGGAAGTTGATTGCCACATCCACATAAGCGTTGACCCCTTGCTCGAATGGCAGCTCAATGTTACAGCCAATAGAGATGCCGCCTGCTTCTTTAGCGCCTTTGTTGGCTGCCTCCATTATCCCCGGACCGCCCCCTGTGATAATCGCGAAGCCTTCTTCTGAGAGCATCCGCGACACCTCTACAGCGTTGGCGTACATCGGGTCCTCAGGCTTGACGCGCGCCGAGCCAAAGACAGTTACAGCCGCCTCTACGTTGGCGAGCGTATCGAAGCCATTGACGAACTCGCCCATAATACGCAGCACGCGCCATGTGTCCGAGCGGGTAAAGTCGCTGGGGGTGGGCGCTGGCCTCTTGAGTAGCTGCTCGTCCTCGGTGGGCGCACCCATGCGCGACGACATGTTGAGGCTGTCATTGGGCCGTAGATGGGCATTACGTGCTTGCAGTTCTACGTCTGTGGCCGTTGGAGGCCTGGGTTGCAGAGGTTTTTGCTGGCGTAAAGGTGTTTCTCTTTTTCGTTCCTCGGAATCGGGCATCTTGCTACCGCCTTTGGTGCAATCGTTGGCGCAGTTATAGGGAAGATCTCCGGCTCGCAAAATCTATGCCATTAGGATCGGCGATCCAGTTGAAGTCGTCTTCGTCTTCGAGCAAAGGCATCCGGTCGTGGTGCGTCTTCGCATGGAACCCCGGCTTCGCCTCGCCTGTCAGCATATAGACACGTCGCTCGCCTTCACGCTGAACTATAACGCCCTTGATCCCCTTCGCTATCGTGAACCAGTTGCCTTTCTCTATTCCATACGAAACAGCTATCAGCACAGGTTGAGGGCGCAGATAATTCCACTTTCCTGCCGCCAGGCTCTCAACTCGGGACCAGCCGGTTTGGGGGAACGGCGCGTTCTTGTCGCGGTTGCCCCATCGCACCAGTTCTATGTCGCTGGCCTCGCCGGATTTGTCGGGCGTGGCAACGGGCAGCAACGGCTCGCCTCTCTGCCAGTAAAGGGACTTCACCTGTCCGCTTTGCCTGAACTCCTCGATTGCTTCTTCAGGAAAGTAACGAGCCAGGGTTTCTCTATATTCATCTTTATAGGGGAAAATAACTCCACCGCACATTGCCTATCTCCTTTGTTTCACGCACTTTGCCGTCGCAGCCCTGCAAAGAGGTCCTTCTTAGCGCCGGGCGTCGGCGGCAATGGCACGCCCGCTGCGAGCGAAAAGTACTCGCTGGCGCGCATTTCGCCCAGCACCTGCTCAGGAAGAGAGCTCCAGCGCTCGTAGTCAGCACGCTGGGTCTGATGCTGTCGCAGGCTGCGCTCCTTGATCGCGCTCCATTTGCGAACGTCTATGATGTTGGTGATATCTTTGTCCGCCAGGCCAAATTGCTCCATATCAATCTTCAGGAAGTCACTGTCGGGATCGTGCTCTTCGAGGAAGCCTCTCATCCTGCGCATACTACTGCGTGGAAAGGCAGCGTAGTAGAGCCGCGCGGTCTGCCAGGGCTCGCCTGTTTCCGTGAACTGCTCAGGGTCGGCAGCGGCGATGAAGGCAAGGGTAGCCAGCTTATGGACCTTCAAGTGGTCAGGGTGGCCGTAGCCGCCTGTGGGATCAAAGGTAACTATCACAGTCGGCTTGAAGCTGCGAACGATCTTGACGATCTTGACGAGGGCTTCTTGCTCATCAGCCATGTGGAAGTTGACGGCGTTGTCGTTTTCAGCTGTACCCATCATGCCGGAGTCGCGGTAGTCGAGGAACCAGAGACCTTTGATACCGATTACCGCCGCCGCCCTCCGCAGCTCGCCTTCGCGGACCTGTGCCAGGGTATCGCGTGTCGCATCAACGGAAGGGTGGATCTGCCCTTCCTCACCACGCGTAGCGCAAATAAGGCCGGTGCGCAACCCTTCGGCGGCGGCCTGCGCGAAAGCGCCGCTCATTACCTGTTCATCGTCGGGGTGAGCCAGTATCCCAAGCAGTGATAGAGTCGGCATAAGTGATAATCTGCTCCTCTCCATGATCTCAGCTACTTTAGTATACTGGCTCCGCCAACTTATTTGCACCCCACAGAGATTGAGCAAAGAAGGCCCCTCCTTATAAGGAGGGGCCTTCTTTGCTCAAGTACAACGCCGAGTGCCGCAACCTGGAGCAGTGAAAAGCTGCCCTTGTACGGTGCACAACTATCGCGCACAAGGCGGTAGCTAGATGCTCTTGATGATGTCGGCGATCTTATTGGCGATTCCCAGCGCTTCATCCATTGGGCGCTGCCAGAGGTTGCGGCCAAAGATCAGGCCCGTAGCGCCGTTCTCCATAGCCATCCTTGCCTTTGTGAGCAGGTCTTCATCGCTGATTTTGCTGCCTCCTGAGAAGAGCACCAGGGCGCGGCCTGCCGAGTTGACCACCTTGCTTACCGAGCCTGCGTAGCCCAGATTCATCTGGTTGTAAGGCTTGGGTTGGTCCGGGTCGGCCTGGTCGTGCTCAGGCACATTCAGCTTGACAACGTCTGCGCCAAGCTCCAGCGCCACACGTGCTGCGTAGTCTATCGCGTAGAGGGAGTCGGTGCCGCCCTTGGACTTGAAGGCTTCGCCTCGTGGGTATGCCCAGACGATTACCGGCATGCCATACCTTTCTGCTTCCTGGCGCACATGATTGAACTGCAAGAAATCTCTGTCCTGGCTGGGAGAGCCTACGTACAGGGTATAACCGACCGCATCAGCTCCCAGGCGTACAGCGTCCTCAACGGTGGCATCGAGCGCGGAAAACGCCTGTGCGTCTGAGGGCACGTTTGTCTTGCCGTTGATTTTCAACACCAACGGCACTTTACCTGCATACTTATCCATGTACTTGGTGGCGAGGCCGATGTGGAAGACGATGCCCGAAAAGCCGCCCTCAAGCGCCAGCTTGAGCTGAAACTCAGGATCGAGCGCCGGGGGGTTGACGAGGAAATCTATCGGCCCGTGTTCAAGCCCCTGGTCAATAGGAAGTAGCATCATGGTGCCGTTGCCCGGCCCGTGCTCATACATCAGGCGGTAAAGGCGCGCCTTCTTGCCGACATGGAGGTCCAGATCGTCCAGGGAGGCGCGTTTGGGCGTGGGCAGCGCAGCGGCGTTGTTGCCATTCATGCCGTCGCCTGTCTGCGGCGCGGCGCTTTTTTCCAGCGTATTCATATATATTCTCCTTTGCATATTGCCCCGGCTCTATCTCCATCACATGTAACTCTCACCACACTGTGAAAGTAGGCATCATTGTACCGGAGCGGCTCTACGCAGTCAAGGACGCGTGACACTGTAAATGTTCAGAGTAAGCCATGACCCTGCGGGCCACCATTACGAATGAAAATACGAGCGATCCTGCACCGCCCCTACTACTACCGTTCGCATTTTTAGAGGAGTTGAGGTGGAGCAATCGTCAAGAGGCAACTGTGCGGGCATACCTACCCTCACCCCATGCCCCTCTCCCATGAAGGGAGAGGGGGCTTTATTGCTGGGGAGTATATCTCCCATGAAGGGAGAGGGGGCTTTACTCATGCTGAGTGTATAGGGGAGACCCCTGTAGCCCCAACCCTGAACACTGCTGACTCGCATTGCGTATTGCGTGGGGATTATGATTGGAGCAGCTTTATATCTTGTGCAATACGCGATATGAAGCTGTTAGCCCGCTCCTAATTGCGCTATCTTCCCGGTTATCTCGCCGGGGTTGGCGTGACGGTGCTCTATCTCTTTGGAGAAGATGTTTTGCCCATCAACCATAACCTCGAATTGCCCGCTTGTGCCTCTGATAAGTGTGATCTGCTGTAAATCGTCGCCGTATGCGTCGATTATCTCGCCTGCCAACCTGGCGGCGCGTGGGCCGTAATTTCACTCCTGGCAGTATCTTATCTCGATCTTCACTTTATAGTCTCTCCTATCTTTGCTTGTAGTTGTCTTAAGTTAGAAGATAGCAGAGGTTATGCCACCCTTGTTGCTTATGCTTATTTGGTGGTGTATCATACTCTGAAAGCCAATTTCCGAAGGCGATCTTAAAGATTTAGGGCTGTGCCGATCTATAAGGCTCTGGTACTCAAACTGACACGTGGAGTCAGCTATGAATGATATAATCATCAAGCGAATCAAGGTGCTGCGGGGGCCAAATATATGGGCTTACCGTCCGGTGCTGGAGATACTTACTGATATAGGTAAGTATGAAGAACTGCCGTCCAACAAGCTGCCGGGCTTCACGGAGAGGCTCGTGGAGGCGATACCGACACTCTGGGAGCATCGCTGCTCCGAGGGAAGACCTGGTGGCTTCCTTGAGCGGTTGCGCCTCGGCACCTATATGGGCCACATCGTAGAGCATATCATCCTTGAACTCCAGTCGCTGGCCGGTATGGATGTCGGCTATGGACGCACCCGCCAGACGCAGCGCCCCGGCGAATACCGCATCGTGGTGGATTACAAGGACGCTGAAGCGGGCGAGATGGCAGCGCACCTCGCGGTGGAGATTGCCGAAAAGCTGGCGCAAGGCCAGCCGCCAGGCTTTGACCTGGCCGAACGCATAGATGAGATACGCGATGTGGCCGAAAGCAATATGCTCGGCCCCTCCACGCAAGCTATCGTGGACGCAGCTCGCAAGCGGCACATACCCTGGTTCAGGCTCAACGACTCGGCCCTTGTGCAGCTTGGACACGGCCACCACGCCCGGCGCATCCAGGCGGCGGAAACTTCTTTTACATCAAATATAGGAGTAGAAATCGCCTCTGATAAAGAATTGACCAAAGAACTCCTTGCCAAAGTAGGCGTGCCTGTGCCGGAGGGCGAGGTTGTGAGCAATGCAGACGAGGCGTGGGCAGTCGCGCAGGAGCTTGGCGGCCCGGTGGTCATAAAACCTCATGACGGTAATCAGGGCAAGGCTGTAAGCGTCAACCTGACGACGCAGGATCAGGTACGCAGCGCCGTCGCTCTCGCGCAAGAGCACTCATCCCGCGTCATTGTTGAGAGATATATAAGTGGCAGCGATTTCCGCCTGCTCGTGGTTAACGGTAAGCTGGTAGCGGCAGCCGAGCGATGTCCGGCGCAGGTTGTCGCCGATGGCAGGCACGATATACGCGCTCTCGTAAAAATGGTGAACGAAGACCCACGCAGGGGTCATGGGCACGGCTCCGCTCTCACCAGGATAAAGATGGACGCATCGGCGGAACTGACGCTGACCAAGCAAGGCTTCACATGGGAGAGCGTGCCGCCGCCCGGCCAATCTGTCTTTCTGCGCGACAATTCTAATCTATCTACGGGCGGCACGGCGACTGATGTCACCGACGATGTTCACCCTGATAATGCAGCCATGGCCGTACTAGCGGCCCAGACCATCGGCCTCGACATTGCCGGGGTAGACGTAGTGTGCCAGAGTGTAAAGCGGCCACTGGCAGATCAGGGTGGCGGCGTGGTAGAGGTAAACGCCGCACCGGGCTTGCGAATGCACGTTTACCCATCAGAAGGCAAATCACGTCCGGTGGGCGAGGCTATTGTTGATATGCTCTTTCCTGGCGACGTTTCCGCCCGCGTGCCTCTGATTGCCGTTACAGGCACCAACGGCAAAACCACAGTTACACGCATGATCGCCCATATCTATTCGACCCTCAAGCTGTACGTTGGCATGACTACCACAGATGGCATCTACTTCGGTGGCGTGCGTCGTGTGAAGGGCGACTCGGCAGGCCCGCGCAGCGCGGAATCTGTCTTACAGCACCCTCTGGTCGAGGTAGCTGTGCTGGAGACGGCACGCGGCGGTATTCTGCGCTCCGGCCTGGCATGGGACCGCTCAACGGTGAGCGTGGCGCTCAACGTCGCCAGCGATCACCTGGGGATGGAAGGGATAGAGACACCGGAGAGGTTGGCTCGCGTCAAGCGCGTAGTTATCGAGAGCGTAAGTAAAGAGGGCTATGGCGTGCTCAACGCCGACGACCCGCTCGTCGTGGCTATGGCCGAGTCGTGCCCCGGCAAGATAATTTACTTCGGGATGGAACGTTCAGCGCGGGCGTTATCTGCTCACCTGGCGAGTGGCGGCAAGGCGGCGTTCGTGCGTGACGGCGAGTTAGTGCTTGCCGAAGGCCCGACCGAAACGCCTCTCATCAAGTCTGCCGATATTCCCGCGACCCTGGGCGGTGTGATACCGTTCCAGGTGCAGAATGCTCTGGCTGCCGCCTCAGCTTGCTGGGGTGCGGGTGTGCCCCTCGACTCTATAAGGCTTGGGCTGCGTACCTTCCAGACGGACGACAAGACAGCGCCGGGCCGTTTCAACTTGTTTGATGTAGGCCGCGCTCGTGTCATAGTAGACTATGGGCATAATCCTCACGCTATGCGCGCTATCCAGGCCGCCATAGCGCAGATGAACCCGCGCAGCACGATTGCTGTGGTCGCAGCCCCCGGTGATCGCCGCGATGCCGACATACAGGAGTTGGCTCTGGTTGTGGCGGAAACTTTCGACCGCGTTATCGTGCGCGAAGACTACGACCTGCGCGGGCGTGAGCGCGGTGAGGTGGCTCACCTGATTGCCGAGACGATAGCTCGCGTGATGCCGTCGCTTCCTCTCTGCATAATCGAGGACGAGCCGGAAGCGGTGGAAGAAGCCTTGCAAATGGCGAGAGAAGGCGAGCTGGTCGTTGTTTTTGTGGACCGGGTTGATGAGACCATCGAACAGGTGAAGAGAATAGCCAGAGCTGTTGACATAGAGCAAAGCCAATCGTTCTGGCGGCCCCTGCCCGATGCCTCAACACAATCTCAGCTAAATCGCCTGGAAGCCATCGCCGAAGCAGGCGGGCAGATGGGGCAGATGGGGCAGCAGCCGCCATCGCTGGGGGAGGGAGAGGCTGCCTCGACCGACCAGGAAACCCACAATGGCAAGAGCCGCTCGAAAACCACTTTGCTCGGTGGGGCGTAGCACTTATTGCGTAGCTTGATTACGGAGTATAACTCTTTAGCCCTCTAACTTTGCAGCAGGCAATTACGCAACTAACAACATGTAGTGCGCGTTCCTCATGATAGAAGGATGCTGGTAGCGTTGCCTTCAACTAACTCTCACAATAGAAATAACGGAACCGGGGCTGAGTTCGCCGGGATAGTGGATGTTCCCTGGCAGACGCCTGGGTATTTGATGATTATCGGCGGGGCAGACAGGCTGGACCCGGAGGCGCGGCTGGCGCGTCTCTTTCTGCGGCTTGCAGCGCGTGCTGAGGCTAACACCGGACTGCGTGATGTGGTGCTTGTTTCAACAGCAACCCGGCACCCGGAGGTGCTAACGGGCGACTACATCAGGATATTCACCCGCGCAGGGCTTGATCGCAACCGTATACATGCGCCTCTCATCAGGAACCATGAAGAAGCCCGGCGTGCAGATATAGCGCAGCTTCTCTCCGGCGCAGCAGGTATCTTCATTACCGGCGGCGACCAGTATGCGCTCACTCAGACGCTCGACCGCACTCCTGCTGAAGAGGCTATGATGGCCGCCTATGGTCGCGGCGCGGTGATAGCAGGCACCAGCGCGGGAGCGGCAGCGATGGGCCGTCCGATGATAGTGGCGGGCGGGGGCAGCGGTGAGCTGCGGATGGGGATGGTACAGATGTCGCATGGTCTCGCCTGGGCGGGTGAAGACCTTATTATTGACACGCATTTCGGAGCACGTGGCCGCTTCCCCCGCCTTGCCGCCGCCGTAGCTGAGAATCCCAGCGCCCTGGGCGTTGGCATTGACGAGAATACATGCCTGCTCAGCAGCGCAGAGGGACGCTGCACCGTAGTGGGTGCGGGAGTGGTCTACTTCATAGATGGCTCGCATCTCGACTTCAACAGCGCGCACTCCGCACGCCCAGGCACGCCTATTTCGGTGGGCGCGTTACAGGTGGAAGTCCTCTCCACCGGTGGCGTCTATGATCTGCGTGCTCACCGGGTTTTGCTTGCGCTGGGCGCGACATCTGGGGTATAATTTCCCGCAATGCGCGTGTAGCTCAGGGGATAGAGCGAGGGCGTCCTAAGCCTTGCGTCGGGGGTTCGAATCCCTCCACGCGCACCTCTCAGGATTGAGGTATCAGGGGCTGGCGATCAGGAATTAGCACTCTCTGCCCACCCGATGCTCAATCCTAATCACAGTGGGAGGTTGCTAGATGCAAGTGACTATCCGGCCTAAGAACTTCAAGATCAGCTCCGACATCGAGGAACATATCCGAAAGCGCGTGGCCCGCTTGCCCCGGCAGTTAGGAGAGATTGAGAGCGCCGAGGTTACCCTTTCCCAGGAGCCGACTCGCCTCAACGCAAACAGGTTGCAGTACGTCTCTCAGCTAACTCTGCGGACGCGCAACAACCTCATACGCTCCGAAGTGACTAACGCGGAGCTATTGACCGCCATAGACCAGACGATAGACCGCGTGAGCCGCCAGATGGAACGCTTCAAAGCTCGTCGGTCACGCGGCAAAGGCTCGCCAGGGCTGGGCAAGTCATCGGCGGAGATGGCGCAGTTTACGGAGGAAGAGCCAGGAATAGTCGGTATGGCTGCGCCTGTCGAAGTGCCCACCAGTAGGAATAGCGCCCCCGCTTATGGCGACGGCGCTTCCGACGATGGGATGGGCGACATAGTCAGGGTGAAGCGATTCAGCGTTATGCCCATGTTCCCCGAAGAAGCCATTGAACAAATGGAGCTGCTAGGTCATACCTTCTACATCTTCTGGAATGCAAGCGAAGAGAAAATGAACGTCCTCTACCGCCGCACCGACGGCAACTATGGCCTGCTCCAACCCGATCTAACATAGGAGAACTGCCCGGCGGCAACGGGTGGGTATGCTCAGGCTTATATGACAAACTCCATAGCGACCCGGCACAACACGCGCCCATCTCTGGTGGTTTTCCAGGGAGGCGTGCCGGAGGCTGCCACGTCCCTCGAACGCCTCATTATAGAGGCTCAGATTGCCGCCACTCTGGACCTCCTGGCGATGGCCGCGGGGGCCAATGCTTTCAACCAGGCGATACTTGTCACGGAGGAGACAGGCTTGCAGCAGGCGGCCCTTAGCGACGCAGCAGGGTGGCCCACATCTATCCCCTTCTCGATAGAGCAACAGGCGGGTGAGAGTTTTCACTTTGGAGAGACATTACGCGCAATTTGCCGGTCTTATCGCCTCGAGCGAGTTGTCTACGTGGGCGGTGGGGCCGCTCCGCTCGCGACACGGAGAGATATAGTGGACCTCGCGCTGGCCGTGAGCGGCGATGGCGAGTGTGTTGCCTCCAATAATCTCTACTCCGCCGACATGGTAGCTTTCCACCCTGCCTCAGCTCTGGCGCGCATCGCTCCGCCACCAACCGACAACGACCTCGCATGGCTCCTCCACTTCAAGGCGGGCCTGCCCTACGCCGCAATGCCCCGGAGCCTGGCTACACAGTTCGATATAGATACGCCTACCGATCTGGCGGCGCTATGGTGGGCCACCCAATCGCCACCGCTAGGTGGAGTGCTGGGCCCTAGAATAACTGCGCTCCTGCCGCAAGCGCCCCTAGCTATCCCTTTGCTCGCTAGGCGGGTGGAGGAGAGCTACAGAGTAATGTCCACCCGCCGAGCCGAAGTGCTGGTTGCGGGGCGAGTAAGTAGCTGGGTGTGGAAGCGTCTTGAAACGAACCTTCCGTGCCAGACGCGCATAGTGTCTGAAGAGCGCGGCATGCGTGCCAGTGGCCGAGAAGCCCGTGGCGAAGTGCGCTCCCTCCTCGGCCTTTTCACAGATAGAGCAGGCACGGCTGAATTGATGGATGCTCTGGGGCATATATGTGATGCTGCCTTCCTGGACAGCCGGGTGTTGTTCGCCCACCGCCGCCTGAATGTTTCGCGCCCTGATCGTTTTGCCTCTGACGCGCTCGTGCCGGAGGAAGTATCTGACCCCTGGGTGCGCCAGCTTACCGAAGCTGCCGCCACCGCTACGGTCCCAGTCGTGCTGGGCGGGCATTCTCTCGTATCAGGAGGCATCTGGGCGCTCTCCGAGCGAGTACGAGGCTCAGCTTCCGCAGCCTGACCAATAACGTCAGCCGCCGGGCCTCCTGTGCCTTTGTGGTTCCGCCGTTTGCTTTGAGAGCAGAGGAGCGTCTGGTGCTCCATGACCCGTCCGCCTGTGCGGTAAGTCTCAACGTTCACCTTGTCTGCTCGACAGCCTGGTATAAAGTTCCATGTGCAGGACAGCTATGCGCTGCCAGTTGAAGAAGTGGGAAAGGGTTGACGAGGCGTTGGATAGGGCGGCGCGCAAGGCGGGGTCGGCTGCCAGCATCTGTATGGCATCGGCCAGTGCTGGGCTGTCGCCGGGTGGGACGAGTAGGGCGTTTGTGCCGTCTTGTAACTGAGGCCACTGCTTTGTGGATCGGGGAGTGCACGCGGCGGGGGGCGAGGAGGTTGTTACCAGGGGGAGGCTGTGTTCCACGGCGGCGAGGAGGCTTCCGCGCCTGAAGGTCGCGCCGTCGCTGTACGGGAGAACCGCCATATCTGCTGAGAGGAGGGCGGCGGAGACCTCCTGGGGCGCGAGATAGCCTGTCCAGATGAGGCTGTCTTCTATTTGTAGCTCCGCAGCAAGCTTGTTGATAGAGGCAGCGACAGGGCGGTTCGTGGGGTCGCTGGCGCTCAAGCCGCCGCCTACCATCACGAGGCGGTACTCGCCTTGACCGTTAAGAAGCGCGAGGGCGCTCAGAAGATCATCAAGCCCCTTGGTGTTGCTGAGGAAGCCGAAGTAGGCTAAAAGAATTGTGTTGGGGGCGAGGCCATGCTCCTGCCGCCAGCGTTCTCGGCTGAAGTCTGCGGGTGGGTTGTTCGGAACATTGGAGCCGATGGGTATCAGGCTGATGCGCTGAGCGCCCCAGGCTCGCAGTTCGGCGGCATCGTCAGGGTTGGTGGCGATCACGGCTGTTGCGCTTCGGGCAAGGAGGCGGTTGGCCCACTGGCGGATGACCCCTGCTTTGGGGAAGAGATATGGCGTGCGCAAGTCGTGGAAGGTCGCTATAGTCGTGCCGCGCCATCTCATGCTGAGGAGCAATGGCAGCAGATTAATCGTAGGGCGCATGTCATAGGCTGCTGTCTGGTATTGTATGTGCGCGATCTTGCTGCGCGTGCCACGCAGGGCGTTCAGGGTAGCTGCGAGAGTGATGCGGGTGGTTATAAGTGGGATATTACCCCTGGTTAGCGGCGTCGTGTGGAGAAGGGCATCATGCGTGATGATCTGCTCCTCTACCCTTGCCTGCGCTTGATGCTGATGGTTGGCGGAATGCTGGCGCAACTGCCCCCTGGTGAGCACTTTGACGTGTGCGCCTTCTTGCTGTAGGGCGCGGCCAAGCTGGCAGGTATAGTCTCCGACGCCGCCTCTTGCCGGTGGGTATTCGCCGGTAATCAGCAGGGTACGTACTCCCGGGGCCTGCCTTTTGCGCTCGCGCAGGCCGCTCCTAAGCACTTCTCTGTACATTTTGAGGCGTGTTGCTCGCAATGGGCGCTTGTGCCCCATCAGCCATTTGGCCGCCTCAGAGACCATCTGGGCGGCGTAAATACCAAGCAGATAGGAGCGCACAACCTTGCCCGCGACGCGGCCTTCGTGCAGGCGGAAGTAGCGCACTTTGCTTGTATTGAAGTTTATATGGCGTCGCGACACAGCCTGTGTGGTGCTCTGCCCACCGTAGTGGCTTATCTCGGCCTGCGGCACGTAGCTGATAGCCCAGCCCGCATTGCGCACCCTCCGGCAGAGGTCTACCTCCTCGCTGAAGATGAAGTAGCCCGGGTCGAGGAGGCCCGCCTGATAGAGTGCCTCTCGACGACAGAGAAGAGCCGCGCCACTGAGCCAATCTACACTCTGCGTTTGCTCGTCGCTCATCTCTTGCATGTAGAAGCTTCTCAAGACATTAGAGTGGGAGAACCATCTTTGCAGCGGGGTGGACTCTACGAGTGCGGTTGCGAGCGTCGGGAAACGCCTTCTCGATGATTGCAATGTGCCGTCCGAGTTCAACAGGCGTGGGCCAGCGATGCCAACTTCCGCATGGGCTTCCATGTAGTCGGCAAGAGCAGCCACCGAGCCTGGGCGGGCCACTGTGTCAGGGTTGAGAAGGAGTATATATTTGCCTTGCGAGGCTAGTATACCAACATTGTTGCCACCCGCAAAGCCGCGATTAGCAGGTAGAGGGATGAGGCGAACGCCTGGAAAGCCTGCGCGCACGCGGCCAACGCTGTCGTCGGTGGAAGCGTTATCTACCACCAGCGTTTCGCTGCGGCCCTGCCATGCGCCGAGTGCGTTGGGCAGCGAGCGGAGGCACTCGACAAGAAGACCGGGGACGTTCCAGTTGAGGATTACTATAGAAAGATCGGGCATACGGTGCGACTATAGCATACGCCTTCACGCTTGACAACCGTTCGCGGGGTGCATACAATCGGGGTTAGGAGCTTGACAAGATGCACTCACAATTAGAAGAACCTCAACATGCTGCCTCTGAGACCAATAGTTATATGCCGGAGGCAACAATAAGTAATACGAAGGGCGGCCAACCCTGGTTTGCTCATTATGAGCCGGAAGTGCCTACTACTATAGAGGTGCCGCATATTACCTTGCCCCACTTCTTTGAGAAGACTGTGCGAGACCACCCGGGGGCAGTAGCTACCATCTTCTTTGGCAAACGGCTCACCTATGCTCAATTAGACACCCAGGCCAGCTCATTCGCTGCGGGGTTGCAGGCGTTGGGTGTACAGCCTGGCGGCCGGTTGGCGTTGGTGTTGCCCAATTGCCCGCAATTTCTGGTGGGGCTGTACGGAGGGCTGAAAGCGGGCGCTTTGATGGTGCCTCTGAACCCGGCTTATGTTGGGCGCGAGCTTAAGAATGCCTTCAACAATTCGGGGGTAGAGACGGTGGTAACGCTCAACACAATCGCGCCTCGCGTGCAGGAGATCATGGCTGATACAGGGGTGAAGCGGCTGATTGCCACTTCGATGCAGGATAGCTTATCAACACTGATGAGCCTGATGCTCACAGTGCAGGAGCGGCGAGACGGCACAACAGTGAACGTCCAGGGTGAAGGCGTTTACCTCTACAGTGATCTGCTTAAAAACGATCAGGCTGAGTATAAGCCTGCTGGCGCATCGCCCGAAGATACGGCTGTTTTGCTTTACACAGGGGGAACCACAGGCACGCCCAAAGGCGCGATGTTGAGCCACCGCAACCTTGTATCCGACGCCTTACAGATGCGAAGCTGGGTATGGGACCTGCGCCCTGAGAAGCACGAGGTCTTTCTCAGCGTGATCCCGTTTTTCCACAGTTATGGGCTGACTGTGGTGATGAACCTGGCTATCTCGGTAGCGGGCGCGATGCTGCTGCTGCCGCGCTTCAACATGAAAGATACCCTCCGGGCAATTGCGCGCTTTCGCCCCACGGTCTTTCCTGCTGTGCCTACTATATACAACGCTATCGCTCACCACCCCCTTTCGTCGCGCTACGACCTGCGCTCGATTCGGGTTTGCATATCGGGAGCGGCCCCGCTGCCTGTGGAGGTGGCGCAGGCCTTTGAGAGTGTTACGGGTGCGCGGCTGGTGGAGGGATATGGGCTTACCGAGAGCTCGCCCGTTACGCATTGCAATCCTGTTTACGGCGAGCGTCGTGTGGGGAGCATTGGCCTGCCCATACCTCTCACCGATGCGCAGGTAGTGGATGTGGAGAGTCTTGAGCCTCTACCTGTGGGGGAGGTGGGCGAGCTTGCCGTGCGCGGCCCACAGGTGATGCAGGGCTACTGGGCACAGCCGGAAGAAACAGAGAGTGTGATAAAGGAGGGTTGGCTCCTCACCGGAGATATGGCGCGCATGGACGAAGATGGGTACTTTTATGTCGTGGATCGCAAGAAGGACCTGATACTGGTGAATGGGCTGAACGTCTACCCGCGAGAGGTTGAGGAAGTGTTATATGAGAATGACAGTGTGCAGGAAGCTGTGGTTGCAGGGGTGCCTGACCGCCGTAAGGGTGAGATCGTGAAGGCTTACGTGGTGCTAAGGCGCGACGCAGAGATCAGCGAGCGTGAGCTTCGCAGCTTTTGTGTCGAGCGGCTGGCCCCCTATAAAGTCCCCTCGCATATAGAGTTCCGCGAGAGCTTGCCCAAGACAGGAATTGGCAAGTATTTGAGGAGGCAACTGGTAGATGAGGAGGCAAG
Source organism: Chloroflexota bacterium (assembly GCA_027317125.1). Lineage (GTDB taxonomy): Bacteria > Chloroflexota > Chloroflexia > QHBQ01 > JADMIH01 > JADMIH01. The sequence goes on along the minus strand of DAHVFG010000047.1, from coordinate 1,006 downwards.
GCGGCGCGGAAAGTAGGGGGATAGACGGCTGGCGACGGGAGACGGAACGATTGAACCGCCAAGATGCAAAGATTTCGTGCAGTATTGCATTTCATAGTGCCTATGATATACTGAAGGAGTGTTGCAAGCCTTAGAGGGTTGCGTATTTTCGATTTTCTAAAGAAGGTAAAGAAGGAGCCTTACTATGCGAACAGCAGAGGTGATTTGCCCACAGTGCAAAGGCGGCAACCCTGTGGTTGCCAGAAACTGCATGTGGTGCGGTACGTCACTTCCTCAACCGAACTCGACACCAACGGTACCTGCCCGCACGGAGGCAGCACCAATCGTCAAAAGCCCAGCGAGCCAGAGTAGCACGCCACCTATCCAGCCCACTAGAGAGAACGATGCCAACCCACATGCCAGGATAGGTAGATCATCAGCAGGACGAGCCCCCATCAGGGTACTTGGTTTTTATATTCCACAACTAATAGCCACAATAGCGGCTGTACTGCTTGTTGCCAGCATCGGGGTGTTTATAACGAAGCACAGTTCGCAGTCGCGTACGGCAGCAACGAATGTTGTACCGGCGGTTGCACAAGACGCGGCAAACCGACTCCATCGGAGTCTTTATCAACAGCTACATCGGAGCCTCTTGCAACAGCAACGTCAGAGCCTTTATCAACAGCGACTATGGACGTAGCTGGAACTCAGATGGCAGCTGCTGCCTCCGCAGGCAGCCTACCTGCAAGCCAGGAATACTATTATGCCGACGCAACGTCCCATTCAGTGAGCGCGTTTGCGGCTAACTACGCGACTTTGGGAGGTCCAGGAAGTATTGGGTATCCGCTGACGCAACCATTCGTTGAGGAGAATGCGGCCAACGGAAGATGGTGTTGGGTGCAGTACTTTGAGAAAGGTGTAATGGAGTATCACTCAGAGGAGATAGGTGCAAATCAGTATCAATTAGCGTCGCTTGGAGTGTGGAGGTTTAGCCAGAAGTACCCGAACGGTGCGCCGAACGCGAAGG
>DAHVFG010000046.1:7695-19575 GCA_027317125.1 Chloroflexota bacterium | reverse complement strand
TCTGCTGGTTGAAGCCGCCCCACTTCGTGATAAAGTCGTGGTAGGCTACAGCATCGCGCTCAGATATCCGGGCTATAGATTGGCAGGTGCGGTCGAGGTCGCGGTAAAAGAGGATATTATTGCCGTCAGGAAAGGGTGCGAAACCCCAGGGGTCCATTTGCATATATTCGAGGCCAAAGCTGCGCAACCCAAGCTCTTCGATAACAGGCGTTTTGTGGATCAGGACGTGCATCACCGAGCAGGTGTCTATCTGATAGCCGCCCCACATCTCCTCGGTATTGACAGCGCCACCTACTCGCGAGCGGCGCTCGTACACAGTCACAGCGTGTCCGGCTTTAGCCAGATAGCAGGCGCATACGAGCGCGTTGTGCCCGGCGCCCACTACCGCGATTCTCAAGCCCTTCATTCACCGCCCCTCTTACTCCCAATCCGAATAGAAACGAGCGAGAGCGCTCGCGCCCCTTTCTATTCTATACCAGTCTGCTCGATGCACCTAATCCACAATAGGCCGTAACTGTTCAGAGTAAGGCATGACCCTATGGGCCACCATTACGAATGGAAATACGAGTGATTTAGCACCCCTCTATACTACTACCCTTCCCATTTTCAGAGGAGTTGGGGTGCAGGGGGCTAAGCCCCTGACGGGGGTCACAGCGGTGTCCCCTGGCTCTTCCCATGCACAAAGCCCCCTCTCCCTTCATGGGAGAACAACTGCATCTCTTGTGCACTCAGCATGAGTAAAGCCCCCTCTCCCATGAAGGGAGAGGGGCATGGGGTGAGGGTAGTTGATGGTACGCCCGCACAGATACCCCAAGAAGGTTGCTCCACCCCAACTCTGAACTGTCACAAAAAATAGTGCCAGGCAAAAGGCGGGCGCTGTGATATCCAACAGCATCTCAAAGAGATAAGCCGTTGAAGACAGCGAGATGCTCATGAGTGGTAAAAGGTCCAGGGGCGCGTGCGGTCGGAGTGAGGGGAGAGGAAGTTCCAAACGGTTCCGATGAGAAGCATTGCCAGGCCGAGATAGTAGAGCGGGTCCGAGAGTACGATATAAATACCCGCGTAGAGGATGAGTGACGCCAGGAGAATTAATATGAGCGGGCCGATTTGCCTGTGCGCCCTGTAAGCAAGGTAAGCTCCGGCGATGCCGAGTATAAGCAGCGCTATAAAGAGTGGGCGCAGCACAGCGTCGGGTATCTGCGTCAGCGCTTCCAGGCCAGCGCTCCGCAGTAATTGCGTCACGAACGCTACATGAGTGGCCCCTCCCGCCGCAGCCCCACCCATACCTGCCATACCTGCCGTTGCGGTAGCCGTTGCGGTAGCCGTTGCCGCTAAGCCCATAGCTCCCATGCTGCCCATGCACACTACAGATGTGAGCGCGCTAAGGAGTGTGCCTGATGATAGCACTTTGGTCTTGTTGCCCTTTTGCATAGCACAGACCTCCGAAGCTAACGCCTGTACTTGTAGATCACGGCCATAAGGTCGTCATAGGCCCTGGCCTGCTCCTCCTCGCTGCCCGATTGGAGGGCGTCAGTCATGCATTTTTCCAGGTAGTTGCGCGTAACAAGCTTACCTACCTGTGAAAGCGCCTCTTGTGCCGCCGACAGCTGCATGAGCACGTCGAGGCAGGGCCTATCCTCGTCTATAAGGCGATGCAAGCCGCGCACCTGCCCTTCTATCGCCTTGAGACGACGCCTTATCTAGTCGGCCCGCTCCTCTGCAAAGCGCGGCTTCACCGCTGACGCTGGTTCATTTACCATACGCTGCCTCCTTTAACTCGCCCTTGACTAGCCCCAAAAGAGTGATTACAATCAGCATGACCCTGACCCCCTTGGGGTATTATGCCAGTTAGCTAAAGCTTTGTCAACGAGAGGAGTTTTCAGAGTGCATTCAAGGAATGTAGGGGCGCGCTATACAAAGATCATCACGAGCAGGGCGTACTTTCCGCTCTGGTTAGGCCAGCTTGTCTCGAACTTCGGCGACACGCTCAATTATATCGCCCTGGTGGTGCTCGTATATCAGCTATCGGGTTCAGGGGTGGCCGTGTCGCTTACTGTGCTCTTCGAGATTGTGCCTCTGCTCTTGCTCGCACCCATAGCCGGCATTGTAATAGACCGGTTCCCCAGAAAGACCATCCTTGTGGCCTCCGACCTTGTCCGGGGCGGGCTGGTGCTAATGCTGGCCTTTGCCAATGCGACCTGGCAAGTATACGTTATAGCCGCGCTGCTGACGGCTGCGAGTGTCTTCTTCAGTCCCACATTACAGGCCGTGATACCCAGCGTTGTTGATAAGGAAGCGCTGCTGGCCGCGAACTCGGTGGCATGGTCTACAGAGCAGCTGGTACAGATAGTGGCATCCGCGGTAGCTGGCGGCATGATCGCTGCCATAGGCACAAGCCCTGCCTTTATTGTAAATGCGTTCTCCTTTCTCTTCTCAGCGCTTATGATTTCCAGGCTCACCATACCGGCGCATGTAGGCGAGATCGATCGCAGCAGCCGGCGAGGTTTCGCGGGCTGGTTAGGAGATGCCGGAGAGGGGTTACGATATGTGCGCGAGGACCGCTTCGTATCAAGGCTATGGCTCGTGCAAGCCATAGCGTCTCTCGCAGTAGGTGCAACAGGTGCGCTATTGATCGTGCTGGCGGAGCGGCATTTGAGACTACCACCGGAGGGTTTTGCCTGGCTGTTGCTCGCCATAGGAGCAGGAGCGCTGCTGGGGCCAATCGTGCTGGGGAGTTTCACCTCGAATTACCGGAATGTGAAGCTCCTCTTCGTGCCGTACATAATAAGGGGTGCGGGCGATATATTGATCGCGCTACTGACGCCCTTGCCTGTGGCGCTGCTCATCCTGTTTGTTTACGGTCTCAACACATCGACAGGCATGGTGGTATACAACTCGCTCATGCAGAGCCAGGTGCCTGAGGGAGTGCGCGGGCGTGTTTATACACTCATGGACCTGACGTGGAGCCTCATGCAGCTGGTCAGCCTGGGTGCGGGAGGCTTACTGGTGGACAGAGTGGGTATACGGGTCGTTTACTATGCCGGGGGCGCTTTGCTGGCGCTCGCGGGGTTGCTCGGTCTGGCACTGCTTGGAAATCACACCTTCAAAGGTGAAACACAAGAAGGCCACTCCTAGCTCTATGTCCAAAGCGCGGCCTATCCGCCTATGTTTCTCTTCTCGGCTGGACAATTGGCACACAAGAACGTATCATGAGCACGATGGAGAAGATTGAGGGTGCGCCCAGGCAGGTTGCCATCAGCCACACCCTGTGGCTCTATGCGCCCGCACCCTTCTCAACGGTCCAGTCACTTGGAAAGCTCAGGAGGTAGATGGGTGAAGCCTGACACAGGCCAGTTCGAGCAGCTTGCATCACTGCGTGATAGCTGCTATCGCTACCAACCCGACCCTGCTAGAGTCAAGCGTGAGCTAGAGCGCGTCGAACTCCTTGTTCCTGAGCTTCCCCACACTACAGGGCACGACCTGCAAAGCTACGCCCTGGCTTATGTCGAACGCTATCAAAATGATCTGCTGCAACTCGAACACGAGTGGGAGTTCTTGTATGCTGCGCTGATTCAAGCCTGGCAGCAAGCAGAATATAGCGCCGTCGTGCGTCTCGCCATCCCCCTGGCGCACTCCGTTGGACGCCTCAGCAACCCCGCAGTGGCACAACATATTCTCGGCATTGGAATCGAAGCCAGCCGCCGCGCAGAAGACATGGAGCACCTGGCGTCATTCCTGAATCGCCTCGGCGGTCTGCTATTTTGTGGCGGCGAATACCGTCGCGGGCGGCGCATATGGTATGCGGGCCTGGAGCTTGCAAGCTCTTGCGGGTCTTCGTCCGGCCTTTGGGAGCCACTCTCTACTTTTGCCCAGATAGCCGATGTTCTTGGCGACTACCCATCGGCGCAGCACTTCGCTGACACTTTCCTGCACTCGCGCCGGAACGACAACCCTGATGCAATGGCTGTAGCAATCTTCATTCGGGGCTTCTATGCGCACGTGACAAACGACCCCGAAAGGGCCATTGAAGATCTCAGTTGCTCTCTGCGTCTCCTCTCCCAGCAAGCTCCCAGTGCACCCCCCACTTCCTACCGCCAGCTCTTCACAATAGCTGTTCAGGCTGAGCTGGCGCGTGTGCAGGGCGATTATACAGGCTCAAAAGTGTATGCTGAAAGCGCGCTCTCGCTGGCGCAACTCTTCAGCGATCACTACACCGCCGTTGACCTGCTTATCGACGATGCGCTCTTTACCGACCGCAACGAACAATTCAGAGATGTACGGGTAATACTCCAGCGCCTGCGTACCCTATCATGCCAGAGCGAGGATCCCCGTTCCCATGAGCGCTGTCATTTCATAGCGCAACGCCTGGCTAAGCATCTGCCTCAGAGGTACAGTAACCAGGACCGTGCCTTCCATGCAGAATCGGCAGAACTCCACGAGCCTCTGAGCGAGAGGGAAGTAGAGGTACTCCAGCTTGTGGCCGCGGGCTTCGCCAACCAGGAGATTGCCAGGCAGCTGGTGATTACCCCTGGAACTGTAAAGAAGCACCTGGAGCATATATACACCAAGCTCGATGTGCCGAGCCGCACCTCCGCCATCGCCAAAGCCAGAGCGCTCAATATCTTCCCATAGGCGCATCGACCGGCAGCAAACAGCGGATCACCAGCCTCTATACTGTCGCCGGTTGTCAGCCGTTCGTTGTTCCCTTCCCCTCCGTTCTGAACAGCTACTCAGAATACGTCCTTTGACGAATGACACTTCATCTTCTCTATGCTACGCTCAACATACATCGAGAAGGTAAGTCTTTCTATGAAGGAGAAAATGATGGTGCATCTGAGATTGTGGGGAACAAGCGCCTATAATTGTGGGTTTCACAGGTCCGTACTCCATATATTCTGTTGTTGCGTGCTCACTATGGCGGCTGTATCTGCTGCTTTCGCGGGCTCAACTTCCGTCAGCAAGGCTGCTCCTTATATGCAATCCGCCCCGACGCTCTCCACCGCCCTTGTGACATACAAAGGGCACTCCGGCCCGGTGATCGGGGTAGCATGGTCGCCCGACGGGAAGTGGCTCGCATCGTCCGGTAACGACGGCACAGTGCAGGTGTGGAACGCTCAGAACGGCGGTCTGCGTTGGAAGATGTCTGTCGCCCGGTTTGCCTTCGCGGTTGCCTGGTCGCCCGATGGCACAAAGATCGCGGCGGGTGGCTCTGCCGGCTCCCTTGCCGTCCTGAACGCCGCGACAGGAGCTTCTATGGCGACCTATCAAGGGCAGACCGGCGACATCGAGGGAATAGCATGGTCGCCCGACAGCAAATACTTTGTGTCGGGCAGCCAGGACAATACCGCCAACGTATGGGATGTGCAAGCGGGCAAAGCGCTTGTAACATATAAAGGGCATTCTGACGCTGTCGAGCGCGTGGCCTGGTCACCTGATGGCAAGAGCATTGCATCAGCCAGCCACGATGGTACGGTGCAGACCTGGGAGGCGGCCACAGGGAAACAGATCACGACCTACACCGGGCACGGTGGTGTTCCGGTATGGGAGGTCGCCTGGTCGCCTGACGGCACTCGCATTGTGTCGGGCACAGGATCGGCGGGTGCGTTTGGTCCTGTGACCGCCAACAACTCGGCAAAGGTATGGGAGGCTGCCACAGGCAAGACTCTGCTGACCTATAGCGGCCACAGCGGCCAGGTGTATGCACTCGCCTGGTCGCCCGATGGCAAGAGCATAGTCTCAGGCGGAGACGATAATAGCGCCCGTGTATGGAACGCCGCGACTGGGCAAACTGAGCTTGTCTATAGTGGGCATAGCAGTATTATCTTCAAAGTAGCCTGGTCACCTGATGGTAAGTATATAGCCTCAGCCAGCGTAGACGGCACCGTACAAGTCTGGTCCCCGTCTGCCCCGCCGCCTGCCGCAGCAACCGCTGAGCCATCAGCCACAGAAACGACCGAGCCATCGGCTACTCCAACCACAGAGCCGCCAGCTACCCTCACACAGGAACCTTCCGCCACACCCTCTGCTACGGAGGCTCCTGTGCTGCCCACCACACCGCCAGCTACCGCAACCGAGGAGATGCCTGCCGCTCCGGTCGCAACTGATACCCCCGCGCCACAGGTCGCCCCTATTGGGATGCCAAGAACAGGTGCGCCCTACAGGGAGTCACTGCCCCGCGCACTGCTGCTAACAATAGTGGCCCTGATAAGCGTGGGGGGCATGCTGCGCCTGAGCGCCCGACGCAAGCGGACCCGCTAAGGAATGCCTGGAGAATAGCGGCCAGGTTCACTCACGAACCCCTGGCCGCTATTCTCTAAGCACAAACAGAAAACCCAAACAATCCGTGAGGACCGTCTGGGTTCCTGTTCCTTCGAACCTACAACCGAAGTTGTAATCTCGAAGTAGCCTTAGTATACGGGAAGCTGACAGCTCTGTCAATGCTCTATTCCCAAAGTTTTCCACATCCGCTCCTCTTGTGGAAGGGCACCGTAGCAGAGCCTCTTTGTCTAACCTCCCCCTTGCCTTTATAACCGCAACGCCCTTCGTCTTCTTGGCGGTTCAATCGTTTCGGCGTCGGTCGTCCACTGTGCGAGTTATCGCTTTTCTCTAGCTGCCCGTATTTTCGTACGCAGATCATCTATCAACGACAAATCTCCACTGCCTGGGTCGCGATAATACCAGTGCTCCCAGCCGTTGAGCGACGGTAGCCCCAACAAGCGAGCGCCCAGTGAATGTATAGAGCCTTCTTCTCCCCCACATCGAAGTGTACCATCGGCCATGACCTGCGCCACGCCTTTCGTTTTATCCAGATATAGAGTGTCGCCGGGTTGCAGAAGCCCTGCTTCGAGCAAGTTGCCAAAAGGGATGCGCGGGGCGTTGCCTTTGCTCCTCGTTGCGAGGACAGCTTCCTCAAAGAGTACAGGAACTACCGCGTCAATTCTCTCCTGAGCTAATTTTATGTACTCCGGATCGCGCTCGATGCCTATCCAATGCCTGTGTAGCTTCTTAGCGACAGCGCCCGTAGTGCCTGTGCCGAAGAATGGGTCGAGCACCAGATCGCCCGGGTTTGAGCTTGAGAGGATAACACGGTAAAGCAGGCTCTCAGGTTTTTGTGTAGTGTGCGCCTTTGCCCCATTCACGCGTATTCGCTCGGAGCCTGTGCATAGGGATAGCTCCCAATCTGAGCGCATCTGCTTCTCGTCGTTCAGCTTCTTCATCGCGTGATAATTGAAGGTGTACTTCTTCTGATACTTCGACTTTTTAGCCCACAGGAGGGTCTCGTGCGCGTTGGTGAAGCGCACACCCTTGAACTGTGGCATGGGGTTAGTCTTGACCCACACCAGGTCGTTGAGCATCCAGAAGCCCAGGTCCATCATTATCTTGCCGACACGGTAAATGTTATGGTAGCTACCTATAACCCAGATTGTGCCCGTATCTTTGAGTACCCGGCGGCACGCTGACAGCCACTTCTCGGTGTAGTTATCATACGCCTCGAAGTCGGCAAAATGGTCCCACTCGTCGTCCACGGCGTCCACTTTGGTCATGTTTGGCCGCCACAGATCGCCTTGCAGCTGGAGGTTATAAGGGGGGTCGGCGAAGATAAGGTCTACGCTCTTTTCGGGGAGCGCGGCGAGAAGATGCAGGTTGTCTCCGGGGAGAATCCGGTCCAGAGTCAGGCTTTCCATAGTGTACTAATCAGCCCAGGCCAGCTTTATTCCGCTCTCAGCATGGAGACGCCACAGAGTGATGCCGGCAGTAGAGGCACGTAAAATTGCTCCCATACGCTTGGCTTCGGTACTGAGTTCGTGGTGGGGTAGCAGACGACGCACGAGAGTGGCTACGTCATCCTGCTCAATAGCCATATAGACAAGGTAATAACGAGGTTGCCGTAGATTGCGCTTATGAAAGTCGAAGTCTCAGGTGAAAAAGATTGGGCTTCGCAAGCTATGCAAAAGAGGCACAGTCTCGTCGTGCATTCGCGCCCTTCCAATATCATGACCAATGTGCCCAACTGCAATCCGCCAATTCTTTAAGAGTTCGCGCTGCTCTTAAGATATGTTCTCATCAAGTACAACCAAAATACGCGTGCCCAAAAGATTGGTTTGCAATCACAGGGTCGGCAACTATGTATTTCCCCAAAACTTCCGTGCTCCGCGCTCATTGTATCACCTCCTTTGTCTAGCCTTCAGGTAGATTATACACCAACCTGCGCCAACCTCCGCCTCCACGCTCCCCTTCCATATAGAGTGCGGCCCCCGGTTTAGACCCTTCTACGTTCATCTCGTCCTCTCTGCTATTCCCCAAGTGATATTCCCTCTCACTTGCAGTGTTACCTGCCCCTCAGGGCAAAACGGCAGCAGAAGGCTGTGGAACTCGGCATCGAATGCAGACATATGATCATCTCCCATACGCTCGCGGGAGAAGCCATTACGGGAATGCATTGCCTCAATATAGCTACTGACAGGTTGTGTGAAATGCGCAGGCGCTGTGCGTATCTCTCCAACCTTGCGAAACAGACGCCGGGCCTCTAACTCTGTAATGAGGTCAAATTGTTGGAAGTCCTTGTTTGTAGAGAAGCGCGAGATCAGGCGTCGTAGCTCACTATCCCAGGGCAGCTGCGCCTCCGCACGCTCTACTATAGCCAGATAGCCACCTGGAGCAAGCACCTCCCGCAAGCGTGGGAGCACCACATCCCACTCCATCCAGTGCAGGCTTTCTCCTGCGACGGCAAGGCCGTAAGGCGGGTGAAGCGCCGTTTCCTCAATCCTATCACAAATCCAGTTGATCTTTGAGCTTGCGCCTCCCGCTAATCCTTTGCCTTTCTCAATCATGAGGGGCGAGAAGTCAACAGCATCAACCCTCTCGGCCATATCTGCCAGAGGACGAGCAATATCGCCGGTGCCGCACCCTATGTCGAGAACCACACGTGGATTACCTCTTATAAGTGCAACAACTCTCTGAAACGTTTCCCCCGGATAAGGCGGGCGGCAAGGATACGCCTCTACAATGCTCTTATCCTTGAACTGAGCCGCATATTCAGCGCTTAGATGCTTCGGCTTGGGCAACATGGCTTATTACCTATTACCACGTCCTATGTAAGTAACCTCACTATGTCGAAAGGAAATCGAGCAGCAGGTTCGATGTCAAGCGGGGTTTTTCTTCGGGGAGCCAATGCCCGCTCTCCTGTATGCGCTCGACACGCAGGTCGGGGACCCAGGGTTCCAGCCCCTCGGTTAGCTGCGGAGAAAGAGCGAAGTCTTGCATACCCCAGAGGAGGAGGGTCGGGTTGGTGATTGTGCGCCTGTTTTTCTCGAAGAACGCCGGACCTGTGCGGAAGGTGGCTCTGTAATAATTGAGCGTAGCGGTGGCGGCTCCCGGCTGAGAAATGGCACTCTGGTATACATCGAGCGCATCTTCGGAGAAAGCCCCCGGCACTCGCGCGCTTTCAGTAAGGGTGCGGCGCAACAGCAGCCGTACGCTTGCTTCGGGTAGTAGGGGCAGTTGGAAGTAGAGAATATATAAGCTGCGCGACAATTGGCCGGGCGTTTTTAGCTCGCGAGCGAAAGCGGCGGGGTGGGGCGCGTTTATTACCGCTAGCCTGTTCAGGCGATCAGCGTGGTACATGCCGAAGTGCCAGGCTATAGCGCCGCCCCAGTCGTGGCCGACGAGATGGGTGCGCGCCTCGCCAAAGTGGTCCAACAGGACGGCTATGTCGGCGCTCACGTTGCCCGCAGAATAGGAATCCACCCCTTTAGGCTTATCGCTCCAGTTATAGCCGCGCATATCAGGGGCTACCACATGGAAGTGCCCTGCAAGATGTGGGATTATATGCCTCCACTCATACCAGCATTCGGGAAAGCCATGCAGCAGAATGACAAGTGGGCCGGAACCAAGCTCGGCGTAGTGGAGGCGCACGCCGTTGGCGCGGGCGTAGCCGTGCCGCCAGGGGCCGGAATACTGCGCGGCCTCAGCACGGGCGGCTACGCCAGGGTCGGGCGGTGCAGCGGCAATGCGGTTGGCGGCGATGAGCGTAGCGCCTCCGGCAGCCGCCAGCCCGATTAGTGGTTTAGGAAGCGACTTCATTATTGCCTACCTGTGTGTCAGTGACGGGCATTGGCGGGTCGGTTGGGATGCGGGAGAAGTAGAGCATTGTACGCAAGGTGCCATCAGGGGCAAGCTCGCGGTTGCGTACCGCCGCCTCCTGAACGAAGCCGAGGCGCCTGGCTACTCCTGCGCTACTGGTGTTTCGGGCATCACAGCGTATCTCTACGCGGTTGGCGTCATGGACAGCAAATATGTAATCGGTCAGCAGGCGCACAGCTTCTGTCATGTAGCCGTGCCCTACTTCCGACGCGCGGAGCCAGTAGCCGATCTCGAAGTAGCCGATTTGCCAGTCATGGGGATGCATGCCTATGCCGCCGAGGAAACTGCCCGCTTCATCGGCATCGGTGATACGCCATATTCCCATGTTCATATCTTCTCGCAGGAGCCACCGGGCGGCCTGGTGGTTGATCCAATCGAGGCTTTCTTCTACGCTCTGATGGGCGTCGGCAAAAGGGAGATAAGGGCGGATATGCTCCCGCGATGCGGCTACGGCCTCGTGTAAGGCTGCTGCATCTTCAGCGCGGTAAGCTCTCATTAGAATGCGTGGCCCGCGCAGCTCATCGGGGAGGGGTACGAGGGTTAGGTATTGTGGTTTGTCCATCTTTTTTAGCTCGAGAATATGATTGCCATTTTGAGATTGTCTATCTCGTTGCGCAAGCGCGCTATGTCGCGGGCGAGGATCTTCTGGTGTATCGGGTCGCCGTCCGGTAGAGAGTGTTTGCGGAAGGCCAGCTCGGTGGACAGGTCGAAGAACTTGCCCAGTTGCCGCCAGCGCTTTACGCCGGACGAAAAGAGAGTTGACCAGCGAATGCTCCAACGCTTGCGCCCTGAGACGAGGGTGGCATACTCATCGGGGGTGAAGCGCCCCAGAGCTACCTCTTCCCAGAGGGTCTGGCTGATGACGCGGCCTTCATTCACGCCGGAGAGGAGAGCAACGACTACAATCAGGAGTAGCCCTCCCCAATCGCTTACAAAAATGCCAAGGCATGCGCCAATCACCAGGCCCGAGCCAGCACGACCATCAGAGAGGACGCTGATGGCGCCGGCGAGGGAGTTGTGCAACCCATGGAAAATCATGCCGGTGCCGAGGCCGAGGGAAGGGACCAGGCCGCGCTGCCAGCGCAGCTTTAGAGAGCGAGCAAAGCCGAGGGCAGCCCCCGTGAAGGCAGTAAACATGCTGTGATTGAGGCCAAAGAGGACGCCCCGGAGGAGCCAGAGGCCCAGCATCTTGCCGATGTCGGGCGAGTCGCCGGGGTTGAGATCATCGAGGGCGGCTGAACGCAGGTAGAGAATGTTCTCCACCAAAGAGAAACCGAGACCGACCATCGCGCCGTAGATGACGCCGTCGAGAACGTCATCAAACTCGCGCCAAAAAGCACGAAAGAGAACCACCAGGATAATAGCCTTCACTGCTTCCTCAACGAAGGGAGCTATAAGGATAGCCTCAGTGATCTCACGTACTTTGGCGGTGATTATAATCTGTTCAAGTGGTATACCTGCGCCTAGCTCAAGAAGGATAGCGATAATTGTGGCGGGGACGGCCCCCCAGATGAAGGCCACTAATAGGAGAGGGATAGGTTCTTTCTCGTAGCGGTCGAGCCACCAGAGAAGAGTAGCGTAAAGCACCGTCGGCACGAGAGCAAGCAGGATTGCCAGGAGCAAAACGGAGATAGGGTCCATGAAAAGGATTGTACAACGGCTGTGGGTAGTGGCGCAAGGGAGCGCACATGGGTAACTGTTCAGGTTAGGGGTGGAGCAATCTTCTTGGGGTATCTC
>DAHVFG010000046.1:0-7599 GCA_027317125.1 Chloroflexota bacterium | reverse complement strand
TACCCCAAGAAGATTGCTCCACCCCTAACCTGAACAGTTACCCGCCTTCAGCGGGTTGACACTCCAGAGAAGCGCATGCTATCATCGTTGGGCATACACGCTATACATTACAGGAAGGTTTCTTATGAAGATTGGCCCTAACGACCTGGTGTTGGACGTGGGGAGCGGGCATAGCCCGAACCCACGCAGTGACATTCTTTGCGACAGATATATCGAAGATGATACAGAGCGCGGGGGCGCTATACACATTGACCGCCCGCTCATTGTGGCCGATGGTCACAACCTACCCTTCAAGGACAAGGCATTCGACTATGTGATTGCCTCACACATTATAGAGCATATGGACGACCCCGCGCGTTTCTGCTCTGAGTTGATGCGCGTGGCGAGACGTGGTTTTATAGCTTCGCCTACTGAGCTTGCCGAGCACATGTTCTACTGGTCTTTTCACAAATGGTATGTAAACAAGGTCGGCAACAAGCTAGTGCTCCACCCCAAGGTGAATGTGCCCAATGTTTTTGGCGAGCTTTTCGACTATCTTTACGAGTACAATCCGTGGTTCGCTCGCTTCCACCGCTCCGTGCCTGATATGTTCTGGATGGAGTATGAGTGGGACGGCATGATTCAGATCGAACTCCGCGACCGCTCGCCGCTCAACCTGGAAGACCCTCGCGCCCTCAAGAGGATGACGGCGCCTCGTGAGTCGCCTCTGACATCGCTCAAACGAAGCGCCGTGACGGTCGCCGATGAGTTCTTACCGAAGGCCGGACATGACCTTATCACGAAGATGCGCCGCCGGAAGCGTGCACCCGCCCGTAAAGTAAACCTCGAAAGTATTCTTGCTTGCCCTGCCTGTGGCGGCGACGTAAAGATGTTGCGCGACGCGGTCAAATGCACCGATTGCGGGCGCACTTACCCGATAGAGCGCGGCTTCCCGATGATGCTCCTCGACCAGGAGATGCGCAACAGGCCCGAAGACGGCGCCTCTCGCGTTCGCGAAGCTGCGGCCACTGGAGGGGCAAGGTAGAAGGTAGCAGATTTTACTCTGCTTCGCAATCATGAAAACTGTGGAATTGTACATTGTTGCCTTGCTTTGCCTGCTGGCGATCACCCTTGCCTCTTGCGGACCGGAGACGCCAACTCCTCTGAAACCTGCTCCCTCAGTGGTTATCTCACCGACTGTTGTTTTGAGTTCGCCCAGGCCTGTGCAGGCTACCAGCACTCCCACTTCTGGGGTCACAACCGTGGCTACGGGCACATCTACGCCGCTGATTACGCCTATTCCTGCCGGCACACCGCCGACGATGAGCATTACTACCGAAACGGCGCAGCCTGCAATCTATACTACTCCCGGTACTGCTCCTACTGTAGTTGTTAACCCGGGCATCAATATAATCAGGCAGCAATATGACGACGCTCTTGCGAAGTGGCGTTCCCAGAAGATCGAGGCGTATGAAGTGGTGGTACAGTACTCGTCGTTCTCGCCCTACGCAGGTACATGGGACCTCAGGGTGAACGGCGGCCAAATTAATGTAGTTAGCTACTCAAAGGATGGCGTCACGCCTATCACACCTGTCGCGCCCACAACCGGAGACACCCTCAACTTTCTCACCGTAGACGCTCGCTTTGCGGTGATAGAGCACAGGCTGACTGCTCTGCAACTTCTGGGAGTAGACGCAGAGGTTGATTACGTGGTAGCGTTCGATCCGACCCTGGGCTACCCGATCTCTATCGAGATCAAGCAGAAGCCCGGAGTAGCGCGTTCCGATGTTGAAAGCAAGACGGTGGTGAAGAGCCTCGCCATCCTCAAGCAAGGCGGCCCAGGTGCACCACAGGCGACATCTAGCGTCACTTCGCAGGCAACCGTAACGGCGACGGCGACGCAGCAGGCGACGCGGCAGGCTACTGATGTTGCTACGTCGCAAGCTGCTATCACGGCCGTGGCCACGGCTGCGCCTTAGGGCGGGTCATGAAGCTGCGTAGGGATTAGAGACGATAGATGAGATTATGGCACCCGGCGGGTGGTCTATAGTCTCATTTACCGCGCCTTTGTTACATAACCTCCAAGAATTTATGCTGTACACAGCGCTCCAACCAAATTACCCTTCGCCTTTGGCCTCTCACACGTCCTATCTCCAGCTCGTGGTTGTTCCTGGGGCATCACCTGAGATTGGGCCACTCCTGTTGGTCTTTCTCGTGGCGCTACTCTTCTCCGTCCTTGCTACTCCAATGCTCAGGCGGCTGGCGCACCGCTACAATGTGCTTGATGAACCTTCCACACGTAAAATCCACACCAACCCGGTGCCGCTCCTGGGCGGCGCAGCTATTTATCTTTCAGTGATAGTCGGTCTTGTAGTCTTCGGGCAGTTCGGCTATGTGCAGCAGATCGCCACCATCCTGATCGGCGCAACCCTCATGTCTATGTTCGGCGTCTGGGACGACAAGTGGGGGCTGCGCCCTTTAGCCAAGCTCTTCGGCCAGATACTTTCCGCCTCTATACTCTTCTTCTCAGGCGTAAGCGTGCAGTTCTTGCACAACAACATTCTCAACTACATCGCCACCGTCGCCTGGATAGTGACTATCACCAACGCCTTCAACTTGATGGACAACATGGACGGGCTTGCGGGGGGCATAGCTGCTGTTGCTGCTGTCTTTTTCTTCTTAATCGCCACCCTTACAGGACAATACCTGGTAGCGCCCCTTGCCGCTGTTATACTGGGTGCATGCATTGGCTTTCTCTTTTACAACTTCAATCCCGCCTCGATCTTCATGGGCGACACAGGCTCGCTCTTCCTCGGCTTTATGCTTGCAGCCGTTGGCGTCAAGCTGCGCTTCCCACCACCCTACAGCCAGGACATAGTCACCTGGATGGTGCCTGTGCTCGTGCTCGGCGTGCCTCTTTTTGACACTGTGCTCGTCACTTTATCGCGCCTCCGACGGGGCGTACCTATCAGTCGCGGGGGCAAAGACCACTTCTCTCACCGTCTGGTGGCCCTGGGCCTCACGCGCCGCGAATCGGTGCTCGTCCTTTACCTGGTGCAGGGTGCGCTTGGGGTGGCGGCTCTAGTTGTCATGCAGGCCACTATCCTCGAAGGGTACATACTTGGATTTGTGATCTTTATCTGTGCTATCGTTATGGCATACAAACTTGAGCAGCTTGACCTCTCGGAGACCAACCCCGCCCCTCCCGGCGCACCTGCTCCTGTTCGTCTCTCCGCCAGATTCTCAAAGGGACGTAAATGAGCTTGCCTGCGCACGACCCTCGAGCCGAGCAACTCACCGCGCCACGCCAGGTGAGGGCCACACCAGCCTATCAGGAGCAACCTGGCCGAATACGCGCCGTATTCCTCGATGCCGGTCTCACGCTGATCTACTCTGACCTGCCTCTTGCCGAGCGCATCTCAGCCATAGCGAGCGAGCGTGGTTTTCCGCTTTCACCCCAGGCCGTTGCTGCGGCCATGCCCCTGGCGCAAGCCGACCTTTTCAAGGCGCACCGCGACGACCCTGACCTGTGGTCGTCCGATGACCGGGTACACCAGCTCTGGCTTGGTTTTTATCGCTCTGCCCTTCATTACACCGGCATTGATGGCGCGAGCCTGCTGGCAGGGCACTGCGCAGATGCGCTATACGCTGAGTTCAATGCTCCCGGCGCGTGGAAGCTTTATCATGATGTTCTACCCACCCTTGAGGCACTTCACCATGAAGGTTACATAATCGGAGTAATCTCAGACTGGTCGAGCAATCTCCCAGCCGGCGTCCTGCTGCCTCTAGGAATAGGCAGCCACGTCAACTTCATGGTGGTTTCAACTATCGTGCGGCACGCCAAGCCCGGCCGGGACCTTTACCGTGAGGCGCTTGCCAGAGCGGGCGCGGCTCCCCACGAAGCTGTACATGTCGGCGACAACTACATCAACGACATCCTGGGGGCCAGAGGAGCAGGTATCCGGGGCATATTCCTCGACCGCGATAACCGCCATACGGCTCCTCTAGATTGCCCGCGCATCACAACTCTAGCAGAGTTGCCCCACTTGCTGGCACGGCTCCCTGAAGTGCGGTAATAATTGCGCATGCAGCTTCCTTTCGTGGCAAGGTCCCATCCTGATCCATATCTACCTGCTTTTTGTTGCAGCAAGCTCGATTGTCCCCTACATTCGTGCAGGGCGAACTCCCATCCCCCTGGCTCCCTTTCCACAGGCAAAAGGGAATAGATTAGAGCAAACCAGAGTAATAGCTTCACATGAGGGAGCTATTTTCCGCGCCAGCTAGCCACCATTGACTTTACAGCCGCCGCGTAGCTAGGAGGGTCATTATTGTCGCCATAGGGGGCATAAACCGGTACTATCGCGTCTACCGTCTTCAGCTGCCAACCGTCAATATAGAGTTCCTTGATTAGCTTGTACCAATCTTCGACGCCGCTCGCCCAGCTACTGTAACTCCTGTAGCCTTCGTAATTGTCGTAGCCTTCCGTCCATCGTATATTGCCGATAGATTTGGTGAAGCGAGCTACCCCTCTCGTGCCGCAGCCGCTCTCATGGACGAAGAATGCCAGGGCATAGGCGGGATCGATCCCGTACTTGACGCCAAGATCATAGATTGTTTGCCCCAGGCCAACGGCGGGTGAGCCATATTGCGTCAGCACGCGCTCAATCTGGCCTACACTGATGCTCGGCGCAGCCATGAGGAGGTAGCTCTCTGCCGGGGCAAGTGACGGCTGGGCGGCCTGGGGCGCCGCCTGATGCTGCTCCCCTGCTTGCGATGCGCTCTTTGACGTGTCTATCAAGGGGACCGCAGCTTCGGTGCCTGACACACCTTCTGCCATCTCCGCATAACCACTTATCCTTAGCAATCTGTTCCCCTGTGCTGCCAGCAGAGGAGTGAGCATTCCGATTGCAACCGCGACGCTCACTCCAATCGCCAAAGCCCACTGCCAACTTGCAGGCTGCTTCCCAGTCGCGCTCTGTAGAGGCGCTTCCCTGTACGGCGCGACGTTCGCCCCCGGCACCGGCGTCAGTTGGCCACGCGGCTCCTGGGCTTGCATCGCGGAGAGGGTGCGCTGCCTGTAGCTCCCGGTTGTGCTCAGATTCCTGCGGGCTTCGCCCATAAGTCTGAACGCGCCGGTGCTGTCACGCGCATCTCTTCCGGCCTCATCTAGCTCAGGAAGGTAGTCAGCAACCGCGTAGGCTGCCCGGCTCACTTGCTGCTCTCCTGCGGCGCGCCGCTTGTTGCTCCCGTCCCAGGCGTTACGGACGCTTTCTCAAGCGACTTTTGCAACGCTGCACGCTCCTCAGGAGTAATCAGCTTGAAGGAGGTGCCGTCGTTGAGATAGATAAGCTGTTCGTTCTTGACTGACACCACGAGGTCGGGCTTGCCATCGCCATTCACGTCCTGCGCGGCGGCTTGCACCGGTGTCAGGTCCTCACCTTGTCCAAAGAGGTATGGGCCCACTATGGTGGTAGTCTTGGTGCTGTCGCCACCGGGCAGCTCTAGCACAGTCACTCGGCGGTTCAAGTTCATCGCCACAAAGTGCGTCGGAGCGCCCGCGGCTTCCCCATGCCCCACGTATGCGTCCATCTGGAAGGTGCGCGGGCGGCCATACTGCAAGTCGTCCAGCTTGACCTGGGTCCACTCGACGGCTGCGCTTACGGTGCCGTAGAGGACGAGGGCGCAAAGCAGGCCGCCCGCCACTATGCCGACGGCTCTTGCTTGAACGCCCCTCGGCTCGCCCTGTGCGCGGCTTTTCTCCCGCCGTCTCTCTTTTTGAGGCGCGGCGACCCGCGATGGCTGCGGCTCGGTCTGCCTGAGGGGAGCCTCCCTGGGCCGTGTTGGGACAAAGACCTCGCGACGTGGGGCGGGCATCGCTCTCAACTGGGGAGTAGGAGCGAATAGCTCCTCCTCCTCAAGGGCCTCCAGTGGCAGCCAGTTATCGCGGCTGCGACCCCGCTCGTCCGCCTCGTCCCATCTTTGTGCTCGAGCGTTCGCCCCACTAGACCGTGTGTAAGCCATCTCTCTATTCCTCCGTATGTCTCTAAATCAACTCGGACAAGTCTCTTGCCCAGGAAGCAGGGATTAGTGACTCACTTTCCTAAACCGCTACTTCCTGAGCCTTTATCCCAGGCCCATTAGTTCGCCGATAGATAGGGGAGGGCCAGCAGTGCGCAGTGCGAGCGAAGCAGCCTCCCCATGAAGGAGTTCGGGTCGGCAATTGCGTCTGATTCGTCCCTGGTTGCTACCACAAAGACCTCCTCCTCTGGAAGGTTGATCAGCAGTAGAGATGGAACTGTACGCTTGATGAGCTTGCGCGGTGCGTTTTCCTCTGCCCAGTGCGGTGCGCTTGCATAGGCGAGCCGCTTACCATAGTTCGATTGCATCTTGTCGCCTCCATATCAGCTATGAGAACTTATGTTCTGATTACCTGAACACTATAGTTTAGAACAGGTGTTCGTGTCAACCCACTTTTCCACCAACTTTCGATCAATTTCTAGAACAACTTTGAGGAGGCGCCTGCTCGCTGTGTTACAATCTCACCTTACGCAGTTACGCACGGTTTTGAGCGCACCGTCACGCCAATTCAGGCGTGGAATATGGCTAATCTGCGTAAGGTGAGTTACAATCTTTGAGACAGTCACGGGCAGAGGAGATTTATGAAGAAGATTGTGCTATTCGACTTCCACAACACTCTTGCCACTTGCGACGGCTGGCTCGACCTTGAGATCAGGACCCTACCTGCCCTTGTCTTACAGCACCTGGCCGTGGTTGGTTTATCTCCTCGACCCACGACCAAGATGTTGAACGAGGCTTCGCGCCTCTTCCAAGAGCTTCGGCAGCGCGTGCGTGAGAGCGGCATCGAGTTGAGCGCTGTGGAAGGCGCTACGCAGGTATTAGCTGAGATAGGCATAGAGCTACAGGCGCAGGCGATAGTCTCCGCCGTTGAGCATTTAGAGTATGCCTGCCTTCCAGAAGTGGAGATTACGCCCAACGCTATGGTCCCATTGGAAAGGCTGCGTGATGCGGGTTGTCGCCTGGGGGTTGTTTCGAGCGCTGGCTACCCACCATTCATCGAGCTTGCCCTTGAGAAGCTAGGGCTGCGCCCCTTCTTCAATGAGATAATTACCAGCGCAAGGGAGGGCCTCTACAAGTCGGACCCGAGAATCTTCCAACGGGCAGTGGCGCGCTTGGGCGGCAGAGCTGAAGACGCTGTTCATGTCGGCGACCACGCCAAATACGATGTGCACACAGCAAAGCAAGCAGGCCTCTCAGCGATCTGGTATGCGGCCCATGCCAGAAGCACCGCCGAGTTGCATGGGCAACCCTGGGAAGAAGTGGCCTGCGAAGGCGCCAAAGCCGACGCAGTTATCACTGACCTCGCAGACCTCTATCCAGCCATTCAAAAACTGGGGATCGAGAAGCTGTGAGTTGGTACAGTCTAGTAGTTCCTAAGCCGTACTCTACGATCCCTCCCCCCGCCCGATTGACGCTCGCCTCTTTTCTTTGCTATAGTGCTTAGAACAGTGCATTCTGAGGCTTACATAAACGCGACATAAATGGAGGAGCGGTTTACGACTATGGCTACCGGTGAGAAAGCGGAGGCGAAGGGTTTTGGGC
>DAHVFG010000045.1:0-19830 GCA_027317125.1 Chloroflexota bacterium | reverse complement strand
CCCATGAAGGGAGAGGGGGCTAGCCGCCTCCACCTCAACTCTGAACAGTTACGGCGAGTTGCGAATTCGCCTGCTAATCCTCGTTATGGTATAATAAGCTCCTACCAGGGGTGACTATTGCGGCATTGTCCCCTCTAGACTGCGAATAGCTACATGCTCCATACCGCGTCTGCGATTTGTCGGCGGACGGGCTGGCTGGTTTTATCCCTTCTGCTTTCCCTTCCTTTTATGCGTCCTCTTTTTGCGCAGGAGCGAAGAGCGCGAAGCTACCACACGCACTACTTCACCATCTACTACCCGGCAGGCGAACAACAAAGCGCACAGGGGTACGCAGGCTTTGCCGACGACTCGGACGCAGCCGTTAGCGGTCTCCTCGAGCCTGAGCCTGCGCCCAATCTCACTCTGCGTATCTATGCTACAGAAGCTGCTTATAGCGCGGTAAAGCGGATGGCTGCGCACGCCCTTCCCAATGAGGGCGAAGTGGGAGTGGCAGTTGAGCGGCTTCTACAGCAGCGCACTAACCTTCCAAAGGAGAATGCCCAATGGCTCTAGCAACACGACCCGAGCCTTTGCCCATCGAGAGACAAATGGCCGCTGCCTTGTGGGCGTACAATGCACGGATGAGGCGTAGCCGGCTGGTGCGTGCCGCATCTCTCGCCGCCCTCGCCATCGGCATCATCTGGGCGGTTTTCGCCACTCTCTTTTACCTGGGCGCGGCTCCGCAAGCTACCGCCGGAGTGGGCGTTGTAGTTACTGTGATCCTTACTACGGGCGCGCTCCTGGCATGGCTCTTCTACAAACCCTCTATGTACGAAACGGCCAGGATGCTCGACAGCAGGTTGGACGACAGGCAGCGCATGCTAACCGCCGTAGAGCTATTGGAGCAGACATGTTATGATCAGGCACACCGGCTTGCTCCTCTTTCGGAGGCGCAACTCGCCAGTAGCACCCAAATGCTGGCGGCTTCCGACCCAAAGGCGCTCTATCCTGTGCGCACACCCTGGACTGTGCTGGGATTGAGCACGGGCTTGCTTTTGCTCGCGTTGAGTCTTTTTATGTTGAGGGGGGTCCAAAACGGCTTTACACCTTTGCAGGCAGGCGATTTACCTCCTGTGCAGAACGGGGCTTCGGCGCTGCTGGTGTCGCCCACCGCGCAGTTGAGCTTGCCCGGCGCCGCTCAGCAGACGGCGCAGCCTGGTGCGTTGAGCACACCGCAGAGCGGCGGTGATGGCGGCACAAGCAGCGCAGGGGAAACGCAGCCCACGCCTTCTGACCCCGCCCAGCAAGCGGCGGCATCACAGCAGGCGCAGCAGGACCTGAACCGCCTGGCCCAGGCCCTCAATGGGCAGAGCGCATCGCAGCAGACCTCGGATAGTCTGCGCCAGGGTGATTACAACAAGGCGGCGAGCCAGCTATCCCAGCTTGGACAGCAAAATGACCAGCTATCTGACGCTGCCAAGCAGGGGTTGAGCGATGCTCTCAATCAGGCAGCGCAAGCTTCCTCCACTACCCCCGACTTGCAGCAGAGTGAGCAGGCCGCCGCGGACGCGTTGGCGAATGGCGATTATCGCTCTATAGCGGGTGCTATGAAAGAGCTGGGGCAGGCGGTACAGAGCGCTGGCCGCGATGTGGTGCCGCAGCAGCAACTGGCGAAAAACTATCCACTACCCACACCGCCACCAGACCAGGGCCAGCAGCAGAACGGTAGCAGCAGCAGTAGTAGTAGTCAGCAGAACAGCCAGGGACAAAGCGGCTCGCAACAGGGAAGCGGCAATCAACAAGGCCAACAAGGTCAAAGTGGGCAGCAGGGTGGCGCCGGCCAGCAGGGACAGGGCGGCCAGAGTGGGCAAAGCGGGCAGAACGGCTCGCAAGGGCAAAATGGCGGCCAAAGCTCACCCAGCCAGGACAACGAAGGACAAAGCAAGGGCGGCTCTGCGGGCGATGGCACTCGAGTGAATGGCCCGAAGGACGATACTGCTCTGAACGTCCAGGGAAACCCATTCGAGTTAGAAGGCAAACCCGACCCCAACGCCAACAAAGCGGGCCAGAAAAACGACCAGCCTGCCCTGTCGCTTGGTGGCAGCTCCGCCGCGGGTGGGGCAACATCCGCCGGGCAAGGAAGCGCAGTGACAGCGCCCGGCGAGAGTAACAACCCGCCTGTAGATCGCCGTCCCATTGTTCAACGTTACTTCAGCCCCGGCAAGTAGGTATCAGGTATGCCGTTAGTCAGTTGTTAGCGCTGGCTGATTAACCTACGCCGACCACCGACTGCTACCAACAGAAACGAGGCATCTTTGAACGAAAGACGCGAGGCATGGACGCCTGAAGCCGAAATGCGAATAGCCGAGGACGTGCAGCGTCTGGTCGGCACCCTTGAGGAAGAACTGGCGGGGGTGATCGTAGGGCAGCGCGCGGTGGTGCGCGGGGTCCTCACCGCTCTGCTCGCAGGCGGGCATGTGCTTCTTGAAGGCGTGCCCGGCCTGGGAAAGACGCTCTTAGTGCGCACGCTCGCTGAGTGCATAGACCTCCAGTACAGCCGGATACAGTTCACCCCCGATTTGATGCCTGCCGACATTGTGGGCACTGACGTGATCACTGAAGGGGACGATGGCAGGCGCTTTGTCTTTCAGCCGGGGCCGATTTTTGCTCACCTCGTGCTAGCTGACGAGATTAACCGCGCCACACCGCGCACGCAGTCCGCTATGCTTGAGGCTATGCAAGAGCGTGCGGTGACGGTCGGACGGGCGAGCCACCCCCTCCCCGCGCCGTTCTTTGTTCTTGCCACCCAAAATCCTATAGACCTTCAGGGCACCTATCCACTGCCGGAGGCTCAGCTTGACCGCTTCTTCTTCAAGTTGATAGTGGAATACCCGCAGGTTGATGAGTTGAAGGAGATCGGGCGGCGCACCACCGGCAACCGTAGCGCCCGGCCGCGGCTCGTGATGAGCGCGGACACTCTTCAGCGGCTGCAAGCCCTGGTGCGAGAGGTGCCTATCGCCGAGCCTGTGCTTGACTATGCGGCACGCCTGGTCATGGCTACACACCCCGAAGGCGCAGAGGCAGCTCGGCGCTTCGTCCGCTACGGCGCTAGCCCACGCGCTATCCAGACGCTGATCCTGGCAGGCAAGATAAACGCGTTGCTCTCTACACGTTATAACGTCTCCTTCGAGGACCTGCGTCGTGTTATGCTTCCTGCCATGCGCCACCGTTTGGTGTTGAATGTTGAGGCGCAACTGCAAAATGTGGACGCTGACGCGATCTTGAGCCAGATTCTGGAAGAGGTTACACCGTGAGGGGCGTGCAGGCAGTACGCTCCCGTCTTGGCGGGTGGCGCAGAGTGAGAGCTGAGCGGCTCTGGGCCAGCGCGACAGGCGAGCAGGCGCTGATGGATGGCGAGTTCGTCCGCAAGCTGGAGCGTTTATCGCTGGGTCTTGGGCAGGAGCTGATCTCAGGGCTTATCGGCGAGCACAGAGCAGTGCGTAGAACCTCCGGTATTGAGTTCGCCGATTACCGCCAGTATAGCGCAGGCGACGACCTGCGCCGTGTAGATTGGAATGCCTATGCGCGGCTTGGCACCCTCCACGTCAGACAATCGCAGGCCGAGCACGACACCACCCTCTACCTGCTTGTGGATGCCAGTCCTTCGATGGTGTCAGGCGAGCCTTCCAACTTCTTCGCGGCGCGCAGGCTGGCCGCCGCCCTCGGCTATATAGCCCTGGCCCACCTTGACAACGTGGTGGTGAGCGCACCGGGAGCCTCCGGGCAAGGTGAGAGCACGAACGATCCCGCTTGGCAAGCCATAACTTCCCAGCAGCTCGTCAGAGGCAGGGCGGAGGCGGGTAAGCTCTTTCGCTACTTGCAGGAACTGCATACAGGCTCTGCCGCGCAATTCGACCAGACAGTTGGCGGTTGGAGCACAGGGCGCGGGCAAGGGCGCATTGCCGTGCTGATTTCTGACTTGCTCCTCGACGGCTACAAAGGAGGTGTGCGCCAGCTTACAGCCGCGGGATTCCAGGTGACTTTGCTCCACGTCCTCAGCCCCGAAGAGCTAGCGCCACCGGAAGTCGGCGACCTTGAGCTAATAGATAGCGAAACGGGCCGCGTTATGGAAATACATCTGGGCAAAGAGGCAGTGGCCGAGTACTCATCGCGGTTGCGCCGGTGGCTGGTTGAAACCGAGGAGTGGTGCCGCTCGCAGGGCGCGGGCTACATACTGGTGCAAAGTGATTGGGATGTTGAGCGCGTCGTCCTTGACCTGCTCCGGCGAAGGCGCGTAGCGGTATGAACTGGCTGAACCTCGGAGCATTGCCCTGGCTTTTGCTTATCCCTGCTCTTATCACCCTCTACATCTTCCGGCCAAAACCACAGCGTCGCGTTGTGCCGAGCCTTCGCCTCTGGGAGGCGCTGCCACAGGTCGCCCGCTCCACCGCTCATATTCGCCGCCCACCTATGTCGCTGCTTATGCTTCTTCAGGCATTGCTGCTAGCTGTGGGCGTGGCCGCCTTGCTTCGCCCAGCCTTTGCCTCGCCTGCCCCTCGGCACTTATTAATATTGCTCGATGCATCGGGCAGTATGCAGACCAGAAACGCCGGCACGACCAGGTTTGTGCAGGCGAAGGACCAGGCGCGGCAGGTGGCCTCCGGCATGCAAGCGCAGGACCGCGCTACTCTGCTGCGCGTAGGTGCGGCTGTCACCACAGCTTGCTCGGTATGCACGCGCTCTGATCTGGAACGCTCCTTGAACGCTATGCTACCTGGCGCGGGCAGGGCGGCTATGTCTTCAGCCCTCGATATAGCGGCAGGGCTGGCACGCAGGCCCGAAGGCTACGCAGGTGGTATAGAGACAGTGCTCATCTCAGATGGAGCTTTCGATCCTCTCTCCGCAAGGGGTTTGCCTTCATCTATCCGCTTTATATCCGTAGGTTCAAAGCAGGATAACAGAGCTATTACGGTGCTGAATGCGCAGCAGCCGCCCGACGGCAGCCCCGGCTACGTAGCCTATGCGCATGTGGAGAATTTCGGCGGCTCGGAGGCTGCTGTGCAGCTGTCGGCCTTCGCTGACACAGTGCCCTTGCCTCAGCGCAACGTGACCCTGCCCGCGGGCGGCCATGCAGACTTCACATGGCAGCTACCCGCAGGCACAGCCGACTTTAGTATCAACCTGGGCCAGAATGATGCTCTTGCTGTTGATGATAGCGCGACGATATTCCTACCTGCGGCGGGGCAGCACAAGGTGCTTGTAAAGTCTACTCAACCTGAGCTTTACAGCCGCGTCCTTGCGGCTATACCTGGCTTCAGGGCGGTCACAGAGCAGAAGGTTACAGACGATATTGCCTTCACCATTGTAGAAGGTAACGTTCCCGACCCACTCCCCACTGGAAGTTTGCTGCTGGTGAACCCTCAAGGCAGCTTCTTGCCATTGCGCGGCAGCATGACAGACGCCGTTCCCCTGGGTACAAACTCTACGCACCCATTCCTCGCGGGTTTGGACCTCGGCGCTCTACTGGTGCAGCGTGCGAGTGTGCTGGATGCCAACTCCTGGTTGCAGCCTGTGGTGGAGGCGGCGCAAGGTCCACTCTTGCTTGCGGGCGAGCGTAACGGCCAGCGTATCGCGGTCCTTACATTCGATCCACGCAACTCGAATCTGCCCAAGCTCGCTGCATTTCCGCTTCTCATCTCGAATCTGGCTGATTGGCTCTATCCACTAGCGGGCACCGAGGCGCTAAAGCCGGGCCAGCCTATCTACTTGCAGCCTGGCGCGTCCGTAAAGACCCCTGCTGGAACTGTAGTGCAAGCGAGTGACACAGGCGCTTACGCTGAGACAGACCAGGCAGGCATATACCAGGTGCAGGAAGTGGGCGTGCCTTCAAGCGCTCCATTGTCGTTCGCCGTAAACATGACCGATGCCCTGGAATCGAACCTCTCCCCGCAACCCCACCCTGAGTTGGAGCGCACAACCCCAACCTCTCCGCAGGCCACTATCTACCAGGAATACTCTCTGCCGCTGGCAACCTTTGCCCTGTTGTTGCTGGGGGCCGAGTGGCTCTTCTACTGCTGGAAACGAGGCAAAATGTGAGCGATATCGTACTCTTGCGCCCCGAAGCCCTTTGGGCACTCCTTCTGCTGCCTTTCTTTTTTCTCCTGTCGCGACGGTTAACCGGGCTGGCACCGTGGCGGCGGCGTACCGCTCTGGTGTTGCAGAGCTTGAGCGTGGCGCTGCTGCTGCTGGCGATCTCTCAGCCTGCTTTCGTCAAGCCTGACGACAAAGTGAATCTGGTGGTAGTGCTCGACTCCTCAAAAAGCTTGAGCGCCGCCAGCCGCCAGCAGGCAGTAGAGTACGCAAAGGGTGTGCTGGCGAAATCGACCGGGAATGAGCAGATAGAGTTCGTCAGTGTGGGAGCGAACGCCACCCTCCTCTCTGCCCAGGAAGTAGCCACAGGCTCCTGGGCCGTCCCGAAAGAGACACCTCAGGGTGCGAACTCTGCCGACAGCACTGATCTCTCTGCCGGTTTGCGCCTGGCGGGCACCCTGCTTGGCGATAATGGCCGCAGACGAGTGGTGCTGGTGAGCGACGGTTGGGAGACCACAGGGCAAGCTGTGCAGGAGGGCGACAGGCTCAAGGCCCGTGGCATTGACGTGCAGGTGGTTGGAGCTAGCGCGCTTGGCAACCCTGAAGTGGTGGCGGAGGCGCTAAAGGTCGCTCCTTACGTGCGCATAGGCGATAACGTTGAGAGCAATCTGAGCGTCTTCAGCACGCAAGCCACCAGCGCTACTCTTCAACTGAGCGTAGACGACACGCCTCTAGAAAAGCGCACTGTGGCCCTCAAGCAAGGCGAGAATACCATCCCTTTTGAGCAAAAGGCAGCTACAGAAGGGTATCACCATTTGGACGTGACAATCACCGATGCGGCTGATACCTCTAAAGAGAACAACAGCGCCAGCGCGGCTCTGGTTGTAAAATCACAGCCTCGTGTGCTGGTATTAGAAGATCGAGCAGGCGAGGCGGCGCAGCTTGCCTCCGCCTTGTCGGCCAGTCAAATGGCTGTGGATGTGCAAAGCCCGGCATCGGTGCCTGCTCAATTGAGCGGCCTGGACGACTATGACAGCGTGGTGCTCGACAATGTAGCAGCCACAAGCTTCACCCTTGACCAGCAGCGCACCTTGCAAGAGTACGTTCGCCGCAATGGTCGTGGCCTGGTGGTGACGGGAGGCAAGACCAGCTTTGCGCGTGGCGCTTACGCCGATAGCATCTTCGAGGAGATGCTTCCCGTCTCTTCGATGCCGCCTCCACGTCCCCCTCAAGGTTCTACAGCGGTGATATTGGTTGTAGATCGCTCATCTAGCATGGACGAAGGGGATAACCCCGCTGACGAGCCGCCCAAGTTCGCTATGGCTAAGGAGGCAGCGCGCCTGGCGGTTGATTCGCTGCGACCCGGAGACACCCTGGGCGTGCTCACCTTTGACACTAATTACCTGTGGGCGGTGCCTGTGCAGGTCATCAACAGCGACAGTGATAAGGCGCGGGCCAAGGGGCTGATTCAGGATATTTCATTGGGCGGCGGCACCAACATTTTCAGTGCGGTTGAAGAAGCGGTACGTGCGATGCGCGGCGTAAGCGCGCCCACCAAGCATGTAGTCCTCCTCACAGATGGGCAAGACCACTCCGAGGAGGATTTTGCACCTATGCTCAGCCAGATGCGGCAGGACCAGATTGGCCTTTCGACCATAGGCATTGGCAGGGATGCAGACAAGGCTCTGCTTACCAACCTGGCGAAGCAAGGCCAGGGGCGCTATTATTTTACGGAGCTGCCGCAGAACCTCCCGCAGATAATCTTCAGGGAGCTTAACGTGGCGCTAAAAGAGGCAATCGCCGAGGGAAGTGTGCAGCCGCATATACAGGCTCCCAGCCCTGTGCTGCGCGGCTTCGCCCCGCAGGATGTTCCACAGCTTGGCGGCTACGATCTCACCACCCCTAAAGATGATTCGGTGATCGCACTTACCTCTGACAGTGGTGATCCTTTGCTCGCTCATTGGAACTATGGCCTGGGGCGCGTCCTGGCCTTCACCTCGGATACAACTCAAAGTTGGGCGAGCCGTTGGCTCTCATGGGATAGCTTCTCTCGCTTTTGGAGTCAGGCGGTGCGCTGGACGATGGCAACTCCTGTCAACCCTCAGCTTCAACCATCCATCACGACTGAGAGCAACACCGCCACCATTACTGTGCAAAGCCTTGACGCCGCGAACAACTTCGCGGGACTCGTCAACGTAACAGCAGCGGTGCGCGCTCCCTCAGGCGCTATTACCACCACCGCCCTCACCCAGTCGGGGCCTGGCACCTACACAGCTGACCTGCCTCTGAACGAGCCGGGCGCATACGAGATGCGCCTGACCCGTGAGGGCGACAATGCGACTACCGAAACTGCGGGCTTCAGCGTGCCAATCAATCCTGAATTGCTGCACCCAGGCACTAACGACCTGCTCCTGAAAGCTCTGAATAATGGCAAGGATTATCTCACAACTTCTGTGCAAGCTCTCGACAGTAGCAACTTGCAAGGCACTACCCCGCAGCGTGAGGCGTTGTGGAGCTACTTGATCGCGCCTGCCCTGCTATCCTTACTTGCCAGTGTAGCAGTTCGCCGTGTCGACTTTCGCCTGGCGCGCCGCAAGCGTTAGCGCCAACTCTCAGCACCTACCAGTTACGCACCTGTTGACAGACTGCTCTCTATCTGCCATACTGTTTACACCACCGGCAAAGATCGCCGGTTCCGAGCGAAGGTTGCTCCTCTGTTGAGGGCGGCCTTTTTGTTTGGGTCCATCGCTTGCTGATGCAACTGGAGAGGTGAGCAGAGTAGAGATAAGGGGGATATTTATGACAGCTTTGATAAAGACGCCAGAGGTACTAGAGGGCCTGAAAAAAGATGAAGGCACGGGTCATTACAGAGTTCTCTCCGGCTATGGGCACCAGGCCAACCGCTATAGGATTCATGAGACGTGGCTTGACCAGGAGGATGGCCTGTGGATTGATGGCGCTGCCGTCGAGCGCGAAGCAGCGAGGAGCCAGACCGGAAGCGGGGACGACTAGCCAAGTAGCCAAGTAGCCAACTAACTCGCCTTAGTGCTCACAGCATGGGCTTTGGTGAGGCGCACTACGCGCCCAGGCCATCTGCCGAGTCGGAGGGGCGTGCCCCTGCTCCAAGTTGCGCCTTGAGCACCGCGCCTGCAAAGGTGGCGTCCACACCCATCGCTTCGCCTGTGCTTTGCATTTCGGGGCCCAGCTTGCGCGGCAGGGTGGGAAACTTGTTGAAAGGGAGCACCACCGTTTTTACGGACACTTGCCCTCTTTTGCTGCCCTGTTTTATATCTATATCCGACAAGGCTGATCCTAGCATCAAGCGCGTAGCGATCCGCGCCAGTGGAACCCCCGTTGCCTTGCTCGCGAAGGGCACCGTGCGCGAGGCCCGGGCGTTCACCTCAAGGAGGTAAACCGTCTCGTCCTTGACCGCATACTGCACGTTCATCAGCCCCACTATCTTCAGGCGCTGCGCCAGGCTCAGTGTATAGCTCTCTACATGCTTGAGCACAGCGTTCGAGAGGGTTTGCGGCGGGTAGACGCACGAGCTATCGCCCGAATGGACACCTGCCTTCTCTATCTGCTCCATCACTACTGTGAAGAGATTGATCCCATCCGACACTCCATCCACATCAATCTCGATAGCGTCCTCCAGAAAGCGGTCTACCAGCACAGGGTGACGGCGTAAATGTGGGCCGAGCGCATGGAAATAGCTCTTCAGCTCATCCGGGTCGTAGATAATCTTCATCCCCCGCCCACCAAGCACATAGGATGGGCGCACCAGCACAGGGAAGCCGATTTGTGGGGCTAACGCCTCCAGGTCGTCCTGGCTGTGCACGATTGCCCACGCAGGAGTGGGGATATTAAGCTCCTGACAGAGAGCAGCCATCTCTTGCCGGTCCTCGGTGGCTGCGATTGAGCCGATTGAGGTGCCAAGTATTTGCACGCCTGCTTCGGCTAGAGGACGAGCCAGATTGAGAGCGGTCTGCCCTCCGAACTGCGTAATCACCCCCAGCAGCCCAGCCGCCTCCTGCTCAACCACGTTCAGCACTTCTTCGAAGGTCAGCGGCTCGAAATAGAGGCGGTCGCTCAAGCTGTAATCTGTGCTAACCGTCTCAGGGTTGTTGTTGATCACAATTGCCTTGACGCCCTGGGCCTTCAGCGCCTCTACAGCATGCACCGATGAGTAATCGAATTCTATGCCTTGACCGATACGTATTGGGCCGCTGCCCAGCACGATCACCTTGCGGCCCTCCAGCGGCTTGGCCTCATCTTCCTCCTCATACGTCGAATAAAAGTAGGGTGTGGAGGCGGTGAACTCACCCGCGCAGGTGTCCACCATCTTGTAGGTGGGCCTCACGCCAGCCGCCAGCCTTTTCTGCCTGAATTGCAGCTGGCGCTCTATGGGCCTCTCCCCGCGAGCCTCTGTGCCGGTTGCTCCGCGCTCAAGCTGGAGCAAATGCTCATCCGAGAAGCCAATCCGCTTGGCAGCCTTTATGTGCACGCCGCTCAGGTCAGCGCTGCAGAGCGCCTCCATCTCGTAGATCGACCTTATTCGTTCGATAAACCAGGGGTGTATATGGCTGAGGCGGGTTATCCTCTCTGTAGTCCAGCCCTGAGCTATGGCGTTGTAGATTGCCGCCGGACGTTGGGGCGTGGGGTGGGCCAGCGCACAGGCTATCTTCTCTTCTATCCAGCTTTCGGTAACTTCGAGGTGCGACGAGCGCACGTCCAGGCCTCGTAGACCCTTGAGAAATGCCTGCTCGAACGACCTGCCGATAGCCATCACTTCGCCTGTGCTTTTCATCGTCATGCCGATGTGCCGGTCTACGCTGCGGAACTTGTCGAAGGGCCAGCGGGGCAGCTTTACTACCACGTAATCGAGGGCAGGCTCGGCGCAGACGCTTGCGCCCGTAATATCGTTTCGTAGCTCAGGCAAGGTATAACCGAGGGCGATCTTGGCGGCGACCCTGGCAATAGGGTAGCCTGTGGCTTTGGAGGCGAGCGCCGATGATCTCGACAGGCGGGGGTTTACCTCGATAATGGCGTATTCGCCTGTGGCCTGATTCAGCGCAAACTGGCAGTTGCACCCACCGCGCACGTCCAGCGAGCGCACTATGTCGAGGGCCGCGCTGCGCAGGCGCTGGTAATCACCATCCGAGAGGGTCTGGCTTGGCGCTACCACGATGGACTCGCCGGTATGGACGCCCATCGGGTCCATATTCTCCATGTTGCAGATGATCATGCTATTGCCCGCACTGTCACGCAACACCTCATACTCTATCTCAGCCCAGCCCGCCACGCTACGCTCCAACAGCACATTACCTGTGCGGCTCAGCTTGAGCGCATCTCCCACCAGGTTTTCTAATTCTGCCTCGTTAGCGGCGTGCCCCGACCCTGTGCCGCCCAGGCTAAAGGGCGAGCGCACCACCACCGGAAAGCCATGCTTTGCTGTAAACTCCGATGCGCTCCACAGGTCGGCTACTGTGGTGTGCGCCAGCACCGGCTGTCCGGATGCGGTCATCAGGTCGGCGAATATCTGGCGGTCTTCGGCAAGACGGATGCTGTATGTCGAAGTGCCCAGCACTCGCACGCCGTAGTGCGCCAGCACCCCTGCCTTCTCAAGCTCCATCGTCAGGTTGAGTGCCGTCTGCCCACCACAGGTAGCGATTAGCCCATCGGGGCGCTCTCTGGCGATTATCCCTGCAACGCTCTCCACCGTCAACGGCTCAATATATACCGCATCGGCCATATCGGGGTCGGTCTGGATCGTGGCGGGGTTGGAGTTGACCAGCACCACCTTTACCCCTTCCTCGCGGCAGCTAATGCAGGCCTGTGTGCCGGCGTAGTCGAACTCCGCAGCCTGGCCGATCACGATAGGACCTGAGCCTATGATTAGCGCTTTCTTGATGAGCAGGTCCCTAGGCATGTGTGCCCTCCACAGCAGCGTTAGAGGCAGCCGCAAGAAAGCTCTCTATCAACCCATGTGTGTCGGTTGGCCCCGGAAAGGCTTCGGGGTGCCATTGAACACCCCAGATTGGGCGCGACCTGTGGGCTAATCCCTCCACTGTGCCGTCGTTGAGGTTGGTGTGTGTAATGTAGAAGTCCGGCGGCAGAGACGCCGGATCAACCGTGTAGCCGTGATTCTGGGTGGTGATGGACATTCTCCCGGTTGCGGTCTCAAGCACAGGCTGGTTTATACCTCGGTGGCCGAATCGCATCTTGGTGGTGCGCCCACCTGCGGCCAGAGCAATTAGCTGGTGCCCCAGGCAGATGCCAAAGACCGGCAGTTGCCCTTGCTCCATCAGCCCACGCACGGTTTCGACCGCGTAGCCCAGGTGAGCGGGATCGCCCGGCCCGTTGGAGACGAGCACGCCGTCAGGTTGCAAAGCCATCACTTCGCCCGCAGTCATCGTTGACGGTACAAGCCAGACGCCCGCTCCGGCGTGTTGGAGCCGCTCAAGCATACCCTTTTTTGCTCCATAGTCGAGCAGGGCCACACGTGGTGCCTCCGGGCGGCTTTGCGGGTGCCAGGTGAGCTCGGGGGTAGAGCATTCCACTACGTAATCCACGCAGTCATAATCTAATGATTGCGCCAGCTTTTGCAACTCCGCGACGTCAGGTAACCGGCCCTGCGTAGCGACTGCGAGGGCGGCGGGCAGCACACCATGCAAGCGCACTTGCTTCACGAGTGAGCGAGTATCAACGCCGTAGAGGGCAGGTGTACCCTCATCCTGGAGAAAGGCGTTGAGGTCGCCTGATGAGTCGCGGTGCCCCGCGCTGCTCATCATATCGCGCATGATCGCAGCACGCGCATGGACCCTGGAGCTCTGCCCGGCGAGTGCTCCGGTTCCATAGCTGCCCACGAGCGGGTATGTGAAGATGAGGATTTGCCCGGCATAAGAGGGATCGGTAAGCGCCTCCTGGTAGCCGACCATCCCTGTCTGGAAGACAAGCTCACCCACAGCAGTACCCTGTGCACCGCCACCCAACCCGCGAACTACCGCGCCTTCAGCGGTAACGAGCAGACCATATAACGTGTCAGCCATTGCTTCTCCAGAGATCAGGCATCAGGGATCAGGGATTAGTAGCTGATCCTGGCCCCCAAGTATCATCGTACCTACGGGCATACCGGCCAGGGCGGGCAGCAAGAGTGACTGCTCTGCGGTGCCATCAAGTATATATACTTCTTTTACACCTTCTTTGAGGGCTTGCAGGCAGTTATGCACTTTAGGGAGCATGCCTCCACTTATTGTTCCGCTTTCAACCAGGGTGGCGGCCTCACCTGCGGTGCAAACGGTGAGCAACGTCGAGCTATCATTAGCCTCAGTCAATATGCCGGGGACGTTCGTCATGACGAAGAGGTTGTCGCTGTGCAGCCTTCCGGCAAGGGCGCAGGCTACTGTGTCGGCGTTGATGTTGTAGAGGTTGCCCTCTTTGTCAGCCGCGAGTGAAGCAATCACAGGCACGTACCCCGCATCGAGCAGAAGCTCAACCAGAGAGGTATCCAAGCCGGTGATGTCGCCAACGTGACCAAAATCCACCCATTCTGCTCTGCACGTCGCGGGGTCGCTCACCCGTGTAAGGGGGCGGCGGGCAACTGTTATCAGGTCGCCATCCGCGCCCGAAAGACCTACAGCTTTTGCGCCACGCCTCTTGAGAGCGGCTACTAACTCGATGTTTATACTGCCGCCGTATACCATCTTGGCTACCTCAAGCGCATCATCATCAGTGATACGCCTTCCAGCGACCTTGCGCACTGTGTGCCCAAGCTGCTTCGCCAGGGTATCGGCCTGTGGCCCGCCTCCATGCACTATCACCGGATGAGCGCCATGCCGCGCCAGCAGCGCCAGGTCCTCCGCGATAGCCTCTAACCCGGCGCTGTTCAGGATGAGCTCGCCACCCAGCTTTACTACGATGCGCTTACCTTCGCATGAAGCAACTGTAGCATCAAAGCAAGCGGTGTTGATAGCCCGCGAAATCATATAATTTCCAATACTTTGGCAAGCGCCCGCGCCAGGTGGTCTACATCCTCTTCGGTTACTACCATCGGTGGCATCACGCGCAGCAGACTGGCATCACCCGAAGTGCCGAGGATTATCCCTTCATCGAGCGCCGCCTGTTGCACTCCTTTGGCCGCAACATCGAGCTTCAGCCCCAGCAACAGGCCCATACCGCGAACTTCCTGCACGTGAGGCAATCCCTGTAGACGCACCTTTATCAGATCGCCCATCTCTGCGGCGTGTGAGCATAGATCGTCGCCGAGTATAACCTCAAGGGTGGCCGCCGCCGCAGCGCAGGCGAGAGGCCCGCCGCCGAAAGTCGAGCCATGCTCATCGAGCCTCACCGTTTGCGCGATCTGCTGAGAGACGAGGGTGGCTCCCATCGGCACGCCACTTGCGATTCCTTTGGCGAGGGTGATTATATCAGGTGTTACTCCCCAGTGCTCGCCAACCCACAATTTTCCGGTGCGGCCCATGCCGGTTTGTATTTCATCGAAGA
The DNA here is from genome assembly GCA_027317125.1 of Chloroflexota bacterium. Lineage (GTDB taxonomy): Bacteria > Chloroflexota > Chloroflexia > QHBQ01 > JADMIH01 > JADMIH01. The sequence continues at coordinate 5,259 of DAHVFG010000045.1, read as the reverse complement.
TCAGCAGCGCGCCCCACCTGTGGCAGAGATCACGCAAACCTTTATAGTACGATGGCTCAGCAACTACTATGCCTGCTATGCTCTGGACAGGCTCCAGAATGATCGCGGCAACTCGGTCGTTCATCATCTCTGTTACGGCATCAAGGTCGCCAAAAGGAGCGAACTCGATGCCAGGCACCATCGGCTCAAAGCCGGCCTTGTACTTGGGGTTGCTAGTCATGGCGAGCGCGCCCATTGTGCGGCCATGGAAGCCGCCTTGCATGGCGATTATCTCTTGTTTGCCCGTGTATTTGCGCGCCAGCTTCAGGGCAGTTTCGTTCGCCTCGGCTCCTGAGTTGCAGAAGAAGACCTGTCCGAAGCCTTCTGGGGCGACACCCACAAGAGATGCCGCGTAGTGAGCGCGTACATCGTTGTATACAATGTTAGAGTAGAAGATAAGCCGCGCCGCTTGCTCCTGTATCGCCGCCACAACCTTTGGGTGGCAGTGCCCTGTAAGGGTAACGGCATGGCCGCAGTAGAAGTCGTAGTAAGCGCGACCCTCCGCGTCGTAAAGGGTGATTCCTTCGCCGCGCACAGCCACAATCGGCAGCTTGGCATAGGTGCCTAACTGCGCCTGCGTCTCTGCTTCTATGATCACCTGGGAGTCTATCCCAGCATTAGTTAGCGTGCTCATATCCCCTCCACTAAACTGGCATTGAACAGGCATCGGCTACTTTTATTACCCTCTGCGCCGCGTGCGGTAAAACCATAGAATCTTTGCGCCCTCGCGTTAAGTCCTCAGCGCTCATTGCTCTTACGGCAAGCTACGGCATCGTACCAGGGAAGGTGAGGCCGAGCGTTTCCGGCCAGCCGAAGACCACATTGAGATTCTGCACCGCCTGGCCTGCCCCTCCCTTCACCAGATTATCAATCGCGCTTGTAGCTATTATAGTGCCTTCTCCGTCGGTAGCAACGCTCAGATCGCAGAAGTTAGAGTGCGCCACCACCGCAACTCGCGGCGCATCTACCAGCCGCACAAAAAACTCGGTAGCGTAAGCCTCTTCATAAATGTCGCGAAGCTCGCCCGCACTCACCTTACGCTCTGGAAAGGCGTAAGCTGTGGTGAAAATGCCCCTAACCATGGGTGCAGAGTGCGGGGTGAAGGTTACAGTCGGCGCGGCTTTCTGCGCGGGCAGCCACTTTGCAAGCTCCTGCGCTATCTCCGGCTGGTGACGGTGGGTGAAAAGCCCGTACGCCCGAAAATCGTTTGCGCGTGTCGGGTGGTGCGTGCCTTCGCCCGGCTCTTTGCCGGAGCCTGACGAGCCTGTCTTTGAATCGACGATTACAGGCCCATCCAGCAGTCCTGCCCTGGCAAGTGGGGTCAGCGCAAGGAGCGCACCCGTTGGAAAGCAGCCGGGAGATGCCACCAATCTCGCCTCCTTTATAGCTTCGCGGTTCCACTCGGTTAGGCCGTAAGCAGCTGCTGACGCCAGCTGTGGGGCGCTATGCTCCAATCCGTAGTAGCGCTGGAAGAGAGCCGCATCCTTGATGCGAAAGTCCCCGCTAAGGTCAATGAGTATGGGGCCATTGCCCTGCGGCCCGCCGCTCTGGGCCGCGGTAAGCATGGTGGGCACATGCTGCATAGCTCCACCATGCGGCAGGGCAAGGAAGATAGCATCATATTCTCCCGCTTCCTCAGGCTCTACATCCGCTACGAAGGTAAGCTCCGTTAGCTTGTTCAAGTGCGGGTGTATCGAGGTGACCGGCTGACCGGCGTGCGCAGCTGAAGTGACCGCCCCCACCTGGACGTATGGATGCCCAAGAAGGAGGCGCAATGCCTCGCCTCCTATATAGCCTGACCCTCCCAACACGGCCACTTTGATGGGCGGCCGCGTTGCTTTCCCTGCTGCGGCCATCAAGCAACCACCATCGTTGGCGCGCATTCACAGTGGGCGCTGAAGAGCTTCTCTTCGATGAGGGTGGCAAGCCTGACAGGATCGTTGCGGCCATTTGCTGCGGGGACGCCAAAGCGCTCTTCGATGTAACTTATGCCCGCGCTGTTATCGGTCACAGGGCCTGACACGCAATTCACCCGCAGCCCCAGCCCTTGCAAGAAGAGGATGCCACCCCAGGCGGCCACAAGGTCGTTGGCACAGAGGAGATGCGCCTTCACGTGGCTCATCAACTCGCGGTCACTGAGGAGCAGGTCCACTCCGTAGTGCCCCATAATGCCGTCGCCGAACTCTACGACTATGGCGTCAGGGCTGCTCAGGTTGAGAGCCATAAGCACCCCTTTGGCGGCAGGCACCACACAGCTATCGGTGCGCGTTGTAGAGGGGAGCCCGGCGTCGCTGAACGACATGGCGGCTGTTGCACCGTGATCTTGCATATTCAAGACATCTCGCTGCGTGGCTACGCCGGCCAGCTTGGCTGCTGCTACCCGATAACCCTGGCTCTTAAGGTGACGTATTATCTCGCAGGCCGCTGTGGTCTTGCCAGCGTTCATGCAAGTGCCTGAGACCAGGATAATAGGGGCGGAGCTGGGGAGCGACCTCCTCCATGGGACGGCATTGTGCGACATATTGGCGGGTTTGCCCTCGAGCAGCGCGGTGCCTATGACGCGCACCCTCAGCGGCTGGCCGAAATCAGAGTTGGCCGAGGTGCAGCGCCCGATCACCCCACCCATATTCAGAATATGCAGCACATCACCCGGTGTCACAGTTGAAGGGATCGCCCCGACGAAGCCTTTGAGCGCCTGACGCTCGCCAAGCACCCCTGCGATGCGGTCCCCCTTGATGATATGGGCCAACCTGCCTCCCACCAGCTCAAGCTCACCGTAAATGCCTTTTTCTTCCAGAGCCTCAACTACCATCACAGCGCCGCGTTCTGTGCAGCCGAAATCACCCACCTCTATCATATGAGGCAGTTGGAGCCTGGCGGTCGCAGAGGCAACTTTGTCCAGCATAACTTGCATTTCTTTCCCCTTACACTCGCGTGCCATGAAGATCAATGTGAGTAGACGAAAGCGTGTTGCGGCCTGCGCTGGACATTCAACAGACTGCGTTGTCTGTGGGCAACAGATGGTACTCACGGGCTGATTTGCAGATGCCACACTTCGCTTGCCGCTTTCCGGGCAAAGAAAAACTCCCATCCCGAAAGCAAGGGACGAGAGTAACAACTCCCGTGGTACCACCCTAATTGTCACATTTGTGGCCTGTGACCGCTCCTGGTTATTGCTTGCATGGTAACCAACCACCCCTTCCTACTTGCACGACGATGTGCTCTCTTCGGCGGGCCGCTCTATGACGCGTTCGCTACGCTAGGTTTCTCAGGCTCGCACCTGTCCTGATTCGCTGAAAACCTGCTTACGCAACTACTTTTCCACTTCAACGCGGGCACGCGGCCATTAGCCGCTATTCACTTGCTGAGCATATTAGCATACCAATGAGGAAGAGTCAAGGTGATTATTCATGGTAAGCAGGGCGATTGCATCTAAATTGATTCACGCTTGTGATTGCTCCGGTCTGGGACCACGAGAACCGAAAATATAGGCTGTGGTAAGATACCCACGGAGTTGAGCACTCTGTGACAGGCACGATCTTGTCTGGTTAAATCGCTCTAGCAAATTAGATGCAATCGCCCTGTCTTACCGGTACTCGCCAATTGCGTCCAACACGCTCTTATGCTATAGTAGGCGCAATCGCTATCCTCTTACATCCTGTACACCCCGCTTGCCCTAAGCTACAGGCCAATAATTTTACGTCCCGAATGGGGGCGTAGAGACGGTGGCAGGCAAGTCGTAACTCCGCCGCAGGCGAAAAGTAACTCGCAATTGCAAGAAGAGGTGATCCATGGATGGTGTGCAGCGCATACAGTGTGAGTGGTGCCAGAGCATGAATCCCGCGCAGGCGATCGCATGTTGGGCGTGCGGTGCGCCACTCGATGTGCGCAATCTAATAAGCGAATCGGGTTGGCGTGAAGCTCCGCGCATCAAGGACATGACCGAAATCCGCTTTGGCAACAGCACCTGCCAGGTGGAAGGCGAGATCGTGCCTGTGGCCGAGATGGGGCTATCGCAGGGCGATGCTGTCTACTTTGAGCACCACGTCCTACTCTGGAAAGACGACAGCGTGCCTCTTACAGTCATGCCGTTACAGGGTGGGGTAAAGCGCGCCCTGGCAGGAATGCCTTTCATCATCAGCGTGGCTCACGGCACGGGGCGCATCGCCTTTTCCCGCGATGCCACAGGCGAGTTAGTCGTTATGCCTCTCCACCCCGGCATGGAGCTAGATGTGCGCGAGCATGCCTTCCTGCTGGCGTCCCACCAGATAGCCTACTCCTATGTACGTATACAGGGGTTGCGTAATATCCTCCTCGGTGGGCAGGGGATGTTCATGGACCGCTTTGTTACCACCGACCAGCCCGGCCTCCTCCTCCTGCACGGCTATGGCAACGTCTTTGAGCGTTATCTCAGGCCCGGTGAAAGTATCTTGATTGAGCCTGGAGCCTTCCTTTACAAAGACGCGGCGGTCACAATGAATGTAGAGTCACAGAAGCTGACCACCGGCCTCTTTGGGGGCACAGGGATGAACCTGGCCCGCATGACAGGCCCTGGCCGCGTAGGAATCCAGTCTATGTATGTCCATAACAAAACGGACTGAGGGAATAAAGAGATATGTGCGCTTATCAGAACCAACAGCCGCAACCACCGCAGCCACCGCAGCACCCCACAGCCGGAGCCGGGCCGCAGCGCAGCTATGCGTGCCCCTGGTGCGGTATGGTGAGCGACGGCACAACTATGAGCTGCCCCGCCTGCGGTGCGCCCGTGGATGTGAAGGCTATCGCCACGAAGTCGGGCTGGTATGAATTACCGGGCATCAAGGATATGGCGAAGCTACAGTTTGGCAACTCGCATTGCCAGATAGAGGGAACGTATGTGCCGGTGGCAGATATGAACCTGGCGGCGGAGGATAATGTCTACTTCACCCACCACGTGCTACTCTGGAAAGACCCGCAGGTAAACATCACTACGATGCCAATGCGCGGCGGGTGGAAGCGAATGTTCGCGGGGCTCCCCCTCATCATGGCGCAGGCGCACGGCCCCGGCCACATCGCCTTCTCGTACGACGGGCCGGGCGAGCTTGTGGCGCTGCCCCTTCAGCCAGGGCAGGCAATGGATGTGCGCGAGCATATTTTCATGGTAGCCACAGGCCAGGTAACTTACGACTGGTTCAACACCAACATCTGGTTCACCACGCGCAACGGTGACGAGCATGAGAC
>DAHVFG010000044.1:0-20360 GCA_027317125.1 Chloroflexota bacterium | reverse complement strand
GATGGGCACGGTGAGGGCCTCCGATCTGATCCGCTCACTTCACTTTGGTAGCAGACCTTCCACGCTGGCCCGTGCCATTGGCGAGGCAGGACGTGTGCCAAAGACGCTCCACCTACTGACCTTCCTTGATGACGAAACCTACCGCAGGCGCATCCTCACACAACTGAACAGGGGCGAAGGTCGTCACAGCCTGGCACGTCACCTCTTCCATGGGCAGAGAGGGGAGCTACGCCAGCCCTACAGAGAAGGGCAGGAAGACCAACTGGGCGCTTTGGGGCTTGTGCTCAATGCCTTGGTGCTGTGGAACACCCGCTACATGCAGATGGCGCTAGATGACCTTCGGCGGCAAGGGGTGCATTGCGTCCTCTGCGTGATCCAACAGACCCAGATGAGCAAATGCTTTAGCCCGCTCAACATCCGACCTGTTACCCAAGCACCCGGCGTACATTACTGTTCCATTGCTACTCACGGGCCATGCCCAGGCCCCGATCTGTCACCGCGACCATGGCCCACCTGGAATCGGGCAAGTCGCGGGCTGTGACATCTTCTGGTCTTGCCGGTGCTGCTGCGTAACCGACAATAACCTCCACCGGGCCACCTTCCGGGCTATATTTTATCGCATTGGAGATCAGGTTGGGATTCCCCCATCAAAGTGGACCAGAGTCTTTCTCTGGTCCACTTTGATGGGGGAATCCCAACCGCAATGCGTGAGTTAACGTTGACCCTTTCGGACTGCGCTGATATAGTAGAGTGAAAGCTAGATCGTTGCAGCATTATGCGAGGAGTGGCGTGGTCGTGAGGCATACGGCAGCCAGGAGGGACTAGGGGACTATGGTACGTGGTCCAATCCGGATTGTAGATATAGCAGAGCGAGTGGGTGTCTCGATTTCGGCGGTATCGGCGGTACTGAACAATAAGGCAGAGGAGGCGCGGATCTCACCGCAGGTGCAGCAGCGAGTGTGGGCTGCCGCGCGTGAACTGGGCTACCAGCCGAATATCGCCGCTCGTCGACTGAGGGCCGGTGGACACGGTGACCAGAGCACCTACCTGGCGATCGCCACCTCCCTTGAAACCTCCATGGAGCTCCTCGGTAAAGTGGTGCGCGGCGTGCAGCAGTTTGCGGCGGCTTCAGCCGACCCTATTCAGATCACGATCGAAACCTTCCGGCGCGGGCACGTCGATAAACTTCCGGGACTACTCGACGGCACACGGTTCAACGGGGCAATCATTGCAAACACAGCCCCCGAGGACGACGAGTTCCTTGCCACAGCAGCCATCCCTGTCCCGCTCATCGTATTTTTGAGAGAGGTCAGTGGGCAGAACTGTGTTTCCAGCCGTGCGCGAGCCGCTGGCGCGCAAGCCGCTTCACTTTTTATGTCCGCAGGCCGACAACACCCGGCGGTGCTTGTGCCGGCCGATCAGACTCAGGTTCGCTTAGAGAGGCAGGAAGGCTATATCCAGGCATTCAGAGATGCCGACTTTCCAACGGCACGGATCGCTGAGATAGTGAGCGACGCTTTCAGCGAGGAGATGGGCTATCGAGCGATGGAGCGATTTCTCGCAACTGGTGGTCAGTGTGATGCGCTCTTTGCAGTGGGAGACATAATGGCCTTCGGGGCAGTCGCCGCCATCAAGGCAGCCGGCCTGCATATACCTGAAGATATCGCCGTGATCGGCCATGATGATCTGGAAATGGCCCGATTTATTGACCCTCCGCTGACTACCTTCCGCTTGCCGTTGATCGATATGGCGAGAGATGCAGCGGCTATGGTGGTGGAAATGCTCCACCAACACCACCACGCTACCACCCACCGTGTCTACGACGCCGAACTCACAGTGCGTGCCTCTACGTAATGCGTAGTGCCGCACCGTGCCGAACGCAGGGGCGCAGGGGCGCAAGAGCTGCCAGGGATGTGGCCCACGGTTACTCCTCGCGAGCATTACGCGCTCAGGCGCGACCCGGAAGGGCCGGTGCTTCAGTTCTTTGACAGCCCATGAAAATAGCCGCCAGCAGACAGGGCATCAGGCAGCGCAGGGGTTGCCATCGCGCCGTTACGCTTCATAACGGCGCAAAGGTAAAGTGTAAGAGGTAATGGGTATGCAGGAGCCACTAATGGAACACCCGAAGGAACCGCTGATCTGTATTGTAGGTAGCATCAATATGGACCTCGTCGTGAGAACGCCAGCGCTGCCGGTACCGGGACAGACAGTCCTGGGTGGCCCCTTTGCCACCTTCCCCGGCGGCAAGGGAGCCAATCAAGCTGTGGCTGCCGTTCGAGCCGGGGGCCAGGTGGCGATGGTCGGCTGTATTGGAGAGGACGCCTACGGTCCTATGCTCCATGCCGGGCTGCTCGACGAGGGGATTGACGTGTCACTCGTACGAACCCAGGCCGGCAGCGCCACGGGAGTGGCCCTGATTGCGGTGAACCCACGGGGGCAGAACACCATTATCGTGGCGCCCGGGGCAAACGCTGCGCTCACACTCAAAGACTTAGAGAGGTCATCCGAGGTCATCCGGTCGGCTGCAGTATTGCTGTTGCAACTGGAGGTACCCCTGCCTGTAGTGGCAGCGGCGGCACAGATGGCCAGGCGGGCCGGCACGCCAGTCATATTAAACCCCGCCCCCGCCCCGCCCGTAAACGATTCTTTACTTGATCTTCTGGCCCTCGTAGATGTGCTCGTCCCGAACGAGACCGAAGCGGCGACCCTTACGGCTTACCAGAGAGGTGACAGCACGGACCCCGAACTGATGGCGCGCGCCCTGCACGAGCTTGGAGCCGGGGCTGTAGTTATTACCCTGGGTGAGGGTGGAGTGTTCGTACTGGATGGTGATCGTACTTACCGGCAGGCTCCCTTCTCGGTGCGGGCCGTTGATGCAACCGCCGCTGGGGACGCATTCACAGGTGCGCTAGCCCTGGCACTGGCCGAAAACCGCACTCTCCAGGAGGCAGTCCGTTGGGGAGCGGCGGCAGGCGCGCTCGCGGCGGCGACTGCCGGTGCACAACCGTCACTGCCATCACGTGCCAGTATCCAAAAGTTGCTCGTGCGCGCCGGAGCATAGCCCTCGGCTGGGTATGATGGCTTCTGAACGGTGGTATTCCCCGACCCTCCTACTCCTTCGTCCCTTTGTCCTTTTGTATTCTCTCGTATGCCATTATTATCCCAACTCAGCTACCAGGATATCGCAGTACAGGTGCCACAGAACCCTTCCTGCAGCTCCAGTCGGTGACAGCGAGCACTCAGGGCGATGGACGGCACGGTCTGGTACAACACCTGGTCCCTCCCGTTATTACCATCCAAAGACCAGAGGTATTATCATATCTCAAGTAACCTGGGATCAGGGCTTGACAGCCTCTGTTTCTTTTGTTATATTCTTGCTGAAACCTTTCAGCAAAGCAGCATGGGGAGCTGTGCAACCGTCAGCAAAGGGGCTGGGTCATGAAAATAGCGGGCCATACAATGGGCACTCCCGGGTTGTCGGCGGCTGAGGCGCTACGGCTTTTCGCGGCGATCGGCCTGGACGCTGCCGAAATAATCTGGCAGGATGACTATCTGTCGGGTCTTCCCGAGACTGCCGGAGACGAGCGCGTGGACGAGGTACGCAGCCTGGCCTCGGACCTTCGGTTGGATATTTCTTGCCTCACCCCCTACATGACCGGCATCAACAGCCTGGACCCCGACGAACGCGCCCGCGATATAGACCGCTTCGCCCGTTGCATCAGGGTAGCTGAGCGATTGGCGTGCCCATACATCCGAGTCTATGCTGGCCGGTACCTGCCCGGTGATCCCCATAGAGACGAACAGTGGCACCGGCTGGTAGAGTCACTGCAGACCCTCGATCTACTGGCCACCGAGAGCGGCGTCACCCTCTGCGTCGAGAATCACTTCAACACTATGACGGTCACGGCGGCAGAGACCGCGGCGCTTATGCAGGCGGTCGGCTCACCCGCCGTAGGTATCCTTTACGACCAGGTGAACCTGGCATTCACCCATAGCGAAGCTTATCCGGAGGCGATTGCCAGGCAAAGGCCCTGGATCCGCTATGTCCATGTCAAGGATTTGGTCTTCACCGATCCCGGTCGCGCGTTCAGCGCTTCTGCAGTTTCGTCAGTCGCCACTGAGGAGCGCACGGTGCGCTCTCGTGTAGTTGGGGAAGGAATCACAGACTGGCCTGCCATTCTGGGGGACCTGCGCGCCGGTGGCTATGACGGATATCTGAGCATGGAGTACGAGTATCGGTGGCACCCACAGGACCTACCTGAGCCCGAGGCAGGCTTTCGCCGGGGCGCAGCTTACCTGCGGCAGCTCCTCGGCACGCAAGTCTCTCGAAGATGAGGAGCTGAATGGCAATGAAGCTTTCTGTTATCACCGATGAGATTAGCGCCGATCCGGAGACTGCTATCGAGCTTGCTCGAGAGTGGGGCGTGCCTGCCATCGAGTTGCGCGGGATCGGCGAGCAGCGCTACCCGGACGTTTCTGATTTCTGGAAGGCGCGCGTCCCTGAGCTGGTCAGGGAGTCAGGGCTACAGGTGGCGGCACTATCACCCGGCTTATTCAAGATCCCACTCGCCATGCCCCCGGCCCCAGAGACTCGTATTTTGCGCTGGGAAGACGCCATGCTCTTCCGTCGCTATGAGAGTGCTGAGGGATTGGTACGATTCCACCTGGAGGAGTTGTTACCACAGACCATAGCGGCCGCCCAAGCGCTGGGGAGCGCGGTGATCGTCTGCTTCAGCTTTGACCGTGGTCCCGAGATCCCAACCGACGCTACGGTGCCGGAGGGCGTAGTAGACGTGCTGCGAGATGCCGCTCGACGGGTAGGCGATGCGGGCCTGACGCTCGCCGTGGAGGCCGAACACGTCTGCTGGGGGGATACCGGCGCCCGTACCGCAGCGCTGGTGCGCCGCGTTGGGCACCCGGCGCTCGGCATCAACTGGGACCCCGCTAACGCTTTCCGCGCGGGTGAGGATGCTCCATTTCCCGATGGCTACGCCGCCTTGCGCGACCTGGTGCGCCATGTCCACTACAAAGACGCCGCCGTCAACCCCGAGACTGGTGCTCGCCACTTTGTCTTTGACGGCTCGGTCGACTGGGTAGGGCAGATCAGGGCGCTGGAGCAAGATGGCTACTCTGGTTATATCTCTGTTGAAACCCACGTCCGCCCCAAGGTCGCAACCGCTCGGCAGTCGATCGAGCGGTTGCGCCGGCTCATTGAAAGTGAGGCATCATGAGAGCAGCTACATCCACAGCATCTACGGCATCTACAATAGGTGGCATCATCTGCCCCCTGGCCACTCCCCTGGACGATGCAGAAGATCTCGACGTTCCTGCTCTGCATCTCTTGCTGGACCGTCTCCTGCCTGACCTGGACGGCGTCTTTGCCCTCGGCTCATCAGGTGAATTCGCACTCCTCAGGCCTTCAACGGCAGAACACCTCGTGGATGAGGTAATAGCCCACGTCGGAGGCCGTGTTCCGGTTTATGTAGGTGTTGGTGACACCGGTACCGCCCGGGCGCTGGCTAACCTCAAGCGTCTTACGCGCCCCGGTGTTGACTACATCGTTGCTTGTAGTTCGTTTTACTACCCGATCAGCGACCAGGACGCCCTGGCCGGCCACTTCCTGGCGATTGCAGAGGCATCTTCGCTGCCTGTCCTTCTTTACAACATCCCTCAAAACACAGCCACGCCTCTGGCTCCAGCCACTGCTGCCCGCCTGGCGGAGCACCCGAATATCGTTGGCATGAAAGACAGCTGGGGGGACATGATGCTCCACCAGGAGTTCCTGGCACTGCTTAGCAGCAAGTTCGCGGTCATCCAGGGGCGCGAGCAATTGGCGGCAGCCTCGTTGTGGCTGGGAGGGGACGGCATCATCTCCGGCCTTTCAAATTTTGCGCCCGAACTCCTGCAGCAGATCGCAGTCGCAGTGCGCGAGGGTGACCGCGCAAAGGCCCTTGAAGTCCAGCGAGCTGCAACTACGCTCGCGCAAGTTTTCGATCAAGGCTACTGGCTGAGCGCTCTTAAAGCCACGCTCGCAGAACTCGGCATCGGAAACGGCCGGTCGGCAGCGCCCCTTCCCGCATGCACCGCGTCGCAGCGAGCAAACATCCGCCGTATCCTTCAGGTGGCCAATATAGCAGGCGTGCAGGGAGCAGAGATAGGGGCGGAAAGGGGAGCGCGTTGATCAGGCAAGATAAAGTAGAGCAGGCGGACGTATCCGTCGCAGCCCCTCCGCGACCCAGGCGCACGCGGTCGGTAGCCCGTGACCGTTTCGTCTCCATAGGTCTACCCCTTTTCACCTTTGTTGGCTTGCTGGTCCTGTGGGAAGTACTGATCATACTTTTCAAAGTGCCTGAGTATATTGTGCCACGCCCCTCGGAGTTCCTGGTAAGGGTCTGGCAAGACCGTGCCCTCTTGTGGACCCATACGCTGGTAACGGGTGGCGAGGTGATTGTGGGCTTTCTCGCTGCCACCGTAGTCAGCATTCCATTGGCGCTCTTGATCGTGTCTGTACCCTTGTTGGAGCGCGCCTTTTATCCTGTAATCGTTTTCTTCCAGATCATACCTAAGATTGCAATCGCACCCTTGTTCATCGTGTGGTTCGGTTTCGGGGTCTTTCCGAAGGATTTGCTGACATTTCTGCTGTGCTTTTTCCCCATCCTGGTGGCAAGCATGAGCGGCTTTCGCGCCCTTGACCCGCGTGTCCTGTACCTGACACGCTCAATGGGTGCGAGTTGGTGGCAAACCTTCCGGTACGTGCGTATACCTGCCGCGTTGCCGTTTATATTCTCAGGACTCAAAGTGTCGGTGGTGCTGGCTGTCACAGCGGCTATTGTCGCCGAGTTTGTAGGCTCGAACTCGGGTCTTGGCTATCTGCTCTTGCGAGGCTCAAGTTACTTCGACACACAGCTAATCTTTGCCACCCTGGTTGCCCTGAGTCTCCTGGGCCTGGTCTTCAACTATGCCGTGGAGATCCTCGAGCGGTTGATCATGCCGTGGCAACAGTTCCGCGAGGAGGACTAGATGTAGCCATGTTTTGTAAGGGTCGGAAATCACAGGTCACACTCGTCACGGGTAAGCAAGTTACGCAAGTTCATCTTACATAAGGAGACTGAAAATGATATCCAGATCGAAAGCAAGGTCCAGATTACTCGGAGCGGTCACAATTGCCTTTCTGGTGCCACTGTTGGCTGCCTGCGGTGGAACCGCTGACACACCCACGGCCCAGCTGCAGCCCACAGCTACCCAGGGAGCGAGCCAGCCTACGGATACGGACACAGGAGTAGCCACTCAGGCCCCAACCGCTGGAGGGGCCGGGCAACCAACAGATACAGCGCAGGCTGCCCAGGCTACACCCTCAGCCTCTACCGGGGCCGCCGGCACCCAGTCCGCAAAGCTTATCCTCAACTTCCTGGCCGGTGGGCCTCAGGCCGGCTTCATGTACGCCAAGAAGCTCGGCTACTACACTGACGCGGGCATTGACCTGACGATTGAGGAAGGCAAAGGCTCCGCTACGACCGCCCAGCAAGTAGCAGCGGGCCAGGCCGAGTTCGGCTACTCCGATGCGCCTTCTGTAATGTCTGTGCGCGTCAAGGGTGGGCCGGTAACGATAGTCGCGCCGGTGCTTCAGACCAACGGTTTCGCGATAATCTCGCTCAAGGAAAAGAACATAACCAAAGTCTCCGACCTGATCGGCAAGACACTGGCTGTGCAGCCCGGCACCGCGCAGACCGCCCTCCTCGACGCGGTCTTTCTCTCCAACAATGTTGATAAGTCGAAGGTGACTATCGTGAACCTGGACCCCTCCGCGCTGAACAGTTCGCTGCTTCAGGGCAAGGTAGACGCAATCCTGGCGGGCGCGGACTTCCAGGGCGTGCAGATCACCGACCTCGGCAAAGAGATTAACCAGATCTTCTATAAAGACGCGGGTGTGCCGACAGTGGGGCTATCGATCATCACGCGCGATGAGATTGTTCAGAACAACCCGGACCTGGTAGCCCGCTTTGTAGCGGCGTCCCTCAAGGGCTGGGATGCCGCCCGTAAGAACCCCGACGCTGCGGCCGCAGCCGTAGTTGAGCAGTTTGTATCTGGCAACAAGGACGAAATACTGAAGCAGCTCAAGGTAGACCTGGGGCTGGTCTGTGCCGCGAACGCCAAAACTTTCGGAGCAGTGCCGGAAGCTAACTGGGCTGCGACTTACGACCTGCTGACCAAGTACCAGAGCCTTCCGACCACCAAGCCGGTGACCGACTACTATACAACCAAATTCATCCCGGCGGACGCTCCAACCTGCCCCTAATGCATGTTCATAGAACAGGTTATGCAAAGAAGGGGTGCACTTGTATTCCGTGAGAGTGAACGTGGAGCGCGGTGATGCCTGTGAAGCATGGAAGGAACGGGGAGAAATGGGGCACAGCCAAAAAGACCCCCAGTGGCCGGTTCCCACCTCTCCCCCTTCCCTCATGCGCCGACCGTTGCCGATACGAAAGTGAGATGCGACGATGCAGGAAGTAGACAAACCGCTGTCCCAGGTCGGAATCGCCGGGGCGCGCATCGAGGGTCATGGCGTATCCAAGACATATGTGACCAAAGAAGGCGAGTTCCAGGCGCTCACACCTATAGACTTTGCGATCGAAGCGGGAGAATTCGTCAGTATTATCGGGCCGAGTGGCTGCGGAAAAAGCACACTCATGCTCATGGCTGCCGGGCTATTACCCCTCACCTCGGGCAGCATCGTGGTGAATGGAAAGGCCCTGACAGAGCCCCTGACTGACATCGGCATAGCGTTTCAGGACCACCTGCTGCTGGACTTTCGCACAGCCGAAGCTAATATCCTCTTACAGGCGCAGGTTCGAGGCATGCCGATGCAGGCAGCGCGTGAGGAAACTCGGAGGCTACTCAAGCAGCTCGGACTGGAGAAAGCTAGCAATCGCTATCCACGGCAGCTTTCGGGTGGTATGCGCCAGCGCGTGTCGCTCGCCCGGGCCCTGATCCACGATCCAAGCGTACTGATGATGGACGAGCCGTTCGGCGCGCTCGACACTATCACTCGTACGCAGATGCGCCACGACCTGGAACTGCTCTGGATGGAAAAGCGCAAGACTGTGCTGTTTATCACGCACAGCGTCGAAGAGGCAATCGGCCTCTCGGACCGGGTGCTGGTCATGTCACCGAGTCCCGGCAGGATAGTGGAGGAGATCCGCATCGAGCTACCCCGCCCCAGACCCATCGAGCTGGGCATCGAACAGAGCTTCGTAAGCTATGCCGACCGCGTATACGAGATATTCCGCGAGCTCGGCGTGCTGATGTTTTGATGAAAGGTTCTCACTGATGCGCGTGCTGATCACCGGCGCCGCCGGCTTCCTGGGGTCGCACCTGGCTCGTCGCCTGCTCGCCCTCGATTACTCGGTCGTCGCCTACGATCAAGCTCCGGTTCTACTCGATAGCGAAGGCACCTGCGACGCGACGGGCGATGCAGACAGCCAAGCTCCGACGACACCACGGGCGGTCTTCACCGCCATACAAGGCTCTGTCACGGATCAGGATGGGCTGGCACAGGCGCTGAAGACACACCGCATAGACGCCATCGTGCATCTCGCTACGTTGCTGACCGACGCCTGCGCTGCCGATATGGTGGCGGGCGTGATGGTGAACGGCGCGGGCACGGGTGCTGTCTTTGAGGCTGCCTGGCGGGCAGGGGTACGCAGGGTCGTCTTCGGCTCGTCGGTGGCCGCGCTCGGTCAAGACGTGGGACCTGCGCCTGGAGACAGAGTGGCGTTCAGCCCCACGAGCGTGTATGGTGCTACCAAGGCCTTTGGAGAGTTACTCGCAGGCGCACTTCGTACCCAGCGCCCCGAGCAGGAGCTAATCGGGCTGCGCTTTGGGTGGATTTACGGGCCTGGTCGAGTACGCGGTTGGAACGCTCTTCAGAGGGTGATAGAGTTGTTTGCGCTGGAGAGTGCAGAGGTACCTTATCCCGACTACGACCGTCCAAACGACTGGACCTATGTGGACGATGCGGTCGCGGCGATAGTGCTATGCCTCCACTCGCCGCGCCCCAGTGTGCTCGCTTACAACGTCCCCGGCGCCTATCGCCGCGTGCAGGAGGCAGTAGCTTACCTCCAGCAGCTCTCTCCAGCCTCCCGGCCCGTGCCTTACCAGGCGCAGTTGCCCCCGGATGCCTGGGACTTCAGCCTCGACCATATAGCGCAGGAGACGGGCTACCGGCCCAGATTCGGCCTCGAGGTGGGGCTGGATCGAACAGTGGCAGCAATCCGCCGCGTGCATGGGCTACCGCAGATAGGCAGCTAGTATAAGCCACGAATATAGGTGAGGAGAGAACACGATGGACGCACGTCAAATACGGGTCGGACTGGTGGGGGCGGGAAACATAGCCCAGGTGGCCGAACTGCCTGCCCTTGCCGCCGAGCCTGGGGTAAGGATCGCGGGCGTGGTGACCCAGGTTCTCGACAACGCCTACCGCAACATACAACGCTGGCCGATAGAGCAAGTCTATAGTTCCGCCGAGGAGATGATCGGGGAGGCTCGCCTAGATGCCCTCTTTGTCCTGACACCCAAATACAACCACACCCCCTTTGTTGAGCTAGGGCTTTCTTCCGGCCTCGACGTTTTTTGCGAAAAGCCTCTATCCACCTCACTCCAGGAGGCTCGGCACGTGGCCGATGTCGCCGATCAGACGGGGCGATTGCTCATGGTCGCGTTTAACCGCCGGTACGCGGAAGTATATAAGACCGCTCGCCGGCACTTTGGCGATGGCCACCCGCAGTTTTGCGTTGCGCAGAAGAACCGTACCGGCTCCGAGTACCGGGCGACGCTTGAGAATGCAATCCACATGATAGACTTGCTGAGGTGGTTCTGTGGCGAGGCAGAGCAGGTAACAGCGCACACTATCGCGCCTGACCCCTACCAGGAGGACGGCACGATGGCCCTCATTCGGTTCAATACCGGCGCAATCGGCACGCTGGTAGCGGCCCGCACCGCCGGCGAGTGGGACGAGAGGCTGGACGCCTACGGCGGCGCTACCAGCGTGCGTGTCACCGCGCCCGACACGGTAGCTACCAGCGCCGGTGGTGAAACGCGGATCGTGGAGATGAGGCCGCGGGCTTTCGGGTGGGCGCAGGCTACTACTACCATGGGATTCGCCCCTGAAGTACATCACTTCATCGAATGTGTTCGTGAGCGCAGGCAGCCCCTGACAGACGGTCACGAGGCGGTGCGCACTCAGGAACTGGTCGAAGAGATATTGCGGCAAGCGGGCTTACCTCAGGAGGACCGCGCGGACGTGCGACGGTAGAGGGGTTACCAGCCCTTATCAGCCACTTTTTCAGGTATTCTATTCTTTTGTATTGGAGTAAACACTATGACACAGCTCAAAGTTGGTATCTACTTGCCGAGTTTCGCATACCCGGAGGACGGTATTGACCATGCAGAACGGCTGCGAACCTGGATTGTGCGCGCAGAGGAACTGGGGTTTGAGTCGCTCTGGGTCACCGACCATATGCTACCCGCCCGTGAAATGTACGCACGCCCCTGGCTCGAGCCGCTGGCGACACTGGCCTTTGCCGCAGCACTCACCCGGCGTGTGCTTCTGGGTCCAGGCGTCTTGCTCTTACCTCTAAGGCAGCCGGTTGTACTCGCCAAAGAACTCGCCAGCATACAAGCCCTTGCACGCGGGCGCTTCATACTGGGGGCAGGCACAGGGTGGTCTCCCGCCGAGTTTGCGGCGGTGGGTGCAAAGCGTAGCGAGCGGGGCCGCAGGACAGACGAAACGCTGGAGATAGTACGCCGCCTGCTGCGTGGCGAAAGGGTGACTTATCAAGGCTCGTTCGTGTCACTGGAAGACCTTGAGATCGAACCCTCCCCTATCGATATGCCTGTGTGGATCGGAGGCGGGAGCCAGGCTGCCGATGAGCACTCAGTTGAAGAGCCGGTCATGCACCCACAGGTGGCGCGCCGTATTGCTAGTGCGGATGGCTGGTTCAGCAGACCTTCAGCGCCGCCGGAGGAGATAGCTAGCGATTGGCTCCAACTGCAGCCGTACCTTGCAGAAGCGGGCCGCTCCCCGGATGACCTGATCATCGGACACGGACAGTGGCTGCATCTGACTGAGGAGGACAACCACGATCGTGCCGTGCAGGTTCAGCACGAGATAGCAACGCAGATCGTCAGCTCGCACCGCCCACCCGAGCTACTGGAGCGCTACTATCTATTCGGCACCCTCGATGAGGTGGTAGAGTCATGTCACAGGCGGGCAGAGATCGGGGTAGAGCACCTTATCATACACCCATACACCGATGACCCGGCCCAACTGGAACTGTGGGGCAGCGCCCTGTTGCCTCGCCTTAAAGCCCTCGAAGTAAAAAGGCCGGCGTTGTAAGTCGGCTAACGCCAGTAAGTACAAAGAACGCGACGACGCGTAATGCTTCCAGTGGCAGTACATGTTCTACAACCGCCACACGAGTACGGGCAGCACCGAAGAACAAGGGAGAATTACCTCCTGTGCTTACATTTAAAGGAGGTAGGAAGTGCGAAGTGCAGTGACGGCAGTCACGATAGCGCAAGGACCGAAAACGGATATCACTCTTCGAGGGGTATATGGAGCAATTCAGCCGCCTTGCGCTTGGCACCTTCTCCGCGCCGGTCATAGCGAGCAGTTGTACCGACCTGAGCGTGTCCAGCCAACCGCTGCACTGTAGAAAGGTCGGCTCCTGCATCGAGCAGATCCGAGATCATGCTCCTGCGGAAGTCGTGGGGTGTCAGGTGTTTACAGCCCGCTGCCCGTGCCCGCCGTTGAGCTATCACAAGCACCGTGCGTGAGTCGAGACGCCTCAGCTTCACGTGCCCTCCTTTTAGAACCGTCAAGAACAGAGGACCAGCGGATGCAGGTGCGCCTTCCTGCGCTCGTACCTTGAGCCAGGCCTCCAGCAGTTGCCGCTCGCTGCTAGACGTATAGGACACACGAGCCTTGTTACCCTTGCCTGCTCGGATAGTGAGGGAACCGGTCTCCTGATCGTAATCCCCCACGTCCAGAGCCACAGCCTCCGCTCGTCGCAGGCCGGAACCATATAGCACTGCCAGGAGCGCTGCGTCTCGCGACCCAAGGGGTGTTCTATCCTTCATGCACGCCGAGAAGAGGGCACGCAGCTCTCCCTGGCTGATCGACCTCCCGCGCGGGAGTGTTTGGCCGCGCACCGCCCGGAACGCGATGGCTCGCTGGTAGCGGTCTGTATCCACCTGCCCGAGCTCCCACCCGGCTCTTAGCACTCCTCGCACTGCGGCCAGCATCTTGTTAGCTGTGACCGCTGCGTATCGACTGGCAAGCTCTGATCGGAGGGCCCGTGTATGCTGAGGGCCAAGTGCTTGCCAGGGCATCGACTGCCAGTCGCAGCTACCCGATGAAAGTAGCTCGGCACATATCTGCAGTGACGACCGGACCCCGCGCCGGGAGCCTGGGGCAAGGGAAGCCAGGTAGACCATAGCGGGATGCTGATCTGCAGAGCCTTGTCTGTTGGCCGCAACCGGCACTAACCTCTGGTCCGGTACCGGAACGCTCGAGCGAGCTTCGTCCCCGTTGCCTTGTGCTTGTACAACTTCGATATCGATGCTCCGCATTGCAATCCGCCCTTCTTCTGAAAAATAGATAGTGAGAACTAACATACTAACGCATTATTTTCTATCACAGAGTAGCGCATTCCAGGTGTCACTTACATATTTGAGTTGCACGTGCGATACGAGGTCGCTTCGCATGAGTGGTTGAACGGTTGAAACCAATCAACCCAGGCTAGTGTCCAAAGCCTGTTCCCAATCCCCACGTGCGCCATCATAACATGGAGTGCGAAGCTGGGGGTAACGCCTAAGCCGATGGCCAGCCAACGGTACAGAGCGGGCTAGGGAAAATCTGGACGGATGAACGAGAGTGAACCCTTGATGAGGCTTCGTTACAAATAGTTGCCGGAGGTTGGCTGACCAAGACGGCAATATTGGGTCAAGAGGTAGGCATCGGGACAAGTCTGCCAAAGGTCAGAGAACCGTGCAATTCTCTGACTGGGACACCAGACCCCGGAGTAAAGAGGGCATCCACCCCAGGTGTATCTCAGCGATGCGCAACGTAGTAACCCCAATGAAGTCTGGTCGCAGTGCAAACTATCAAGCAGGCACCCTAGCCAGTAAGCTGACCGCAAGGAAAGCCCAACCCTTCAGTGGGACAAGGATGGTCTAAGAAGCGAATGCTAGCAGCCGAAAGGCAAGGGAAATCAATAACCCGCTGGATAGGGCCACCTACACAGGTGGAGATACCCAACCTGAAAGGGTGCTGACGTAGACCGGGTAAACCTCCTAAAGAACCGAGTAATGATTGCAAATTGAGGGGAAAGTTAGATGCAGGCAGCCATAGCAGTCATGTCCGCAAACGGAACCGAGAGACCAACCGATTGGAATAGCGTCAACTGGCGCAAAGCCAACCGTCAGGTTCGCAATCTGCGACAACGTATCTTTAGGGCATCTCAGGCGGGCGACCTGAAGAAGGTTCGCTCTTTACAGAAGCTCATGCTGCGTAGTTACTCCAACACGCTCATGAGTGTGCGGCAGGTAACACAGGTAAATGCCGGTAAGCACACGGCGGGCGTAGACAAAGTGGTTGTGAAAACACCACAAGCCAGAGGGAGGTTAGTGGACCACCTGTCCATCTATCAGCCCTGGCGCGCTCGACCAGCCAGTCCGGTACGACGAGTATACATACCGAAGGCCAACGGTAAGATGCGTCCGCTTGGCATCCCTACCATCATTGACCGATGCTTACAGGCAAAGGTCAAGAATGCGTTGGAGCCGTACTGGGGAGCTCGCTTTGAAGCCACCAGTTATGGGTTCCGGCCTGGCAGGGGTTGCCATGATGCCATCGAGACCATCTTCAATCTTGCCTGCCCAAACAGGCGGAAGAAGTGGGTGGTTGATGCAGACATCAAGGGAGCGTTCGACAACATCAGCCATGAGTACCTGCTCCAAACCATTGGTGGGTTCCCCGCCAGGGAGCTAATCAAACAATGGCTGAAGGCAGGTTACATGGAAGGTGGAGTGTTTCACGAGACCGAGGCGGGCACACCGCAAGGTGGCGTAGTCAGCCCGCTGTTGGCGAACATTGCTCTGCACGGCATGGAGCAAGCCCTCGGCGTGTTCCGCAAGCCGGGCATAATCCGCAGCAGCCGTGCTGTGGTGAGATACGCAGATGACGTGCGCCATATCACCAGGTGCTGGATACCTTTCACAGAAAGGAGGGGTTCGGAAGAATAGACCTCTGGGTCAATGGCTTACCTGATGGCGAAAGCCAAAAGGAACAATAGCATGCTATTAAAGCAGGAAAGGAAAGAAGATGCTTATGACCTTGTCCTGCAAGACCCGCGTAATATTGGTGAAAGCCACACTGCTTGAACCTCAGTCTCTAGCGATGCAAGCGTACATCCCCCGATTACAGTTTCTAAGGCGGGGCCGCCACGATAGGGCGACTAAGTCGTCGTCGTTCGAACCTTCCGCGTGACGGGCGGTGAGAAACGATCTCACTCAAAGGGGCAGACGAGGCACCTAAGTTACGCTCGATACGTCTAGCATTTAGGGAATATGGGATTGCCCCACGGGTCGAGAGGCCCAGGGTAACGGAGCCTCCGTAGTACTCCGAGGGCGGGAAAGCCGTCTACACTGGCAATACCCGGATTACCGAATCTCTTACCAGTACCATACTCACACCATTACTCATATCAGACATTGGGTAGAGACGGGAAGGGCCAAACGGGGAAGGGAGGTAGGTGCTTTGAAACCCAGCAAGAGAGGTACTCGAGATGAGGAACGCCGAAACTGTACTGGGGATCATCCAGGATCGCGGCAGGAGAGGACTGCCACTACAAGGCATTTATCGACAACTATTCAACCCGCAACTGTACCTGCTCGCTTATGGCAAGATTTACCGAAATAATGGAGCAATGACGCCGGGAACAACACCGGAAACTGTGGATGGGATGTCCATGATGAAAATCGATGCCATCATCGAAGCTTTACGCTTCGAGAGATACAGATGGACACCAGCGAGGCGTATCTACATCGAGAAAAAGCACTCGAAAGGCAACTCGAAAAAGAAGCGTCCGCTCGGAATACCCACATGGTCGGATAAGCTGTTGGCGGAGGTAGTACGCCTCATTCTTGAAGCCTACTACGAAACACAATTCAGCCCTTCGTCCCACGGTTTTCGACCTAGCCGAGGTTGTCACACAGCGTTGAGGGAAATCTATCATAAATGGGTAGGCACAAAGTGGTTCGTGGAGGGCGACATTTCTGATTGTTTTGGTTCACTGGATCATACAATCATGATGTCAATACTCAAGGAAAAGCTCCACGACAACCGCTTTATACGGTTGATCGAGGGTTTGCTCAAGGCCGGATATTTGGAGGGGTGGAGATACAACATCACACTCAGCGGTAGTCCACAAGGCTCCGTGCTCAGCCCCATACTCGCCAATATCTACCTTGCCAAACTGGACAAGTACGTCGAGACGATGCTTCTACCAATTTACAACCGAGGAGACCGACGCAAGATCAACCCAGAATACGCCCAACTACGCGGCAAGGTCATAAGGCTAAAGCAGATGGGGCAAAAGGAAGAGTCACTCAAGCTACGTCGTCAGATGCAGCAGCTACCTTCTCTTGACCCTGACGACCCTACCTACAGACGACTGCGCTACATACGTTATGCGGACGATGTGCTTCTTGGTTTCAGCGGCCCCCGCATGGAAGCCGAAGAAATCAAGCACCGCCTCAAAGAGTTTCTGCGCGATGAACTCAAGCTGACCCTCTCAGAGGAGAAAACGCTCATCACCCACGCACGGAGGGAAGCTGCACGCTTCCTTGGTTATGAGGTCGTAGTGCTCAACAACGACCACAAACTTGACCGGCGTGGTCACCGCAGCATCAATGGGCAGATCGGGCTGAAGGTACCTTCGGACGTAGTACGTGCGAAATATACCGGCTACCTACGCAAGGGTAAACCGATACACCGAATCGAACTTATCCATGATAGCGTGTACAGCATCATGGCACAGTACCAAGCGGAGTACCGGGGCATTGTGGAGTACTATCGGCTGGCTTACAACCTGCACCAACTCAACCGGCTGAGATGGGTCATGGAACGATCACTAACTCAAACACTGGCACACAAGCTACGCATCAGCGTGAGCAAAATCTACCAACGATACCAAACCAGCATTGAGACGGAACAGGGTCCACGTGTTGGCCTGCAAGTAAAGGTTGAACGCGCGGAGGGAAAGAAGCCACTGATAGCACAATGGGGTGGTATTACTCTCGCACGGGACATGAAAACAGTCCTCAACGACCAACCCCCACGTGTTTGGGGAACACACTCACACACAGAGCTAGAAAAGCGGCTCCTGGCCGAAACATGTGAACTATGCGGCTCACATGAAAAGGTCGAGGTACACCACATTCGAGCTCTGAAAGACCTCAGACAGAAAGGACGTGCTGAGAGACCTGAATGGGTGAAAGTGGTGGCGGCACGACAGCGCAAGACGCTTGTAACGTGCCTGAAATGTCACGATGAAATCCACACAGGGAAACTGACACAGCACACCCTGCATATGGTAAAAAGCCGCTAATGGAAAAGCACTGGAGAGCCGAGTACTCCGAAAGGCGTAAGCCCGGTTCGGGGAGGGGCGGACAGAAAAGTATCGGTAACGACAACTCGCTGGCCGCCTACTCTACTTTGTGGTTTTGGATGAGGACGGAGATGTCATCAAACAAGCACAAGAACTCATAAGCGCGTGGTTAGAGGACATGGGATTAGAATTAAAGCCGAGCAAGACCCGCATCACCCACACCCTGAAAACGATAGAGGGCAACGAAAAGAGCAAGGACGACGAGGGCGATGAGGGCGATAAGGTCCACAAGAGCAGGCCTGGGTTTGACTTTCTAGGGTACGAAATTCGCCAATACCCTGTAGGGAGGAGGCGAACAGGCTACACCGGACATGGCAAACCGCTCGGTTTCAAGACTATCATCAAGCCCAGCAAAGAGGGGATAAAGCGGCACTACCTGGCAATGAGCGCCATTGTGGACCAACACAGAAACGACCATCAGGTACGTCTGATACAGGACCTCAATCCAGTAATCACTGGGTGGAGCCGTTACTACTCGGACGCCTGTAGCAAACAGGTGTTCAGCAAACTCGACGATCTACTCTATCACAAGCTCCAAAGCTGGGCATATCGCCGTCATCATAAAAAGGGCAAACATTGGATTGCCAACAAGTATTGGCACACCGAGGAAGGCAAATGGCGGTTCGCGAGCGATGGCTTAGAACTGCATAAGCACAGCCGCATACCAATACAACGCTTTCGCAAAGTGGCTGGCAGCCGAAGCCCATTTGATGGTGATTGGATATATTGGGCAACGCGAAGGGGACAACACCCGGAAATCTCAAGCAGAATAGCTATTCTGCTCAAGAAACAACAGGGGCGCTGTCCTTACTGTGGATTGTTTTACAAAGACGGAGATTTGCTGGAGCAAGACCACATTGTGCCCAAAGCACGAGGTGGGAGAGATAGCCTCAGCAATCTGCAACTCCTACATCGACATTGCCATGACAGGAAGACTGCGGCAGACAACACAAACAAGCTGCTACAGGCATCTTCGGGAGGTACTCATGAAAAGAGCCAATGCGCTGAGGAGCCGTGTGAGGTTAACGTCTCACGCACGGTTTTGAAGACGAGCGGGTCAGGCGACTGGCTCGCTTAGTTTACTTCGCTTGAGAAGAACACTGTTTGCATCTACTCGCAACTCAAGAGTTGTTCCTCTTCTGAGGTGGCGGCCATGCTGGAGGGACTGCTACGTCACTGCACCACTATGGAAGTAGAGCGTAACTTCGTCGACTCTCACGGTCAATTAGGGAAGTTTTATTAGGGCAAGGCATTTGCCTTCTGTAAGCTCTTGAACTTCGACCTGTTGCCCAGGCTCAAGGCTATCCATGCACAGAAGCTCTACCGGCCGGAAACCGGCAGACCTGACGCCTATCCAAACCTGCAGTTGATCCTGACGAGACCCATCCAGTGGGACCTGATCCGCCAGCAGTATGACCAGATGGTGAAGTATGCTACGGCTTTAAGGTTGGGAACGGCTGAGACAGAAGCGATACTCAGGCGTTTCACCCGCAACAATCTGCAACACCCGACCTACCAGGCTCTTGCTGAGTTGGGTAAAGCAGTGAAAACGATCTTCCTTTGCCGCTACTTACGCTCGGAAGCACTGCGGCAAGAGATCCACGAGGGGCTGAACGTGATTGAGAACTGGAACTCGGCGAACGGCTTCATATTCTATGGACGAGGAGGAGAGCTAGCCAGCAACAGCCGTGACGACCAGGAGCTCGGCCTGCTGGCCTTGCACCTGGTGCAGAACTGCCTGGTGTACATCAACACTCTGATGCTGCAGGAGGTGCTTGGCGAAGAGGGCTGGTTGGAGCGCATGAAACCCGAGGACCTGCGGGCACTTACTCCTCTGATCTACAGCCATGTCAACCCATATGGCCTGTTTCGGCTGAACATGGAAGAACGGCTGCCATTGTTGGAGGAGGCTGTTGCATGAGCAACGTGAGCAACTTACTGACTGACACAACCAACACAACCAACACAACCAACACAACTACAACCAAACGAACACCGAGGACGCCAGCGCGCAAGAAGGCGAAAGAGTTAGCAAAGTATCTACGTGGAGAGCGGCCTGACTACCTATATATGAAGGAACTGTTCCGCCACTTGCGCGATGAACTAGAAATCAAGGTGCCAAGGCAACCGCAGAAACTACCATATGTGCCAACCGAGGAGGAGATCCAGGGCTACTACCGAGTGGTATGGGACAGTGAGAACTTGCAAGACGCAATACTGATCAAGTTGCTGCTTGTAACAGGAGTGCGTGTTGGCGAGCTGGTCAAGATATAGCTACCTAAGTTTCGTACAAACGTAGAGGGATTTGAACCCAATGAGGGCACAGAGCTTGGACAAACAAGCGAGCCAAAGCGTCCTGGGCAGGCAGGTGCAAGCGCCAGCCCCGCTCAGTGCGTTCGCGCCACGCCGGAATGCGCCCTACCCGCTCCACCAACTCGCGAGTGCCTACCCCCTCAAGTGGTGTACCTCTAAAGAGGGATTGGCGGACCCACTGAAGCAGGTTGTGGGTGATAAAGACCAGCCACAGAAAGGCATAGATAGCGTGGAAGGAGCGGCTACGCAAGTTGCCCAGCCCATACACCCCTCTACCCATCTTGAAAAAGGCTTCGATCGTCTGCCTTCCAGCATACA
>DAHVFG010000043.1:0-22303 GCA_027317125.1 Chloroflexota bacterium | reverse complement strand
GCACAGGCGGCGTATTCGTTCCACGGTAGGTTTGCTGATGGAGAGGGCATCCACAATCTCAGCATCGCTCTTGCCTCTATCCGCCATCAGTAAGATGCGGGAACGGTTCTGTACACGAGCCGCAGCCTTGCCCGTGCGAGTTAGTTGTTCCAGTTCGACGCGCTGCTCGTCGCTCAACTGGATGGCATGTTTTGTTCTCATGCCCTAAGTTTATCATTAACCGTTACTATTTAGCTGGTAAGGTACTAGCACGAAATCCCAGGCGGAAAGGGCAGCCATGGGCAGGCTATACAAGGTCACGATTCACCCGGAGCCAGACTGATTACCCCGCGCTGATTCAGGCGCCAGAGTAGCAAATGGTAGTACAGCATGCCGCGCCACGGCCCCAGCCGCGCTGGCAGCGACTCGAGTGCGGCGTCGCCGTCTACGGCTGATCCCAGCAGGCCCTGGATACTACGCCGGGCACCGCTATCGCCTGCAGGGAATACGTCCAGGCGGCCGAAGCCACGCAGTAGAATTACGGCCGCTGTCCAGGGGCCAATGCCCCGGAGGGCGGTTAGGCGCGACATGGCGTCAGGCGACGGCAGCTCCTCCAGCTCCTCGGCGCGCAACTGCCCGGCAAGCAGGGTGGCCGCAGCCTCCTGCAGCGCTCGTACTTTGTTGGTGCTGAGACCGAGCGTGCGCAAGACGTCAGGATCAGCTTGGAAGACTGCGGCGGGCGGAGGGAAGGTGTAAAGGAGGTTATCAGCAAAAGATACAGGGTGGCTGAAATGCGCGACCAGTCGGCGCATGGTAGATGTGGCGGCTGCGAGGCTCACCTGCTGGTAGACCACGGCGTTGCAGATGGCCTCCCACAGCGACGGGTACCGCGGTGGCTTGACCCCACGCGCCGCCTGAACGAACTTCGCGAGCTCGCGTTCACGGCTCGCCGTCTCGTAAAAGCCTTCCAAGTCGACACGCGTGCCGAGCGTCAGCGCAACGCCGGTGAATATCTGGTGCGCCTGGTTCTCATCGTAGGCAACCCCTCCCGAACCTGCCATGAAAAGGGTCGCTTCCAACGGGCCGTCCAAACCAGGCTGCATGACCTGTAGCGCCAGGGGAGAGATAGCTCCGGTCAAAGCGCGCAGGTAACAGCCATCCGCCGTCAAGATGTCTACGAGGTTTTGAGGTGTGCGTCTTAGCACCGTGACGGTCAAGTCCAGCCGGTAGGGTTGAACAACCGGCAGCACGGCCTGTGCAACGGGTTGCCACAATGCGGGTATGAGGACGGAGGACGAATCGGGGGTGGGAGTGGGATCAGACATGAGAATCCCCTCTATCCACTGGCGAGTTCTGGTAGTAAATCGTGCCGTCGGTCTGAAGGACTGCAAAAAGGGTGAGCTTGTGCAGCGCAGGAGGGGCTGGCGGTATTACGTCAAAGACCTCGACGCCGGCGGCCAGCAGGTAGTCGGCCACGATGCGCCGGTGACAGCGCCACCAGACGGCCTCCGCGCACATGATCGCGACAGGCCCGGCTGCAGCCCGGGTTTCCAGTTCGGCCAACCCTTTTCGAAAATCGGAGGTCAGAGCGTAATCCGCATAATTGCGGAAGCTGGTGTTGCGCCACCCGGTGTTCGGAGACGTACCTTGAAGATCACTTCGACCGCGTAGACCGCCGAGCCGGGCCAGGTGAGCATAACCAATGCCGACGGCGGCCAGAAATGCAGGCAGAGCATCGAGGTTGTACTGTGGGTTCACGCGTGACCGAGGGATGCTGCGGATGTCAGCGAGCACCTGCACCCCGGAGTTATGCAGCGCTGCCATAAACACCTCCAACGCTAGAGTTGAGTGTCCTATCGTGTAGATTGGTGGTCGAACATGCAGCACAAGCTGGGCCTCCGGGCTTATTTAGCAGAGCCAACTGCATACTGGACATGGCTCACCCGCCTGTCGAAGCGCCCAACTTCTTGTTCTCTGTATGGTCGACTGGCACTTCGATGAGCGTAGGCACATCCATGTCAAGGGCGCGGCGCAGCAACGGCGCGAAGTCGTCTGCCTGCTCAGCTCGCCAGGCCGGTATGCCGAACGATCCGGCGTACTGTACCAGGTCGGGGTTTGTGAACTCCACGCCGAAGGTCCGTCCGAAGCGGCGCTGCTGGTTCAGCTCTATCACGCCGTAGCGCCGGTCTGTCCAGACGACGTTCACATAGGGCAGGCGCAGGCGGCGAGCCGTCTCCAGCTCCTGTGAGTTCATGAGGAAACCCCCGTCCCCGCTCACGGCGACCACTTTGCGCTCGGGCATAGCCAATTTAGCCGCCAGCCCGCCGGGCACCGCGATCCCCATGGTGGCGAAGCCGTTGGAAATGACCACGCTGTTTGGCTTGCCGGCAGGGTAGAGAAGCGCCAACCACAGCTTATGCGCGCCCACATCGCTCACCAGGATGTCATCGTCGCCGAGCGCCTGCCGCAACTCCCATATCACCCGCTGCGGCTTCATCGGTACACTGTCGTCCGTGACATAGTCGCGTAAACCTGATAGGGCGGCTTCCTCTCCGCCGCCATTATCGCCCGGCGACTCCCACCACGAGTGTTTGCGAGCACCGCACAACTCGGCAAGAGCGCTCAGGGAATCGCCGATCTCACCTACAACCTCCAGGGCGGGCAAGTAGTGGCCGTCTATCTCGGCTGGAGTGCTGTCTATGTGCACGATCTCTTTGTCGCGGCGCGGGTTCCAAAGGGCTGGCGACCACTCTACCAAATCGTAGCCGATGGTGAGTACAAGGTCGGCCTCCTCAAGCTGGGGGATCGCCGCAAGGTCTGCGCCTGGGCGCTGCAGGCCCACCGTGCCAAGAGCGTGGGGGTTGCGGTAATCTATGCAGCCCTTGCCCATGAAGGTGTGAGTGACGGGCAGGTTCAACCTGTCCACCAGCCCGGCGAGAGCGTCTGCGGCTCCGTGCCCGCTGGCCTGCCTGCGGATCACGCCATTGCCCACCAGTACGAGAGGGCGCCTGGCCTGGCAGAGTAACTCGGCGGCTTTTTCCAGCACGTCAGGACCTGCCAGGGGATAGGTCGTGCGGCGCACAGGCATCGGCTTTATTCCGGACGGCACGGGCATTGCGGCCACGTCTTCGGGCAGCTCAAGGTGGGTAGCGCCCGGCTTTTCCAGCCTTGCCAGCCGGAACGCTTTGCGCACCATCTCAGGCACAACTTCGGGACGCTCCACCCTGGCATTCCACTTGGTGATGGGTTGGAGCATCTGCACCACGTCTATGTACTGGTGAGACTCTTTATGCACGCGCTCAAGCCCCGCCTGTCCGGTGATGGCGACTAGCGGAGCGAGGTCAAGAGTGGCATCCGCGATGCCTGTGATGAGGTTGGTCGCGCCGGGACCGAGAGTTGCCATGCAAACGCCGGGGTAGGTGCTCAAGCGCCCGTACACGTCTGCCATGAATGCGGCACCCTGCTCGTGGCGGGTGGTGACGAACTTGACGCTGCGGCTGCGCGACAGCGCGTCCAGGAGATCGAGTATCTCCTCGCCGGGTACCCCGAAGATGTACTTGACCCCTTCGTTCTCAAGGCAGCGCACCAGTAATTCGGCGGCATTTGCAGGGTCGGAGCGGGGGTCGGGTGTCGAGGTCATCAGTGGCACTCCGCTACTCGGCCGGAGCAGCAGGTGCAGGCGCTCCCTGCGCGGGGCCTATCCACACCGTCTGAATATTCACGAACTCGCGTATGCCGAACTCCGAAAGCTCGCGCCCGTAGCCGCTCTGCTTGACCCCGCCGAAGGGCAAGCGAGGGTCCGAGGCCACCATGCCGTTGATGAATACCGATCCGGCCTCGATGCGCCGGGCTAGCCCGCGAGCCGCGTCAATATCACGTGTCCACAGGTTGGCTCCCAACCCGAAGGGCGTATTGTTGGCGAGCCTTACCGCCTCGTTGGCGTCTTTCACGCGGACCACCGCGGCCACCGGGCCGAAGGTCTCCTCGGCCAGCACGGGCATTTGCGGAGATAGGCCCGTGAGCACAGTGGGGGCATAGAAATAGCCGGGGCCGCCGGTGCGCTCACCCCCCACCAGAGCCTTTGCGCCCTGACGAACGGAAGCACGCACCTGCTCGTCGAGGGCATCGCGCAGGTCGCCCCTGGCCATTGGCCCCACCTGAGTATCCCGTTCGAGGGGATTGCCCATCTTCAGCCGGGAGACTTCCTGCGCAAACAGCCGCTCGAACTCGTCCGCTACTTCTTGCACCACAATAAAGCGTTTGGCGGCTATGCAGCTTTGGCCCGCATTCTGGAAGCGAGAGCGCACAGACATAGCCGCCGCTGCGGGTAAATCGGCATCGGCGAGCACGATAAAGGGGTCGGAGCCTCCAAGCTCCAGTACCGTCTTTTTGAGGGCGCGCCCCGCTATACCCGCCACGTGCGACCCGGTCGCGGAGCTGCCGGTCAGCGACACCGCTTTGACCTGCGGGTCCTCAATAATACGATCTACGGCCTCTCCCTTCACTAGGAGGCTGCGGAACACACCTTCCGGCAGGCCTCCCCGCGTAAAGGCCTCTTCGATTGCGAGCGAACACTGAGGCACATTGGAAGCGTGTTTAAGAAGAGCTGTGTTGCCCGCCATGAGAGCAGGGACGGCGAAGCGGAACACCTGCCAGAAGGGGAAGTTCCAGGGCATTATACCAAGTACAACACCGAGCGGCTCGAAGGCCACGTAGCTCTCGACCGCATTCGTTTTGACGCTCTCTTGGGAGAGGAAGCGCTCGGCGTTTTCGGCGTAGAAGTCACAAGTCAGGGCGCACTTCTCGATCTCGGCCTCCGCCTCAACGATAGGCTTGCCCATTTCGAGCGTGATCAGTCGGGAGAAGCGGGACTTGTTATCGCGTAAGTAGCCCGCCACGCCGTGCATGAGCCTCTCTCTTTCAGTGACCGGGGTGCGCGACCAGCTTTTCCATGCCTTGTGTGCGGCGTCGATTACCTCATTGACCTGGGCGGGGCTCAGTTCATCAAAGGTAGCAAGGATCTCTTCAGTGGCGGGGTTTATCGATTCGATTGCCATTTATTATCTCCAGTAGCTCCAGATTATCACCCTGGAGTGTCATAAAATCATCTCAATACTCCATTATACACCTCAGGTACGTTTCCTCGGCCTCCCTCCCAGTTACCGAACGGTGATATGAAGGCCTCTGCATGGCTCTGCTCATACGTGTGTCGAACGCCGATCTCGATTGCAGGTGCGTGAGTCTATCGCACAAGCCATTCCCTCTACTGCTAATTCATAATCATCTCAAGCCTGACGCTTCCCGGCTGAAGTGCTATACTGTTGGATGAACCTCGCCAGGGACCTAATGTTAGAAAGCCGCGTAAATGCACTCTCGGCAGACATCCCGGGCGAGTGGTCAGCAGCTCGGTAGAGGATCATCGCCGATCACTTACCGCGCTGCGAGGATGCCAACCCTGGTATCCTCGCTTCAGCACAGTCGCCATTCTCAACAGAAAGAGCACACAGCGATCCGGTTGCTGCCATGATTGCTGCTTGGTCTCACGGCGAGCCAGGGAAGGATTCCATACTATTGGACGAAGTAGTGAAGGCCGAAGGACGGAGACCGGCAAAGATACTGGTCGTGGATGACGAGCGCAGCCTCGTGGACCTAGTGCGCAGCTATCTTGAAGCCGACGGTTTCGTGGTGGCGGAGGCGTACGACGGCCCGACGGCTCTGGAGGTCGCTGCGCGGGAAGAGCCCCAGGTAGTAGTGCTAGACGTCGTACTCCCCGGCTTCGATGGCTTCGAGGTGTGCAGGCGATTACGCCACTTCTCCAACGCTTACGTGCTGATGCTCACTTCCAAGTCTCAGGAGATAGACAAGCTAATCGGGCTGTCGGTAGGTGCGGACGACTACCTCACAAAGCCCTTCAGTCCTCGCGAACTTGTGGCGCGTGTGAAAGCGATGCTGCGTCGAGCCGAGATGGGAGCCGCACAGGGTACACCAGGTGCACGAATGCCCCCTGATATCCCTCCCCCTGTGGTATTTGCCGACCTAGTCATAGACGCTGCCCGCCACGAGGTTCGCAAGCGGGGAGAGCTGATTCGTCTCACACCCCGCGAGTTCGAGTTGCTGGTTACGATGTCGGCGCACCCCGGACTGGTCTTCACCCGAAATCAATTGCTCAACCGCATTTGGGGTGACGAAGTTTTCGATGAGCGATTGGTGGACGTGCATATGGCGGGCCTGCGTAAGAAGCTCGAGGATGACCCCTCTACGCCACGGTACATTGAAACGATCCGAGGTGTGGGATTTCGCTTCGGCTCGCGAAGTGTATCTTCATCTCCGCCACCTTCCTCGTCTCAACGATTTCCGTCGTCAGCACCGACTGTCTTGCCCGAATCGCAGGACGAAAAGAGTAACGATGCGGCTGCGGGTGAAACCTAAAAGGTGAAGTGGTCGCGGTTTGGCCTACGAGAGAAGATCGTGGCGACACATCTAATCGTGGCCGCCGCGTGTACTGTCGCCCTCCTGGCTCTTCTCATCTTGGGTTCCATCGTATTTACGCCCTGGACACTTGATGGCATGACGGTGCTAACGGCCCTCACGCTCCTGTTCGTGGTGGCGCTTGCGGGGGTGGCGATTGCGATAGTGAGCGCACGCTGGCTCTACAGGCAAATTACGATGCCCCTGCGCCGTGCTTCAAATTTGGTGCAGCGCCTTGCGAAAGGAGAGTATCGGCACGACAGGCCGGACGGGCCGCCCAACGCTAATCAAGCTCCGCCCTCCCCTAGCGATGACCTCGAGGGGTTAGTCGCCGCTCTCGATGCCCTATCCATATCCCTCGACGCAGCTGATCGTCGGCGTATGGAAGCGTTCGATGAGATAACGCACGAGCTTCGCACCCCGATAGCCATACTTGAAGGATATTTTGAGGGCTTGCTCGACGGGCATGTGGAACCCAGCGACAAGACCTGGGCGATGCTTTACGATGTGGCGGGCCGGGTGCATCGCCTGGTCGATACGCTGCGGGTTCTTTCTCGGGCTGAGGCGCGCCGGGAGCCGCCCGACCTCCAATCTGTTGCCCCTGATTTCCTCGCGCACGCGGCGCTGGACCGTATGCGATTGCATTTCGACGAGAAGGGCCTCGAGCTGATCGCCGACGTACCCACAAACTTACCGCACGTGCTGGCTGACCCTGACTATACAATCCAGATACTTGTGAACTTGCTGACTAACGCGCTCAGATACACTCCTGTGCCCGGCAAAGTGAGCGTTGGTGTCAACCTTCCTACAGGCGGCGAAGGATCTGCGGTTGCGCTGGGAGACCGCGAGGTGGTATTCCGAGTGACTGACACGGGAGTGGGAATCGCAGCCGAGCATATACCATTCCTGTTCGAGCGCTTCTTCCGCGTAGACAGGACGAGCAGCCATGCAGTGGACGGCTCGGGTATCGGGCTGCCCGTCGCCAAATTGCTCGTAGAAGCGATGGGCGGGCAGATATGGGCGCAAAGCCCCGGCTTAGGGCAGGGCACCACCTTCTTCTTTACTCTGCTGACTGCCCCGGGCTGACACACCCCAGCGGCGAGGCATGCAGCATACTGCGCCGGCTCACTTCGCTGCTCTTCCTCCTCGCACCAGCTGGATTATCGACCAGAGGCTTACCAGCGCCCACACGCCTTCCAGAAGCACGAAACCCATTGCTGGCCCATGAGTGCCACCACCACGAGTATAGCGGACCCAGCCAGGTTCAAGAGTAAGTAACTCAGGTCCGTGCCATTCATCCGTCGCATCTGATTTGCTGTCTATGCAGACAAGATGAGCCGCGACCCAATGACGGAAATCACCTGCACCGTCAGATTTCCCATGCCATGCTCCCTCAGGCGCGATATTGTTCGATCAATTACCGCGCCCATCCTGATAAAGCGCTACTCTGCCGCCCACTAGCTTGCGCTAAGCTATCCGCAAAAATCTTAATAAGATCTTAGCAGTCTCCTAGCGTTACGTTTAAGCTCCTCCCCCATAATTGAAATCAAAGGGAAGTCGCGCTCAACCTATTTACGCATACGCCACTCACATGGCGCGACCCCTTACGAGAAAATCGGATTACACGCAGGAGAGATAGAAATGGTTCTTCAGAGAAAACGCGACGTTGATACCACTGCCGCTGCCAATGCCAACGCCAATGTGCCCATGGGCGCGCCAAAACCGTCCCACGTCAGAGAGCTACTGCTAACTCTGAAGACGAGGATCGAGGCGCAGCTTAATGGGAACGGCGTGGTTGAGCATGTCGGTTCAGCAGGTAAGAACGGTATGACTGACAAGCTCGTTTTGACCGACATGGCCGATACAGCAGCCGACCTACACGACACCGTGGTCGAGCGCGCTGTTCAGGACAACATCGTGCGCCAGCTTGAGCAGGTCAACGAGACACTTACGAGAACTGACGATGGCAAGTACGGCATCTGCGCCAATTGTCTCCAGCCGATTGCCGCAGACCGCCTTGTAGTCAGGCCCTTTTCCACCCTGTGCACGGATTGCCAGAACCAACATGACCGCGGCAAGCTCGCGAGGTTCTGAGCGCATGATTGCCCCCTCGAAGTCCGGGCACCGTCGACAATGCCGTCCTCGGTGCCCGATCCTCTGGGGTGAGGCGTGTCGTTGTCAACCATTAATCACTTGAAATAACGAAGTTACAAGGAGGTAACACTACAAATGGCCATCAAAGAATCTTCCATAGGGGTAATACATTCCGAAAGCGTTATCGGAGGGCACGTACGGCGTCCGGCAAACCGGGACGGACACGAAAACGGCAACGGAAATGGACAGTCCTCAGGCCAGAGTGCAGCCGTCTCCGGTGCTCGGCAATCTATGCTGCGTGTCATAGCCAACGAACCCGGGCTTCTGAACAGCGCCACTGAATACTTCAACAGGGCCGCTGAGCGCTTGAATCTCAACCCCGGATTACGCGCCGTGCTTGAAAGGCCCGAACGTGAAATGCTGGTGTCCATCCCCGTGGTGCGCGATGATGGTCGCCTCGAAGTATTCGCGGGGTGCCGCGTGCAACATTCCACCGTGCGCGGCCCAGGGAAGGGCGGCGTACGCTATCACCCGCACGTTTCCCTCGAGGAGGTGGCGGGCCTTGCCTCCTTGATGACCTGGAAGTGCGCCGTGGTGAACATTCCCTTCGGCGGTGCCAAGGGCGGCGTGATCTGCGACCCCTCAACCTTGTCGAAAGACGAGCTGCGGCAGCTCACGATAGGTTACACCCAGGCCATTATGCCGATCATTGGCCCCCACAAGGATATACCCGCCCCCGACGTCAATACCAACGAGCAGACTATGGCCTGGATGATGGAGGCCGCAAGCGACATCGCGGGCCACAACGTCTTCGGCATCGTCACAGGGAAGCCTGTGTCGCTTGGCGGGTCGCATGGGCGTGCAGAGGCCACCGGGCGTGGCGTGGCCCTGGTCACCGCCAGCATGCTGAAGAAAGCCTTTATGCAGCTTGAAAACACCACGGTAGCTATTCAGGGCTTCGGCAAGGTGGGCTCGTACACAGCCCGAATACTGCACGAGATGGGCTGCAAAGTGGTGGCTGTGGGCGACATCTCAGGGGGCCTCTACAATCCAGGCGGCCTCGACGTGGCTGGTCTACTCAAGCATGTCACCAAATCGCCAGGCCACCTGCTCGAAGGATATAGGGGCGACGCTGAGCCTATCACGAACGAGGAGCTGCTCTACCTGGACGTGGATGTACTTATCCCCGCCGCAATGGAGGACCAGATAACGGATGCCAACGTTGACCGAATCAGGGCTAAAGCCATTGTTGAAGGGGCGAACGGCCCGACCACTCCGGAGGCCGACCGCGCACTATCGGGCAGAGGCGTGCTCGTGGTGCCCGATATCCTGGCGAACGCCGGTGGGGTGGTGGTCTCCTACTTCGAGTGGGTGCAGAATGAGCAGAATTGCTACTGGGATCTCGACACGGTTCGCGAGCGACTGGAGGCGGTCATGCTGCGCAGTTTTGACGACGTATGGAACTGCAGCAGCCTCCACCACGTCGACCTCCGCACGGGGGCTTATATGCTCGGTATCCAGCGCGTGGCCGACGCACTTGACCCCGCAGGGCATAGTCGGTTAGCTCCGAACTACCAGAGGATCACAAGTGGCGCACCTGGTGAGGGAATGTGCACAGCAAATTCGAGCCGGAGTTAGACTTACCGGCCAAAGCGGGCGAAGAGTTACGTGACGAATTGCGTCATGAAGAGAAAGGATAAGGCAGAAGCCATGATACACGATATGGTAAGCGATATGGTGGACCAACCACCACTGATCGCTGAAACGGACATCACGCCAAAGGTAGAGCAAAGGGTGTACTGCGCCGAGGATTCGCCACTCAGGCTGGGGGACGGTACGCCTCTGCACCTCGAATGGGTCATCGAAGGCAGAGACGGCGAGCTATATAGGGTACGCTCTGAGCTGGGAGGCTGGCTCAGGCGCACTCACTACCACGGTGAGCTGGACGGGATGAAACTTGTAGCCCCGGAAAAAGCTGCGACTATCCTGTGGCTCACGTATGCGGACACCGATGGCGATGACCTGGCCCGCGTCTGGAAGCGTGATAGCTACAGGGGCTACGAGACGCTCTCGGACTATCCTCTTGGCAATGGGCGTACTGATCGTGATTGCGGGGCTTCCGATGTTGCACACTACCCCCTGCGATCATGAGGTCGTCCTCGGGAAATGGTGGTAAGTTCATGCACGCCCTATGCGAATTCTAGCACTGCAGACCACAGACTGGTGCAAGGTCTGCGTACTTCGCATAGAGGGATAGCATCGACTCCGGAGGAGAACCCTCTGGCAACAAGGTAACGAATATGGGAGGCAATTAGAAAACTATGACTAAGATAGCAATTCACGGCTTCGGCAGGATCGGCCGTTCCACCGCCAGAGTGGCTTTGTCCAGGGATTTGTTCGTACCTGCTGCGATCTCCGATATCCAGGACCCCGCTACTCTAGCCGAGCTTTTCGCCGTGGACAGTAACTATGGCATCTGGCCTGAGCCGGTTGCATTCGAAGACGGCAAGTTCCTGATAGGCGATAAGAAGATCCCCTACTTCAACACAGCTGAGTCTATTCCTGACTGGGGCGGTCTGGGGGTAGACGTTGTGATAGATTGTACAGGTAGAGCTACCACCAGGGCAGGCGCTCAGGTACACCTCGACCGCGGAGCCAGGCTGGTCCTGGTGAGCGCTAACAGTAAAAGTCTGCAAGACTGCGACGCGCTTTTGCTTGCCAGCATCAACCTCGACTCGTATGATCCGAGAGAACACAGGATCGTCAGCATGGCGAGCTGCACTACTAACGCCCTGGCACCCGTAATTAAAGTGATCCGGGAAAACTTCGGGATCAGGATGGGCTTTTTCACAACGGTGCACGCGTATACGGCCTCACAGGCGCTGACCGACCAGCCGATGCGTCACAGAAGGGACTCGTGGGCGGCCGCCGAGAATATCATCCCCTCTGCGTCAGGCGCTGCTCAGGGCCTGAAGTTCATTTGGCCGGACTTGAATGTCACCGGCAAAGCCTACAGAGTACCTGTGCGGACCGGAAGCATAGTTGAGGTTACTGTGCTGGCAGAGCAAGCGGTCTCCACCGATAAAGTAAAGGACGCTTTCCGAGCGGCGGCATCTTCCCCCCAACTCAAGGGCATCATGGGTGTCCTGGAGAAAGAATACGCTTCAAGCCGCGTAGTTGGCGACTCACTTTCCTCGCTTGTAGATCTGCCGCTGACACAGGTTTTGGGCGACTCACTCATTTCGATGGCCACCTGGTACGACAACGAAATGGGTTACGCCACCAGGCTCGCGGAAGTTGCGGCTACGCTCGCGGGCCGCCTGACCGAAAGCTCCCTGTCGGCCACTCCTTGATGGCAGACACCTGGTACGGCGTCACTGTAGAAGCAGGGCCAGACATAGTCGCTGGCTCTGCGACTGCGTGGTATACACCATATTCACCTTACATATCAATCTTTTCGGGAGGGCGCTACCCATGACCGGCCAAATGACATTGCCAGTGCCGATCAACCTGGAACGGGCTCGCATTTTTGTTGCTGACGACGACAGCAGCATCGCTGCGCTGATGCAAGATTTGTTGCAGGGCGAAGCCTACTCAGTCACTCTATTGCAGCATGCAAAGAATGTCTACGAGGAGATAGTCCAGACTCTTCCCGACCTCGCGATTCTGGATATCACGCTCGAGCGCCAGGGGGACGGCTGGCTGGCACTCGACAAGCTGAGACACAACCCCAAAACAGCCTGCATGCCAGCCATAATCTGCTCGGCCGATATGCGAGGACTCCGCGCAAGGCAAGAAAGCCTCAGCGCTATGGGCTGCCTTGTAATTGAGAAACCCTTCGATATTGATGCTCTCCTTGCCGCGGTTCGAGAAAGTCTAGGCGGCGGGAGCAAGGTCTTAGCGCTCTGTGCGAAGCCCAATAAGGCAGACAAAGATACTATGGTGCTGGATGTGGTCGGCGCCTATGACACAGACTAACTCCGCCGGACGGATATCTCTGCCCGGCGGAGTTAGTGACTTTTCATTATACCCAGGGATAATTGTAGCGAACACCCTATGGAGTAGAGCGTAGATTAGAAATGGGGTTCCTCAGCGTCAATCATGCGGGCGTTTCATAAGGAGCGCCGGCAATTTGCACCTTGAGCAGGTTGGTCTGGCCCGCAAAAGGCAGGCCCAGGCCGCCGATGAAGACCAGCAGGTCGCCTTCGGCGATCATACCTTGCTCGATGGCAGTGTGCTCGGCGGCGGACATAGCGGAGAGGGTACCACTGTAGCGGTCCAGCTTTAGCACGCTCACGCCCCAGCAGACCGCCAGGGTCTTGCACGTATCGGGGTTGTCGGTGACGGCGATGAGGTTGCTGCGTGGGCGATACTTCGAGATGAGGCGGGCGCTCGTACCTGTGCGGGTGAGAGCTATGATGGCCCTGGCCTGGAGCCTGTCGCTGATGCGGTCGGCGGCCTGGCATAGTATTTCAGCGATCTCCTGGTTGCTGGTGGGTGTGAGATTGGAATGACCCTCACTCCTCACTACCGAAATGCCCGATTGGCCTGATGCGCTACCCCCGGTGCTCTCTTTCTCACTTGAGATTTTGTCGGCCCAGCCTTCGTAGTCGAACAGCTTCTCGGCTTCGAGAGCGATACGGGCCATCGTCTGTGCAGCCTCGATGGGGTATTTGCCTGTGGCGGTCTCGCCGGAAAGCATTATGCCGTCGGTGCCGTCGAGCACCGCATTAGCCACGTCGGTGGCCTCGGCGCGGGTTGGGCGCGGGTTGCGGATCATCGAGTCGAGCATCTGGGTAGCGGTGATTACGGGCTTTGCGGTCAAGTTACAGGCCGCGATGATGCGCTTTTGGATCGCGGGCAGCCCCTCAGGCGGCATCTCAACCCCCATATCGCCCCGCGCAACCATCACCCCGTCAGCCTCGGCGAGTATCTCAGCGAAGTTGTCTACCGCTGTTGCGCTTTCGATCTTGGCGATAATCGGGAAGTAGCGGTCGGTGCGGGCAGCCACCAGCCTGCGCCCCTCCTCGATGTCGGCACCGCTGCGCACGAACGATAGGGCGACCATATCCGCCCCGTGCTCTATTGCAAATGAGAGGTCATGATGGTCCTTCTCGGTTATCGTGGGCACGCCAAGAGGCCTGTTGGGCACGTTGATGCCCTTGTTGGAGGTAAGCAAGCCGCCCACTAGCACACTGCAGACGATTCTTCCCACATCAGGCTCCACGCCCTCTACCTGGAGAGACATAAGCCCCTGTGGTGGCTACTTCCAGCATCCGTGCGTAGAAGGCCTCCAACGTTAGTTAGTGAACCCAAATGTGACTCACCAACGCAATCGTTCTCCGTGGCATGACAGAGTGCTCAACCAGTAGAATGACTTCACCGTCCTTTGCTCGGTATTCTTGTATAAGGAGATCTACTGTAAATTGTTCGAGTTTCTTGAATTTCTCGTCGTGCTTGTTGTGGGATTGCGGGGAGGTATTGTTGGCCGGGTTTGGAAAAGGCCAACCAGCGAGTCCCTTCCTGCCGGTACTGTGTCTGGCGCGGTGTTGGACCTTTGCCGAAGCAAGCAAGAACTTATAGTGGAGAATGCCCTGCTGCGCCAGCAGTTGATTGTCCTAGGCCGACAGGTCAATCGGCCACAACTGACCAATGCTGACCGAGCGCTCTTGGTCCTGCTAGCTGGTAGGCTTGGAAGCTGGAAGAGTGCCCTCTTCATCGTCCAACCTGATACCTTGCTCCGTTGGCACCGAGCGAGCTTTCGCCTTTTCTGGAAGAGAAAGTCCAGGGCTCCTTCTCGCCAACCGCGCTTACCAAATGAGACGATAGACTTGATCCAGCGCATGGCCGTCGAGAACCGGTTGTGGGGAGCCGAGCGCATAAGGGGAGAACTACTCAAGCTCGACATCAAGGTATGTAAGCGCACCGTACAGAAGTATATGCGCCAATCCCGCAAGCAGGGGCCGTCAGAGCGCAAATCGGGCCAGAACTGGTGTACGTTCGTGCGTAACCACGCCTCTCAGATATGGGCGGCTGATTTCTTGCCAGTCTACGACCTGTTCTTCCGACCTCTGTTCATCTTCTTGATTATCGAGCTGGGTTCACGCCGAGTAGTCCACTTCGGAGTTACTCGATCTCCAACTGACGAATGGACTGCTCAGCAACTGAGGGAGGCAACGCCGTATGCAGAGGCACCCAGGTTCATGATAAGGGATAACGACAGCAAGTATGGAGTACAATTCACGCGTGTTGCAGAAGCCCGCGCCATTGAGGTGCTGCGAACCCCGTACAAAGCGCCCAGGGCGAATGCCTTTTGCGAGAGGTTTCTGGGTCGTGTGCGGCGGGAGTGCCTGGACCACGTCCTGATTCTTGGCGAGAGGCATCTGTATCAAGTGGTCAAGGAGTATGTGCGATACTACAACTCAGCTCGACCTCATCAGGGTATCGGGCAAGCTATCCCTAATGAGGGCGGATCATCAGCGTATTCAGCGCAAGAAGCGCCGCCGGGTGATGGCGGAGCGGGCGGAAAGGTGATCAGCTTCCCCGTTCTGGGTGGGCTGCACCATGACTACCGTAGGGCTGCATGAGCACGGACGTGTATGGTAGCCACGACAACAGGAAGCCTGTCTCACTGTCCGTGTACTGGCCTGAGTATTTGAATGGGTTAGCTACCGTACCAGTTGATGCTGTGGTATTCCCATAGGCATCATACGTGTATGTGTTTGCTACACTACCACTGCTGTTGGTGAGTGCCCTTACACTACCCAGTTGGTCTGCATGGTAGTAGTAAGGCGTTGAGCCTTGTATCGCCTCTACCAGCATGCCTCCTGGACCATAGATGTATGATGTGCTGCTGCCCCCTTCCTGTAGTAAGTCTTGCCCTGCGTCCCACACATAGCTGTTGCTGCTCAGACCTGTGCTCTTGCTCAGCCTTACTCCATCACCATTGTAGCGGTAGTTGGTCGGGTTTGCTGCTGCTCCTGATGACGTGAGCCTCTCTGCTGCATCATACCTGTATGTGGTGGTTACGCCACTCAGCTTGTTGTATAGCTGTGTGCGGCCTCCTCTGCTGTTGTAAGTGAAGCTCAGGTATCGGGTGGTTGTGCCTCCTTGCTGCTCTATTAGCTCTGTGAGTTGTTCTGGTCGATCAGTTAGGCTCGTATTCAGCGCTCAGAAGCGAATAAATACGTTCAAAGTCATGTACAACTTCAGGAACTCCCTCGGATAAATGGTCATGGTAGAACTCTTTATAGAAGGAAGGTGGCCATAGTGTAATTGCACCATCTTCCCACATTTTCATCTGCCAATACCTTGACGCACAGAATGGAACTAACTACACCATTCTACCTCAATCCTCATCGCTTTCTGGTCAGCTTATTTAGGCGGGCCTCCTAAGTTGATCTGTCATCCAATCGGTGCAGACTGTAGATACGTGGATGCAAGCCACCTTGAAATACCTTGACCACATCCTTCAGAACCCACGAGTCGGAATAGTCTCCTATAATATTGTCTAGCAACCGAATCTCATGTGTCAGCAGTACCAGTCGGGCTCCAGGTTTGGCTATTCTGGTTACCTCAGCCAATGTCGCTCGATAAAGTTCCTTGTTTGCTTCGTGTGAGCCCACTAGTTGACCGTAGGGTAAATCACAACAAATGACATTGAAGCTGTCATCCTCATATTCGAGGTGCGTTGCATCAGCTTGTATCAACCCTACTCTGTTATGGAACTTGCTGGCTCGCAAGTTCTCCTTCGCCGCTTCGATGGCAACTGGATCTAAATCGCATCCTACCGCGAGCTTCACATCGCTTCTCTCTAGCCGCTCAACAAGGAGAGTCCCTGAACCGCACATTAAGTTGATGAACTCGTCGCTCCGATCGGGCTCGGTCATCTCAACCATAGCGGCAGCCAACGTTGCATTAAGAGCGCCCGGCATATTTCGCACGCGCCAGGGCCTTGTAGATAAAGGACGCGGCGAGATGCGAAGAGACACACCCCACTCGTACGAACTTGCTAACCAGGGTTTGACCCTGACCAGAAGGTCTGCATCTTCATCAAGCAAAAGCCCTGTATGACTCGAGAGTTCGCTCTTGATCCTCCTAAACACCGTTGAGTCGGCACCTGCAGCAGTTACCTTCATAGTAGAGAACGTTCCGGGGGGGAATAAGTCAGTAACTGTCTTTATCTGTCTTAACAGTGATCGGAAATTCTGATCGCCCAATAAGGCCTTTGGTCTTGAAATAGGATAACGCTCAACAAGATAGACAGCCACTACGGTGCGTAGCTGGAGCAGCTCGCTAAGCTTTCCCGAGAACTTAGAGACTATTTCTGTTGCATCGTCCTGCACCACATTAATACGGCCTCCGAATCTCCTGTGTAGCTCAGCCAAGGCGATTGACTTGATGCCCTCCAAATACTCACACTCGATGAGCCAAGATACTGCATCAGTTCGCTGTTGCTGGACAGGTCCCTTTTGTCTAATCGCACTCCGGCCTTTGATTGTTTTCTTAGGATTTTGCCCCGGCATGTGAGTTCCCCTTTGCCCATGCCAACACCTCTTCGTTTGAGGAGTGTTCCTCCTTGAGCGCATGCAAGTCTCTCAGCAGGTGGGTCCAACAGCGTTGATGCTCTCCCTCATAGCCGTTGTACCCGCAGTAGAAATCTGTACACAACTGCTGATTCTCCTCTCGTAGCGCCTCTATTTCTTCTGCTTGCCTCATGCCTCATATTTTACAGTGGAAATCCCTCTACTCCTAATCTGAACGCTTACCTCTCTGGTGGTGCTCCACTTTCTACTGACAAACGTCGTATAATCATCATTTTACGATGTTTTTCCATTGTCTAAGTTGGCCTGTTACGGCGGTCCAATCACAACTCTTCGCCGCCTGGCTAGGGCTCCGCACTCTATCATTTTAGCCTATAGCGTGTCTTAGTGCTTGCTATAGGCTTGCCGCGTGCGCTGCGCCGCTGTAAGGTGCGAACGCCTATCATAGCCATAACCGCCCTCGGTTCTCTCGACGAGCGGATCGAAGGGTTGGACGCGGGTGCCGATGATTACATCATTAAGCCATTCGCCTTCGGCGCTCAGTGTGCAAGACAGCGGCGTGGGAATCCCCGCGGATCACCTACCCTGTATATTCGACCGCTTCTATGGGGCAGACAAATCCCGCAACCGAGATATTGCGGGCGCGGGATTCGGGTTGGGTCTTGCCATCTGCCGGTGGGTAGCCGAGGCGCACGGTGGGACCATCGAAGTATCGAGCCAGGTGGACCAGGGATCTTGCTTCACAGTTAGCCTGCCCATTGTCGCCTCCGCCGCCATAGCTAAGGTGGAGCGATCAACCCCAGCCACGCTGAAAGTTTGACAGCGATACCGCTATGCACAGCTCTGCACGGTGAATTATTTCCTGTGCCGTGGTCAAGCACGTCAGAGATGTTGCCAGGGTGTGTAGACAAAGTTGCGCCCTGCCTCCCGTTATGGTGCCATGGCGTAGCAGCCCTTGGATCATAGCCGCCACTTCAGGTGACGAACAGCTTTTCAACTGGAAGTAGATGCAGGCCGCGTTCTTTTCGACTGACCGGTAGATCACTATTCCGTCGCCGCGATACCGAATGTGCCACTCGGCCAGCAGGTTCTGGTCCCACACCGTCGGCAGGACTAAGGGATCGCGCCTAAACAAGTGACACAATTAGGAGAGGCAAGGGCACCTGTGGACGCCTAACCAGCACCTGTACCTGGTCAAGCTACTTAGGCGCGCTCCCCAAGCATGTAAGCGGTCCGGCTGTCGTTTATGGTGCCCCCTTCTTCGGGCTCCGGATACTCGTTTGGCGGCCGTAGGACTTGCGCTGCCCCTGGAAGAGCTACCTGCCGTCGAGATCTTCGTACTCACTGCCGTTGGCCGACTGACACCGCAGGCTTTTTAACCTCGATGGCTTTGAGGCGAGGCAATAGGGCGCTGCCCCACAGTTCCAATTGGGCAGGATCGTCGGTGTATGGGTGTATGATTAGGTGCTCCACGCCGATCTCTGCTCGTATGCGGCATGACTCCACCACCTCATCGAGGGTGCCGAATAGATAGTAGCGCTCCAGTAGCTCAGGTGGTCGGTGCGAGCTGACAATCTGCGTTGCTATCTCGTGCTGAATGTGTACGGCACGACCGTGGTTGTCCTCCTCCGTCAGATGCAGCCATTGTCCGTGCCCGATGACCAGGTCGTCCGGTGAGCGGCCCGCTTCTGCCAGGTACGGTTGCAGTTGGAGCCAATCGCTGGCTATCTCCTCAGGTGGTGCGGATGGCCTGCTGAACCAGCCATCCGCACTGGCGATACGGCGGGCCACTTGCGGGTGCATTACTGGCTTTTCAACCGAGTGCTCATCAGCAGCCTGACTCCCGCCTCCGATCCACACAGGCATCTCGATAGGGGAGGGTTCGATCTCGAGGTCTTCCAATGACACGAACGAGCCTCGATAAGTTACCTTTTGGCCTCGTAGCAGGCGGCGTACTATCTCTAGCGTTTCGTCTGTTCGGCGGCCCCGCTCGCTACGTTTTGCACCCACTGCCGCAAACTCGGCGGGAGACCAGCCTGTGCCTGCCCCCAGTATGAAACGCCCGCGTGCAAGGGCTTGTATGCTGGCGAGTTCCTTGGCGAGTACAACTGGTTGCCTTAGCGGT
This sequence comes from Chloroflexota bacterium, assembly GCA_027317125.1. Taxonomy (GTDB): domain Bacteria; phylum Chloroflexota; class Chloroflexia; order QHBQ01; family JADMIH01; genus JADMIH01. The sequence continues at coordinate 3,094 of DAHVFG010000043.1, read as the reverse complement.
AAGAGCAGGACGCCCGGTCCCAGAAGCACACGATGGGTGAGCGCCGCGGCAAAGGCCAGTGTCGCCAGCGGTTCGAGCCAGGGGCGCGCGTACATTTCCCGGGCGGGCAGCATATGGTCGGTGACCCAGAGCGACTCAAAGCCCAGTTCCTCTGCGCGCACAATCCAGGTGCGCAGCCGCTCTGCATGGTTAATACCGTCCTCCGGGTATGCAAAACTCGGCAAGTAGATACCAACTTTGAGCTGTGTCATAGCATTTACTCCAATACAAAAGAATCGAATAATGGTTAATAGGAGATAACAGGGGCTAATAGGTCCCCTACCGCCGCACGTCGGGGTGGTCTTCCAGGGGCAGGCCCGCTTGCCGCAATATCTCCTCGACCAGTTCCTGAGTGCGAACCGCCTCGCGACCGTCGGTCAGGGGCTGCCTGCGCTCGCGAACACATTCGATGAAGTGATGTACTTCAGGGGCGAAACCCATGGTAGTAGTAGCCTGCGCCCACCCGAAAGCCCGCGGCCTCATCTCCACGATTCGCGTTTCACCACCGGCGCTGGTAGCTACCGTGTCAGGCGCGGTGACACGCACGCTGGTAGCGCCGCCGTAGGCATCCAGCCTCTCGTCCCACTCGCCGGCGGTGCGGGCAGCAACCAGCGTGCCGATTGCGCCGGTGTTGAAGCGAATCAGCGCCATCGTGCCGTCCTCCTGGTAGGGGTCAGGCGCAATGGTGTGCGCTGTTACCTGCTCTGCTTCGCCACAGAACCACCTCAGCAAGTCTATCATGTGGATTGCGTTCTCAAGCGTCGCCCGGTACTCGGAGCCGGTGCGGTTCTTCTGAGCGACGCAAAACTGCGGGTGGCCCTCGCCAAAGTGCCGGCGAGCGGTCTTATACACTTCCGCATAACGGCGGTTAAAGGCGACCATGAGCAATCGCCCCGTCTGGTCGGCGAGATCGGCGACGTGTCGCGCCTCCTCGAGGGAGGTGGATAGGGGCTTCTCACAAAAAACGTCGAGGCCGGAAGACAGTCCTAGCTCGACAAAGCGGGTGTGGTTGTATTTGGGTGTAAGGACAAAGAGGGCATCGAGGCGAGCCTCCCCGATCATCTCCTCCGAGGAGCTATAGACTTGTTCTATCGGCCAGCGCTCCATATTGCGGTAGGCGTTGTCGGGAACCTGGGTCACCACGCCCGCGATCCTTACCCCAGGCTCTGCGGCAAGGGCAGGCAGTTCGGCCACCTGCGCTATGTTTCCGGCCCCCACCAGTCCGACACGTATCTGATGTGCGTCCATCTTGTTCTCTCCCCCCTGTATTCGTGGCTTATACTAGCTGCCTAGCGGCGGTAGCCCATGCTCGCGGCGGATCGCCGCCACTGTTCGATCCAGCCCCTCCTCGAGGCCGACCCTGGGCTGGTAGCCCGCCTCTTGCGCTATATGGTCGAGGCGGAAGTCCCAGGCGTCCAGGGGCAACTGCGCCTGGTAGGGTACGGGCAGGGAGGTGGGAGAGAGCCGCTGGAGGTAAGCTACTGCCTCCTGCACGCGGCGATGTGCGCCAGGGACGTTGTAAGCGGGCACGCTGGGACGCGGCGAGTGGAGGCATAGCACTACCGCCGCGACCGCATCGTCCACATAGGTCCAGTCGTTGGGCCGGTCGTAGTCAGGATATGGGACCTCTGCACTCTCCAGCGCAAACAACTCTATTACCCTGTGAAGAGCGTTCCAACCGCGTACTCGGCCAGGTCCGTAAATCCACCCGAAGCGTAGCCCGATTAGCTCTTGCTCTGGCCGCTGGACACGAAGTGCGCCTGCGAGTAACTCTCCAAAGGCTTTCGTAGCGCCATACACGCTGGTAGGGCTGAAGGCCACTCTGTCCCCAGGTGCGGGCCCCGCGGCTTGCCCGATCCCCGCCACCGACGAACCGAAGACGACCCTGCGTACGCCCGCTCTCCAGGCCGCCTCAAAGACCGCAGCCGTGCCGACGCTGTTCACCGTCACCCCCGCTACCGGATCGGCAGCGCAGGCGTCGGTCAGCAACGTTGCTAGATGCACGATAGCGTCTATGCGGTGCGTCTTCAGCACCTCTGCCAGCCCATCCTGATCGGTGACAGAGCCTTGTATGGCGGTGAAGCCCGCTCCGGCTCTTGCTGCTTCTTGGTCGGGGGCATCGCCGGTGCCTTCGCTGTCGAGTAGAACCGGGACCTGATCGTAGGCTAGGACCGAGTGATTGAGGGCGAGGAGGCGACGAGCCAGGTGCGACCCGAGAAAGCCTGCGGCCCCGGTGATCAGCACGCGCATCAGTGAGGACCTTTCATCAAAACATCAGCACGCCAAGCTCGCGGAAGATCTCGTATACGCGGTCGGCATAGCCTACGAAGCTCTGTTCGATGCCTAGCTCGATAGGTCGGGGGCGGGGTAGCTCGATACGTATCTCCTCCACTATCCTGCCGGGACTCGGTGACATGACCAGCACCCGGTCCGAGAGGCCGATCGCCTCTTCGACGCTGTGCGTGATAAAGAGCACAGTCTTGCGCTTTTCCATCCAGAGCAGTTCCAGGTCATGGCGCATCTGCGTACGAGTGATAGTGTCGAGCGCACCGAATGGCTCGTCCATCATCAGTACGCTTGGGTCGTGGATCAGCGCGCGGGCCAGTGACACGCGCTGGCGCATACCGCCGGAAAGCTGCCGCGGATAGCGATTGCTCGCTTTATCGAGTCCGAGCTGCTTGAGCAGCCTCCGAGTTTCCTCACGCGCGGCCTGCATCGGCATGCCTCGAACCTGGGCCTGTAAAAGGATATTGGCTTCGGCTGTGCGAAAGTCCAGCAACAGGTGGTCCTGAAACGCTACGCCGATGTCGGTCAAGGGCTGTGTCAGGACCTTGCCGTTTACCACGATGCTGCCAGAGGTTACGGGTAGTAGTCCGGCAGCCATCAGCATGAGTGTGCTCTTTCCGCAGCCGCTCGGTCCGATAATAGTGACGAATTCTCCCGCTTCGATCGCAAAGTCTATAGGTGTGAGCGCCTGGAACTCGCCTTCTTTGGTCACGTATGTCTTGGATACGCCATGACCCTCGATGCGCGCCCCGGCGATTCCGACCTGGGA
>DAHVFG010000042.1:0-22324 GCA_027317125.1 Chloroflexota bacterium | reverse complement strand
CAACTGTATCCCCTGTGCACTCAGCATGACTAAAGCCCCCTCTCCCCTTGTGGGAGAGGGGCATGGGGTGAGGGTGGGTGAGGGGTGTCCCCTCTCCCCTATATTCTGAACCTTCATAATGCTCATCTCCTTTGACAGCGAGCGGTAATTCGGGTAACTTATATTAGTACCGGGTGTAAGAATTAGGTACCGCCGGGCGTCTATATAGCAGTGACAGCGATAGCGACGGCATAATAGACCTACCGCCCGGATTGGAGCTATTTTGGGCGGTGAGAGGAAAAATAGGGTGACCAGCATCCCGTTAGGTGCAGCAGCCTGGGCCGGTAAAAGCATCAAGGCCCGGCCTCAATTCTCTCAGCCCGCCCAATCCGTCGAGATCGCCCAGATCACCCAGCCGGAAGATGAGCTTGCGGCTATTACTCGGGAAGCAAGGCTCGGCTCCGAAGCAGCCTTCAGCGCGCTTTTCGAGCGCTTCCAAACTCCTATGGTCAACTACATCTATCGCCTGGTTGGTGATTGGGAAGCCGCCAACGACCTCTCCCAGGATACATTCCTCAAAGCTTACAATGCCTTGCCGCGCACCGATGAGAGCCTGCAGATCTCTCCCTGGCTCTACCGCATCGCCACCAATACCGCTCTTGACTCACTGAGGAGGCGCAAGCGCATCACCTGGGTGCCGTTCAAGGCAGAGATGGAACCTACCGCGCCGCACTCCGACCCGGCTCCGCGCCAGGCCGACAATGATGCTATCCAGAGTGCGCTCGCCCAGGTGCCTGCCGACCAGCGTACCTGTTTGGTGCTCAATATGTACCAGGGCTTGTCGTACAAAGAGATCGCGGAGACGCTCGGTGTATCTGTCAACCTTGTGGCAGTCAGGATATACAGGGGGCGCGAAAAGTTCGTAGAGGCGTACAAGAAGGCCAACCCTGTTGAATGAGACCGGGCCGGCGATAAGCCGTTCAGGTTGCCTCCGGCCCCCGGTTCGTAGTCATAGGAGTTCGAGGTAAAATTATGCAGCGAAATAGCTGCGAAGCGCTTCAACTACTCGTATCGAAATACGCGGACGGCGAGGTCAGCGCAGGCGAGCGTGCTATTGTTGACCAGCACGTTGCCGGTTGCACAGCTTGTGCTTGCAAGCTGACCGAATATATGGAAGTCGCGGCTATATTCTCCGAAGCTCCGATCAGGCCCGCCGAGCCTCAGGTGCGAGCAGGGTTGTACCGCGCTATCGCCAGGCAAAAAGAAGAAGAGCATCGAGCCGCTCATCGGCAGCCCGCCGAAAGTAGCTGGCGGCTGCCTGATCCTCTATCAGGGCGCGCAACAGCAGGCAAGAAGTTCTCTCTTCCAGGCACATTGGTGAAGACCGCAACCCCTTTCGCTGCCGCCACAGTGGCCTTATTCTCGTTCCTGTGGCTTGTCACTATAGGCGTAAAGCCCCCATCTGACACTCAGAACAAGCAACCTGCCGATGTACAAGCGCTTCCCATCTTTGTGCCCACCCTTCCACCCCAGGTAGTGAGCAATAGCTCCACAGGGAGCAACATACCAGCCGTCGAGACGAGCGTATCCAGAATAGCAGGCCTGGCAAGCCCAGCTGTGGAGGCTTCGGCAAGCGCCGTTGTGCGTAGCGGCCCTGACAGAGGCGTTGATTTGTCGCAGCCTACGCCTGTTATGGAAAATAATGGCGCCGTAAAGTTTTCCGATTGGCACCTTTTGCGCGACGCCACCTATGGATACTCAGCATCGTACCCGCCTAATTGGTGGAGCTATGCGCAGGGCCAGACGCGCTACTTCTACCCCTGGACCCCCGGCGGCAGTCAGAACGCTCCTTACTGGATAGAGTTGTCGGTCGCGCCAAATAGCCAGCGTTTGACTGTCATGAGCGCTAAATCAATTGCCTTCAAAAGCGCAAGCGACATTGAACCCGGCTTCCAGGGAGAAGCGACCTGGCTCCGCCGTAGTTCAGCCGACGTCCGCTATGTTTACGATGAGTTGTATGGCTTCGACCCTGATTATGTTTATACGCTGCGCCTCGCAGTGAGCGCTGAAACCAGGTCGGGCAATTTCAAGTCCCGTTGGGAGAGCGCCGAAGGCATTTTCTCCCGGATGAGCGGTAAAATGCTCTTTGGGCCTGCCACCCTGAATAACTCTTCAGCCTACGGTCGCTTTCTTTTCCTCAATGGTGCCAATCTCGCTTCTGTCAACATATCGGGCGCAAGCCCCCAGCCTGAGCTTATAACCCGCGGTTACGGAGTGCGCTCCTTTGCCCTCTCTCCAGACCTGGGCACGGTTGCTTTCGCCTCCACAGCCACCCCTACAGGCGGCGCAAACGATAGCGCACTGTGGGCTAGCGACATATATCTAGCCAGGATATCCGACCAGCCATCCGGCGCAAGACTCCTGTGGTCGGCTGACGAAGTACAAGAGGTCGCCTGGTACAGCGACCGCACACTGCTGGCTATCGCCAAGGGCGAGTCGGGTTTCGGCATCTACCGCCTCGATACAGGCTCGATGACGAGCGACAATCCAATCCCAGCTAGCGCGCAGTCCATCGTAAGCCTTGCCGGAATGAGCGGGGTGAAGAGTCTTGCCGTTTCTCCAGATCGCCAGTTCATCACCTTCATAGCCTCAGCAGGCAAAGACAGCACATCGGTTGGCGGCAGCAACAACACTGACATATATGCGGTCCGGCCTGACGGCAGTGATTTGCATGTCATGGTGTCGCACGCCAGCGCTGTGCAGCCACCGGCAGATGCACAGGGAGCTTTTTCTGTAAACAATCAGGCTATAAAGTCGTATACCTGGGCGGGTAGCCTTTCAACCACAGGCGGTTACACAAACAATCTACTTTTCACCTGCGGCAACGCCTTTAGCGCCAGCTTCTATCCTGGTGGCGCTCTCTATTCTGCTCTCACTTTGTTAAATGGCCCAGCAGTCGGCTTCGATGCCTTGCGCATGAAAGACCCCGCCAAGAGTGAGATAGTACATCTCGCCTACTCCAACAGTGGTAAGCTGGCGATAACAGGTTACTATATAGACTACAACCAAAGAGCCGATCAGTTGGCCGGCCTGTGGGTGGCCGATGTGGTGGGTGGAGTCCTCTCCAACATACAGACTATGCCCATGCCGGAAGGCTTACATGGCATAGCAGACCTGCAATGGTCACCCGACGGCAAGAGCCTCATTTATCGTGAGACAATCCCCGCTAGCGCAGTGAGCATTACCTCCCGGTACGACGGCCAGTCAGCCTTCCTGATCCAGGAGCTGAACGTAGCGACCAGGCAGTCCACTCTCCTCTATAGCTCGGATAACCGCTAAAGTAACCTGCTGCCCTCGCGAGACTGTGGTCTCTTCGCGCCCGCGCAAACGTTCAGAATAGGGGTGCAGGGGTGTCCCCTGGCACTCACCATGAAGGGGCATGGGGTGAGGGCGCAACACCCGCGTATATACCCCAAGAAGATTGCTCCACCTCAACTCTGAACAGTTATCCGTCAGCCTTCTGTTGTCCAACACTGGAATGATGTGAGATAATGAAGAGCGACACAAGCAATTGCTTGATCATCTGTTGAGAGACGCTTATGACCGTTTCATACTGGCAGGATGCAAGCGCGGAGCACACAATCGAGTGCGATGTGTGCGTCGTGGGCGCAGGCATTGTGGGCCTTTATCTGGCCCGGTTGCTTGGCGGGCAGAGAGCGCGCGTCTGCGTCTTGGAGGCGCGACACATAGCTGCGGGGGCTTCAGGACGCAACGCGGGTATGGTGCTCACCGGCACTGCTCATTATTACCATGAAGCGCTGCAACTCTATGGCCGCGAGCTGGCCCGTGAGATGTGGGAGCTAACGCGCCATAATCGCGATATCGCTATGGGCCTTTCCCAGGAGTTCGGCACCCCCTGGGAGCAGCACGGCTCGCTCCTCCTCGCTCTCAACGATACAGAAGCCGAAGACCTGGAGCGTGCAGCCGAGGCGATGCAAGACGACGGTATAGAGGCCAGGTTCACACACAAAGACCCGCTAAAGCGCGGCTTTGCGGGCGCTATTACGCAGCCAGGTGATGCTGGCATCCACCCTGTGAAGTTCGTCCAGGCGCTTGCAGCTTCGTCCGGCGCGGTACTCTACGAACAATCCGAGGTCTTTTCGATAGAGCCGCTACCGGTGGGCGGGCTGCTGATCAAGTCGCGCAAGGCCACTGTTCTGTGTCGTGCGGCTGCTCTTTGTACGAACGCCTATTCCCCTCTGTTGAATAGTTATTTTGAGGATAAAGTGCTACCCACGCGAGGGCAGATACTCTGCACAGAGCCACTCGGCCGCCAGCTTATGACGCAGATGTGCTACGCCGATTATGGATATGAGTACTTCAGGCAGCTTGCCGACGGCAGGCTGCTCGTGGGCGGGTGGCGGCACCACTTCCGCGAGGCGGAGATAGGCTATGAAGACCGCACTACCGCGGGGGTGCAGGGCGGCCTGGAGAGCTTTATAGCTCGCTACTTCCCCGAAGCCGCAGGCGCATGCATCACTCATCGCTGGTCAGGCACGATGGGATTCAGCGTGGACGGCATACCTCTTGCAGGCTCGCTGCCAGAGATGCCCAATCTCTACTTCGCGGCGGGCTTCACAGGTCATGGCCTCGGATTCGGCCTCGCCACCGCTGAAAAGCTGGCCGCACACATCCTTTATGATGCAGAACTCGGCTGGCTGGATGCCCGCAGGCTGGAGAGTTAGCAACATGGCTGCCGCCTTATGAGGCAATTACTTTCTGCTGCCTCAGCAGCGCTCTTTGCTTTCATCGTGCTGTCTATTCTTGCCCTGCTAATGATGCTTGTGATACACTGCCTCTGTTGCCGCGCCGTTTCATGGCGAAGCGCAGCGGGACATATTCAACAGTAAGGAAAGAGTGTGTTGCAAGGCGATGTTCTACAGACTTTAGTGGCATGGGCAATCAACTTGCTGCTCTATCCGGGGCTTCTGCTGGGATTGATGCTTGCTGCCGTGGGCGAATATGCCTGGGGAGCGCTGCGCCCACTCCTTGTACCTCGGCTTCAACGCCTGCAAGCGCGGCCACATGACTTGCTGCAACCCCTCTATACCCTGCGCAAGCTGGCGCGCAGGCAAAGCGCATTTTCATGGCAGCCCTACGAGCAAAGGGCGCAGGACCGCTCTTCATCGGATCTGCTTGCGTTGGCATCTGTGATAGGGCCTCTCCTGGCGCTCGCGCTAATCCCGCTACCCGGCAGTCCATTGGCCCGCATTGCTTCCGTTGGCAATCTGCTGCTGGTTCTTGTGCTGCTGGCGGTTCAGCCCCTCACCTCAGCTTACTTGCGGCTGCGCGATGGAAGCGCACAGAGTTTGCCCGGTGAGCAGGCTTTGGGCCGGCTGCTTACGGGCCTGATGCCAACTCTGGCGGCTGTTGCCGCGCTCAGTGAGGCGGCGGGCGTCAGATCGCTGCAAATAGCTTCACTTTCGACAGCGCCCGAAACAGCAGCGCAGTTCCTCGTCAGGCTGCTGGCTGGAGCGGCGCTGCTGGTGTCGTTGCCCTGGTGGGTTGGCGAGTCGCCGCACGAGAGCGCAACGAGCTATGTTGGCAGGTTGTTGCAGAGAGCCGCGCTTGCCCTTCTCTGGTCGGTTCTAGTATTGCCTGCCGCAGGCGAGCTCGGCTGGGCTATATTTGTGAGCCTGGGAGGGGCGCTCCTGGCTTATGTAACCTTTCGCGCTATTTCAGAGCGATGGGTGCCTGCCCGTAGAGCCAAAGATGCCGCCAGCCTTCTTTGGGCTACAGGATTGCCTGTGGCGGGAGTGGCGCTGCTGGTAGCTATCTGGTCGGGAGTGTAGAGAGGAATGCGTATAGCAGTAACAGGCACCAGAGGCACCCTCGGCACGGCACTCACCCGCTTGTGCAGCACAGCGGGACACATCGTGCTTCACCTCAATCGCCCCGATCATGACATCAGAAATCCGGCAGCCATGCTGTCAGCTCTGGGAGGCTTCACTCCTGATCTTGTGATACATTCCGCCGCTTACACTAACGTGGATGGCGCTGAGGCTGAGCCGGATGAGGCATTTGCTGTGAACGCCCTGGGCACCCGCAATCTGGCGCTGGCGTGTGTGCAGGTGAATGCTCCACTCATCTATGTCAGCACCAACATGGTCTTCGATGGCAGTAGCAGTAGACCCTACAAGGAGTTTGATCTCGCCAACCCACAGGGGGTCTACGCAGCTTCCAAATGGGCGGGTGAGAGGTATGTCGAACACCTGATGCACCGTTTCTATATAGCGCATGTGTCGTGGCTCTACGGACGTGAGGGCGACAGCTTTGTGCATAAAATCGTGCGTGCCGCCGATGAGCGAGGCGCGCTTGGGGTGGTGGCCGATGAAATTGCCACGCCCACCTACGCGGAGGATTTCGCGGCGGCTCTGCTGAAGCTGGGGCAAACCGGCTTGTACGGCTGGTATCACCTGGTGAACGAAGGAGAGTGCTCGCGCCTGGAATATGCCCGCGAGATTATGCGGCTCACAGGCCGCGAGCATATCCCTCTGCACCCCACTGCTCTCGCCGATTACGTGCGCCCTGCTCCGACGCCGCCATACTCTACCCTGGGCAACTTTGTTGGCGCGCAAGCGGGGATTACCCTGCGCCCCTGGCGGGATGCCCTGGCAGAACACATCTCCTCGACGCAACTGTGACCTTTGAGGCGATAGAGTTGTCCACTTCTGCCTATGAAGCTCTGCTTGTCACCCAATCGGAGACTTCTAGCTCCCAAGCCAGCGCCAAAAAACTTCCCAGGGCGTCAGTTATCATACCGACCCATAATGGCGTTCAGTTGCTGCCTGAGTGCCTCGAAGCGTTGTGGCGGCAGAGCTACCGCAACTTTGAGACTATCGTGGTAGATGATGCTTCCACGGATGGCACTCATGATTTGCTCCTGGGCTATCCCGAGGTGCTCAAGGTGGTTGAGCTACCTGGTAGGCGCGGGCACGGCTTTGTGGCTGCCGCAAACGCGGGCCTGGCGGAGGCACACGGTGAAATCGTGGCCTTCCTCAATAACGATGCGGTGCCCGAAGCGGATTGGCTACATGAGCTTGTCAGCGCCCTGGATAAGTACTGCTGGGCAGGGATAGCGGCAAGCAAGCTGTTGCTTTACGACAAGCCCGGCACTTTTCATTCGGCGGGTGATTTTTACGCTCCTAACGGCATTCCTGGGAGTCGCGGCGTCTGGCAGCGCGATAGGGGGCAGTACGAGCACGTTGAAGAGGTTTTTGGGCCGTGCGCGGCGGCGGCAGCATACAGGCGCTCGGTTCTTGCAGACCTGGCTAGTACCGGCGGAACTGAGCCGCCAGGGGAGGTCTTCGACCCGCAGCTATGGATGTATTGCGAAGATGTGGACTTGAATTTACGTGCTCGCCTGCGCGGGCACCGCACAGTATATGTGCCCACAGCCAGGGTGCGCCACCACCTGAGCGCCACAGGCGGGGGAACTCTCTCCTCCTACTACGTGGGGCGCAACTTTATATACTTGATAGCCAAAGACCTGCCGGGGCAGGTAATTCTACGCAATCTGCCTTTTATGGTCGCCGCGCAGATACACATAGTCTGGGAGGCGCTACGCCACATCCGCGAGCCTGCCGCCCGTGCTCGCCTGCGCGGGATAATCGCAGGCGTGCTTACATGGCCGAGGGTGCTGCCTGCTCGCAAACGTTTGCTCTCCAGAGAGCGAGTGAAACCGCGAGCTTTCGCGAGGGCGCTCAGGCACTTCTCCAAAGGCGTGTAGCATCTCTCTACGCGGGGCCTGGTTTCTATTCTCGAAAACAAAGGAATAGCTCTGCACAGTGCAGAGCTATTCCTTTGTTTTGATCTAACCTAACGCTCTTGCTAACACGTTAATTGTTGTACGGAGTGGCTGTTAGCTGTGCGTTCTGCTGAGCTTCGCGCCGAGAGCTACTACCGACAGGGCTATCAACGTCGCCAACAGGAGATAGGCAACTGTGTTGTCTCCTGCTCCTGTTTGTGGGAGACCATTCGGCGATGCCGTGCCACTCGCGGCCCCACCTGTCGTGCTGACAGCGGTATCGGTCGGTATCACAACTGTAGTTGGCATTGTTTCAGTTGTTGGGGTTTCCATAACACCAGCCACTGTTGAGGTCGGAGCGACCGTGCTTTCTGCTGTAGCAGTGGTGCCTGCTGTTTCGGTGGTGCCCGCCGTAACCGTTGTTTCTGATGTAGCGGTGGTCTCGGCAGTAACTGTCGCTTCTACAGTGGCGGTGATGCCTGTGGTGACTGTCGCTTCTACAGTGGCTGTTGTAACTACGGTATCCGTTGCCACTGTGGTGACTGTTATATCAGGGCTTGGGGTCCCGGCTTGCGCAGCCGCGCTCTTTGTGCCGAGGCTGGTGAGCGATAGGCTCAAAGCAAAGGTCACACTTAATGCTATCCCCAGTGTGATCATAATCAGATTGCGGCCATTGTCTGGCTTGCTGTCATTGTGCATTTTCCTTCTCCTTGGCTCTATTGCCGTTCTATTGCCGGTCAATTTGGTCTTTCAAGTGTCTGTTAGCCTTACCGGAGCGGCAGCCGCCGTTCTCCGCAGCGTCTGCTTTTGCAGCTCTGTGTGTGGTAGACGGTGTGGCTAACCCGAACAATGTTTCGTTTCTACATACACGTGCGCCCCCTTGTGTATTAATTGTACAGGTGTTGATGCGTGCCGTAGCCGCGTGTGGGTGGAGTATAGAGCAAGTCGGGGGCCAACTCTTTCTCTTTGCTGGTAATCCAGCGAAGAGATATTGCGGCGGTTGCTGCCTGTGAAGCGTTGGCAGATCGGATGGTGGCGGGAGAGCTCTTATTTACGGTAAAATAGATAGTGTAGCCAACTATGGCTGCGCCCTACACTTTTCGCCCGGAGTATATAATTTATGCCCACAAAAGAAGTGGCGCCTTTGCAGTTGCAGACGCCTCGCGTGGTGAAGTGCCCCACTCCACAGTGTCCAGGCTGGATCACTTTGGACAGCACGCGCCACCAGACTGAGCTCTGTCGCTATTGCAGGATCAGCGTAGATACCCTGCGCTTCCTCCTTTCGAGGGTTGGCGCCGAGCACAAGGCGCTGCCTCCCCAGGTGCACGACGAGTTCAACAGGCTCATGCTCACCATGGCCGGGGCATGGGGGCAAAATGTCTATCTACGCCCCTCGCGAGAAACGCTGGTTGACCTCAAAGCGGGGGCACGTGGGGTCACTGTGGAGTACAATCCGCTACTGGGAGCGGCTGGGAGCGACGGTTCGGCTCCGCTGGTGGGCATAATCCTGCACAAGCTGCTGCATTTTGAAGCTCACCTGGGGCAGCGCGCGCCTCAGCTTTCGGTGCGCTCAGGCGCACGAGAGAAAGAAGGCATGCTCCCCTTGCTTGCGTATTTGACCACTGTCACCGACCATGTATGGGTAACGGCTCGGCTTGAGCAGCTAAATCCCTTGTTGCACAGCGCACAGAGCCGCTGGGGCCTCAACCTGGCGCAGATGCTCGTCGGCTCGGAGAGCATGTTCAACCGCTATCTCTCTCAGCGCAACCTTACGAGGCTGGTGACCGTATTACAGGCGACAGGCAACGCCGAGGCCTTTATTGCAACGGTAATAGAGCGTTTATCTACCCTGACCGCGCAGATACTCGACCGCGAAAAAGAAGATACAAGGCGCACGTACCTGGCTGTGCAGCTTGCCAACGTGCGCTTGCTCAACCCCGATGCGTACGCTGGCTATCAGAACGCGCTGCTGATGGGTGAGCTTACCAACGCCGGTGACGCCTTGCCCGCTGCTGATCGTCTCTACAATGAACTGAGCAGCTCGCCTCTCGCAAACCCGCCGGTGCTTCGCGCCAAAGAGGGAGACCCCACCCCTGCTGTAGTGATTAACCCGGGTCAATATCACCGCGCCATCGAAGGGAGCATCAAGGCGTTGGGGTTAGCGAACTACTTTGAGGTGAAAAGCTAATTGGAATGGATTGGGGTTAGGGATGCAGGATTAGCAGCCTTAACTTTCGGTTGTCTATATTTATAAAGGAAAAGAAGATGGTTAAATGGTTAAGTGGATTGTTCGATAATACCGACAAGGAGTTAGGGCAGCTTCGCAAGAGCGTAAATGCATCAAATGCGGAGGCCATTAAACTCCTTGAGGCCGAGCGGGAGCATATCGCAGGCATACGTGCCGCAGCCTTTGGAGAGATGGAGAAAGGGGGCGCTGTCGCAGAGTGGCGGGCGATCTACGCCTCTGAAGTGGAGAGTGTAACCGCCGCTACCCGTCGCCTGGCAGCTGAAGCTGAAGGTTTGCGCGCAGTGATTGAAGAAGGCGAGCAGACGAGCCGCGACCTCTCTGTGCTGCTGGCCGATGCCAAGCAGCTTACCATGATGAACAGCGAGAAGGTTCAGCGCCCGCCTGCTGAACGGCGCGAATTAGAAGCAGAAATAAGCGTCCTTGTGGAGGAGTTGAGCGAGCAACTCGCGCTTATGCTCGAAACGAAGCCCGCTTTGCGCGAAGCCATCTTGCAGGCTGTGCCCAAAGCCAAGTTGCCGCCTCAACTTCCCTCTGCTGATGAGATGTCGAAGCAGGTTGAGGCTACAGCCGCCTTTTTGGGCCGCGAGGTGGCGGGTTACTTCAGCCGCACGAATGAGACTATGCTGGCGCTGCGCCGGGCTGTGGGCCTGCAAAGGCTGGCCGAGCTATCGCACGAGGGTTTTACACCACCCTCGACCACTGAAGTGGACGTTGCAGCGCAGGAGCTTGTGCGCGCACTCGCTCAACGTGACCTGTTGAAGCACTTCACCCGCCAGGGATTGCTCCTGACGCAGGAACTGAAAGCGGCCTCAGGCGTTGAAGATGCATCTCAGAGCGTAGCAAATGGCAGCAAGGATGGGGGCGTCCGCAGGTTCGGCGCTTCGCGCCCGCCCACTCCCGGTCTGCAACCTATGGGCAAAGACAGCCTGGCTGATGAGCTTTACTGGGAGGAGCAGGCCACCGGCGAGCTTTTGGCCATGGCCGCTTCGGCGATTGGAGAAAAGCCTCAGTCGGCGGAGATAATTCTCCTGGCTGAGAAGTTCGCCGGACGCGAAGAACACTTGCAGGCGCGCACTTCAATCTTCAGAGTGCGTATTATAGAGGCCCGCACCGCCTTCTGGCAGGAGATACAGGGGAAAATAGCTGATGTGGTGGGTGCAGAGGCGATTGCGCCTTACGCGGAGCGCTTCGAGGAGCTTGATAAAGAGCAAGAGGTGCTGGTCGCTCAGGTTGAAGAGCAAGATAGCAATTGGGACTTGCCTGTGGCGGTCAAGCCTGATACCGCAGCCGACCTCATGCAGCGCCGCGATATTCTTGAGAACCAGACTTTCGCCGAGTTGATGAACGATTTGCGTGCCGAGGACCGCGGCGCGTATGATCGCCTCAAGGCCCTGCAAGAGGAGTTTCGTAAAGAGCAGCGCAAAGACGAGCACAACGTCCTCACAGAGCTTATCCCGGAGGCTTTTGCTGTGATCTGGGAGGCGTCCCGGCGCACCACGGCTTTACGGCCTTACGATGTGCAGTTCATCGGCGGCATCGTCCTCTTTGAGGGAAAGATCGCAGAGATGAAGACAGGCGAGGGCAAGACACTGGTGGCGGTCGCCCCTCTCTACCTCAACGCCCTTTCCGCACGCGGCGCACACCTGTGTACAGTCAACGAGTACCTTGTCAAGCGCGACAGCGACTGGATGGGCGCTATTTACAAGATGCTGGGCCTCTCTGTAGGTGTGATCCTTTCGGGAATGGCCCCCTGGGAGCGCAAGTCGGAGTATGCCTCCGATATAACCTACGGCACTACCTCGGAGTTCGGCTTTGATTACCTGCGTGACAATATCGCTAACAGCCCTGATGATATGGTGCAGCGCCCGCACAACTTCTGCATCGTTGACGAAGTGGATAACATCCTGATCGACGAAGCACGCACGCCTTTGATCATATCGGGCGCATCGGAAGGCTCGGCTGATGTTCATATCAAAGCGGCCCAGTTTGCCAAGACATTGCGCCCCGAAACCGACTACACAGTTGACGAAAAGAGCCGCAGCGCCACACTGACCGATGAAGGGATAAACCGCGCCGAGCAGTTCTTCCGCATTGACAACCTTTATCACCCCGACAACTTCCAGCTTGTTTATGGCGTAGATAACGCCCTCAAAGCTCACGCTCTATTCCGCAGGGACAAGGACTACGTGCTCTGGCAGGAGGGCAAGGTAGTGAGCGCGTCAGAGCGTCTCAACCCAAAGCTCGATGTAGAGGTGGTGATCGTAGATGAGTTCACAGGGCGCATGATGCAGGGTCGCCGCTACTCTGAAGGTTTACACGAGGCAATCGAGGCCAAAGAAGGGATCAGAGTGCAATCGGAGAGCCAGACTTTCGCCACCATCACGATCCAGAATTACTTCCGCCTTTATCCAAAGCTGGCGGGTATGACAGGTACGGCAGCTACGGAAGCTGAGGAGTTCTTCAAGATTTACAAGCTGGAAGTGATGCCCGTGCCTACGCACCGCCCGATGGTGCGCGTCGATAATCCGGATCGCATCTACCGCACAGAACCGGCGAAGTTCGCCGCTGTGGTAGACGAGATCGACGAAATGCATAAAGAGGGGAGGCCGGTGCTAGTGGGCACGGTATCTATCGAGAAATCGGAAGAGCTTAGCAAGATGCTCGAAGAGAGGGGAGTACCACATTCCGTGCTCAATGCCAAGCAGCACGAACGCGAAGCCAGCATCGTGGCACAGGCAGGCCAGCGCGGAGCGGTTACTATCGCCACCAACATGGCAGGTCGTGGCACCGACATTACCCTCGGCTTTGGGGTGAACGAGCTTGGCGGGCTGCACATCATAGGCACGGAGCGGCACGAGAGCAGGCGCATTGATAACCAGCTTCGCGGACGCGCCGGACGCCAGGGAGATAGCGGCTCGTCTCGCTTCTTCGTATCGGTGGAAGACGAAATCATGCGACGTTCCGGGGTGAACCAGAATATCGTCAACTCTAACCTCTTCAAGAACCTGTGGGACGAGACTATGCCTATCGAGCACTCGATGATCTCGCGCAGTGTAGAGCAGGCGCAGGTCAAGATGGAAGGGTACAACTTCGATACGCGCAAGCATCTGGTCGAGTACGACGATGTGGTGAACACCCACCGCGACGTTATATATAATGAGCGGCGCTTCGTTATCAAAGACGGCGATCCTCGCCCTATTATCGGCGAGATGATAGCCGACAAGGTGCAGGAGTTCGCCGCCCCCGCGGGCGACGATGCCCGAAAGAAGCGAGATCGGGGCGCTACATCGGGCTACGCCGAGATGTTCGATGCCCTCAAAGAAACGTTCCCTGATGATATACTTCGGCGGTTGCTACGCTCAATCTTGACAGCGCGTGTAGTGCCTGTGCTGGAGGAAGGGGACACAGAAGGCTTTATCGAGGAGATAAAGCTGCTGGCCCAGGAAGCATACGAAAGCACCCGAGAAACCCAGGTCAAAAACGTGGATGAGAAGCTACAGGAGTTCTACCACGTCGGTGACGAGTACTACGAAATCGCGGGCGAAGGCACTCTCGACTACGACAAGCTAACACAGATGCTCAGCTTGCCGCCCGACATCGTGAAGAAGATAAGCGCGGAAGAGATGGACTACGATGCGGCGCGCGAGTTCCTCTCAGAGATAGTCAGAGAGAACTTTGCTGCTGCCCAGCAGCCGTTGTTGGAGAAGCTGCAAAGCTTTCTTGAAGAGCAGACAAGGCACGCTAATATCCCCCAGGAGAATGCGCCCAAAGAGCAGCTGGAATTGCTTACTCGCGCTCTGGTAGAGACTATAGACAACAACTTCCCATTATCACCTGTATCGGCAGCCCGCTATGTAGAAGCTGAGAGCGCGGACAGCAGGTCGTCTATGATGGGCGGCGCTGCCACTGATGGCGTGGTGGCAGAGATAAGGGACCAGTTGGAGCTTCTCTACGACGAAGTGGAGAAGACGCTGGGCGACGTTTTCATCGAGACCAACCTTCAGATGCCTCTTATTTCGCTGGTGGACAACCGCTTGCCGCGCTCCGTCTACACGCAGATCGAGGAAAGGCTGGGTGTTGAAGGCCTTGAGCAGGTAGAGAATGTGCCCCTGGGACAGTTGGACCCCGAAGCGCGAGAGGTCGTGAAAGACGCATTTGTACGCTGGCAGGAATCCGACCTGATGCTGCGGGTGATAGACTATCTCTGGACGCGCCACCTTACCACTATGGAGCAGCTGCGCCACTCTATCGGCTTGCAGGCTTACGGCCAGAAAGACCCTCTGGTGCAGTATAAAGTGAAGGCGTATGAGCTATTCGACGACCTCAAGGCCGAGATACGCCAGCTTGTGGTGCTCAACGTCCTGCTGATGGGAGCCAAAGCCGAGGCAGCGCGCGCCGCTACTCGTCCCGCGCCCCCGCAGCCTCAGCGCGAGGCACAAGCCCCAACTAATGGGCGCGCACAAAACGGCGGCAACGGCAAGCCCAGGCATAGCCAATCACAGGCCAGGGCAGGTGGAGGCCAGCGCGCTGCTACGCCGGCCCCGGTCGGCGCGGGCGTCGGCCCGGGTCACAAGGCCAAGATTGGGCGCAACGACCCCTGCTTCTGCGGCAGCGGTCGTAAGTACAAGCAGTGTCACGGGAGGTAAACCGGACGGCGCATCTACTATACGCGGTCTCTTCGCAAGCCCTGTGAATATTCGCTCTCTGACTGTGGGCGCGGCACTGCCCCAAGACGCGGCAAATCGCGCCCAATTAATCACCCAGCTGGGGCAGTTTGCCCATGCAGGGCGGGCTGCCTTACAGAGAGATGGCTACACAGTTCAAAGTGTACGCCTCGCGACCCAACCCCTCGAACGCTGGCTCGTCTCTTCCTCGAAAGCTCCTCAAATCATCGCGGAGCTGGGCGAACAGTGTGCCCAGGCAGGCATTGACTACTGCTCTCTGGGCACCATCCAGGCTGGAGTGGAGAGCGCTGATAGCCACGTCAACGCCCTACTGGAGATGGTCCCTGAGCTTCTCATGGCCGCCGAAAATGTCTTCGCCAGCGTGCAAGTAGGAGTTCGCGGCAGCACAGAGAGCAACGGAGGGATAAACCTCAACGCAGTGCGGGCAGCAGCACGCACAATGCAGATGCTATCAGATAAAACAGCGGCCGGTTTCGGCAACCTGCGCTTCGCGGCGGCGGCCAACTGCCCGCCCCACGTACCTTTTTTCCCGGCAGCATATTACGTAGAGGATGATCGCAACAGGGCAGAGCCTGAGTTTGGCCTGGCCCTCGAAGCCGCCGACCTTGCGGTGCTCGCTATAAACAGCGCTCGCACGCATGAAGAAGCCCGCCAGAATCTCCTCGCCCTCCTGGTGGAGCATGGCACCAAAGTGGTGGAGGCATGTGGCGCGGCCAGTATCGAGCATGGATATACTTTCACGGGGCTGGATGTTTCTATGGCTCCCTACCCTGCGCCCGACCGCAGCATAGCTCGCGCTCTCGAAACTCTGAGTGGCGCGCCCTTTGGTGGGCCGGGTACATTGGCGGCTGCCACCTTCTTCACAGGTGCGCTCAAGCAAGCCCGCACACTGCTCCCTACCGTCGGCTACTCAGGCCTCATGCTCCCTCTGCTTGAGGACCAGACGCTCGCCGACCGCACAGCCGAAGGTCTGGTTACGCTTGATACTCTGCTCTTGCTGTCTGCGGTCTGCGGTCTTGGCCTCGATACTGTGCCTCTGCCGGGAGATGTGCCAGTCGCGCAGCTGGAGCGCATTATCCTGGACATGGCCTCGCTTGCCATCAGGCTCGACAAGCCGCTTACCGCTCGCCTCTTGCCCGTTCCCGGCAAAAAGGCGGGTGATATAGCAGAGTGGCCCGATTTTCCCTACTTTGCCAGAGGCCGGGTGATGAGCATTCCCGACGCTCCCGACGAGGGGCAAGGGCTTTTCAACGGCGACTGGCTGAGGGTAGATTAGGAGCATCTGAAGCTCGCAGCAGCTTTTCGCGGAGGGTTCAACCCACTCGATAAGCAAGCACCCATTCCCCTAACCCTTATTGGATAGGGGTTGGGGTGGGGTGCTTGCCACAGGGCAATATTGACAAAATCGTACTCTCTGAAAGCTGCTGCCGGAAGGCTATACCTGTAGCCGCTCTACTTCCAACCCACCTACAGGCCGGACCTTGTACGCCGCGGCGGGGAGCGAAGTCTCTTCCGCATAGCGGCGAATTACCTGGCGGTCGAAATCGCGCATTGCCGAGGATTTTATCAGGTTAATTGTGCAGCCGCCAAAGCCCGCGCCAGTCATTCGCGCGCCAAGCACCCCTTCTGTCTCCTGGGCAAGCTCAACCAGACGGTCCATGAAGGGGTTGCTCACCTCAAAGTCGCTCCGCAAGCTCTCATGTGACTCGTTCATCAGCTCGCCAACGCTGTCGTAATCGTCTACTGATAGGGCTGCAACCGTTTGCAAAACGCGCGCGTTTTCGGTAACAACATGGCGGGCACGTTTATAAAGCGTCGGGTAGAGCTTACCGCCGTGCCTGCTGAGCATCTCAGTGGTGATGTCCCGCAGGGAGTGTAGATCGAGATTATAGGTGATAACTTTGAGGGCGCCCACGGCAGCCTCGCACTCTTTACGGCGCTTGGCGTACGCGGAGTCGGCGAGGTCGCGCTTGATGCTGCTATTTACCACCACCAGTGAGAGGCCATGAGCGTCAAGGTTAAGCGGCACGTCAGTACTGTTCTGCGAACGACAATCTATCAGCAAGGCAGATTTAGGCTCGCACAGGGCGATAGCCATCTGGTCCATGATGCCCACAGGTACGCCAATAAAATCATTCTCGATCTTCTGTGCTGCACGCGCCAGCTCGATCCTCGGTATGCTCCAGCCTGAGATAGCAGAGATAGCAGCGAGGAGGCCGAGAAGCATTGAGGCTGACGACGACAGCCCGGCCCCCACAGGCAGATCGCCCCAGATGAGCACGTCAGCGCCTGTAGGTGTGTACTGGCGCTCGTGCAGCCACCACGCTACGCCACGCACGTAGTTGGCCCAATGAGCGTTCTCTCCAAGAAGCATCAGAGGCCCATCGAGGTCTATCTCTACACTTTCGTCCATGCTTTCAGAGTAGACGTGCAGTGCCCTGTCGGAGCGCGGGCCGACAGCCACCTTTGTGTACCTATCTATCGCTGTGGGTAAAACGAAGCCGAGGTTGTAATCTGTGTGCTCGCCGATGATGTTGACACGCCCCGGCGATCTAACCAGAATTGCAGGCTCAGTGCCGAACCGCTCTGCGAACGATAACTCTTTAGCCATGAAATAGCTCCAGCCAATCGTGAATTATCAACTAGCGGTACCATCAGGTCAGATCATTATAAAGTAAGAGATATTTGCTTCTAACTACCATCCTACCTTACCGCTGGTTCACAATTCATAATTCATTCGTAGCCAAGGGGGTGGGTTTGCTGCCACTTCCAGGCTGTTTTGATTATCTCTTCAAGGCCCGGGTACTTGGGTTTCCAACCCAGGCTGGTAGTTACCTCCTCTGAGGAGGCCACCAGCACCGGCGGGTCGCCTACGCGTCGCGGGCCGGCTTGTGCGACTATCTCTCGCCCTGTCACCTTGCGAGCGGTATCTATCACTTCCTTGACGGAGAAGCCCGAGCCGTTGCCCAGGTTGAATATCCGGCTCTCTCCACCTTCCGCCAGCCAGCCGAGCGCCAGCATGTGCGCTTGTGCCAGGTCTTCTACATGTATATAATCGCGTATTGCTGTGCCGTCGGGCGTGGGGTAATCGTCACCGTATATTTGCACCTGTGGGCGCTGCCCTAACGCTACCTGTAGCACTATTGGTATGATATGTGTCTCCGGGTCGTGTACTTCGCCAAAGTTGTCTGAAGCGCCCGCTGCGTTGAAGTATCTCAGCGAGACAAACTTCAGATCGCCCGCTTCATCGAACCACTTCAGCATTCTCTCCAACGCCAGCTTCGACTCTCCATAAGGGTTTATGGGTACCATCGGGTCCGTCTCCTTTATAGGGACGCTCTCCGGCATTCCGTATGTAGCGGCGGTTGATGAGAAGACCAGCAGCTTCGCGCCGGTGCGTATCATCGCTTCAACCAGGGTAAGAGAGGCGCAAACGTTGTTGTTGAAGTATTTACCCGGCACTTCCATCGACTCGCCAACCAGCGAGTGCGCGGCGAAGTGCATAACCGCCTGGACATTGTTGTCGCGCAGGGTGCTTTCTACCAACGCCAGGTCTGCAAGATCGCCCTCAACGAAGTGTGCACGAGGATCAACCGCCTCTTTGTGCCCCTTTATCAAGTTGTCAAATACGACAACACTGTGGCCCGCATTGGCAAGCATCTCCACCGCTATGCTGCCTATGTAGCCTGCCCCCCCTGTGACGAGTATTCTCATACCACCTGCATCGGGCTTGGCAATATTCATTATATCATCCTCCCTTCCGATTCCGAGACAAATTGTAAGTAGTACCGGGGTTATAACCATAGTTACGTTTGGGCTACTCCTGTTGAGCTAACCGAATACTCCTCTACACCAACCGGCGCAAGGATGTATAATGGGTGACCAGAGGTTAGGAAGCAGGGGTTAGGGATTAGCAATTGCTAATCCCCGGCCATTACAGATATTCTGTGATAGGAGCACCGAGAATGTATACCACTCTTTCTCGACAGTCGCAAGGCGCGGGGATACCGAGCGAGCGCCCCCTCGATAGGCCGTTGCAGGAAGTTGACCCGGAGTTGTGGCAGGCGATCAAGAATGAGGAGCGCCGCCAGCACGATAAGATAGAGCTGATCGCATCCGAGAACTACGTAAGCCGTGCTGTGCTGGAAGCTCAAGGCTCAGTGCTCACCAACAAGTATGCCGAAGGCTACCCAGGCAAGCGTTATTATGGCGGCTGCGAGTTTGTTGATGTGGCGGAGAGCCTGGCTATTAGCAGAGCCAGGGAGATATTTGGGGCTGATCATGCTAATGTGCAGCCGCACTCAGGCGCGCAGGCAAACATGGCAGTTTATATGGCCGTGTTGCAGCCGGGAGATAAGATTCTCGGCATGGGGTTGGCCTTTGGCGGGCACCTGACGCATGGCTATCCTATCAACTTTTCAGGCAAGTTATACCAGGCAAGCTCTTATGCGGTTGACCGCCAGACCGAGCGTTTGGACTACGACCTCCTTGAACAGCAAGCTATTGAGGAACGACCTAAGATGCTCGTTGTAGGAGCCAGCGCGTATCCACGCATCTTTGATTTCGAGAGATGCAGGCGTATTGCTGATGCGGCGGGCGCTATGCTAATGGTAGACATGGCCCATATCGCCGGCCTGGTTGCCGCCGGGCTGCACCCATCGCCTGTACCTTACGCCGACTTTGTGACTACCACCACGCATAAGACGCTTCGTGGGCCGCGAGGCGGCATGGTGCTTTGCAAAGCGCACTACGCAAAGGAGCTGGATAAGAGCGTCTTCCCAGGCATACAGGGTGGGCCGCTTATGCACGTGATCGCCGCAAAAGCTGTGGCTTTCAAAGAAGCTCTGGAGCCTGGATTCAAGGAATACCAGCAGCAAATCATCAACAATGCCCAGAGGTTGGCCTCGCGTCTTGAGGGCGAAGGTTTCCGCATTATATCAGGTGGCACAGACAATCATCTCATGCTGGCTGACGTTAGTCCCCTGGGGCTGACCGGCAAGGAAGCAGAGCAAGCCCTCGATGAAGTAGGGATCACCGTAAACAAAAACGCCATACCATACGACCCGCAGCCCCCCGCAAAGGCGAGTGGGATACGTGTGGGCACCCCAGCGGTCACCACAAGAGGCTTCCGCGAGCCTGAGATGGACTTGATAGCCGGTTTCATCGGCAGTGTGCTTAGAGCGCCCACAGATGAGGAGGTAAAAGCCAGAACAACAGAGCAAGTGCTTGAACTCTGCGGGCGCTTCCCTATGCCGGGTATTATCTAAGGGGCAGCAAATTGTCTCTCGCAGGGGCAAGGCTCTGCCTTGCCCCCTGTCCTTATATACTATCTTTCATGATCAACTCCAATCCTCATATTGCCTGCAACCCGGCTTGTTGGGAGAAGGACCCCGATAACCCGGCAATCCAGTAGAGGGGAATATGGAAAACCTTTACATATCGAACCACCCGCTCATTCAGCATAAGCTTGCGCTGATGCGTAGCGTTACGACCGAGCCGAAGAAGTTCCGCGAGGTGGTACACGAGATCACAAACCTCCTCATCTACGAAGCCACTCTTGACCTTGCGACAAAGGAAGTTGAGGTGCAAACCCCTCTTGGCAGCACATCCGGCCAGATGCTTTCGCAGCGCATCGGCCTGGTGCCCATCCTGCGGGCAGGCATCGGCATGGTGGACGCTATGCTAGATATGATACCCACCGCTCAGGTGTGGCATATCGGCCTCTACCGTGACCACCGTACACTTCTGCCCGTTGAGTATTATAACAAGCTGCCTGTGCAGCCTACCGTAGATGTTTGCTTTGTCTTAGACCCGATGCTGGCGACGGCGGGCTCGGCTACGGCCACTGTGCAGGTGCTCAAAGATTGGGGAGCCAGGCAGATAAAGTACGTTGGCCTGATCGCAGCCCCGGAAGGAGTCGAGCGTCTGCACAGCGCGCACCCCGACGTGCCGATACACATAGCCGCCGTAGACAGCCACCTGAATGATAAAGGCTATATAGTTCCCGGTCTGGGTGATGCAGGCGACAGGCAGTTCGGGACATGATGCGCGGTGCGTACTGCGCGCCTCTTTAGGTACGCTATCGCTATTCCCCTCGCCTATTACGCTCTACTACACGTCACATCCCATGTGCCCTCTTGACGCTCTAGAATGGACCGGCGTCGTGCACGATTTTTTCTACGTCTATCGCGTTGCCGCCGGAGATGCCACCGCCGCTCTTGACCTTGTACACCAACCGGGCGCTATTCGAAGAAGCGGGATTCAACAGCCCCCTGTCATACTCTGTGAAGAGCTTGGTCGCGTTCCAATTCTCCAGTGTCAGGGGAGGGTCGTTCGGGCCAGGCTTAACCTGGGTTGGGAACCTCTTCTTGATCTCAGAGGTCGTGTGGTCACCCGTTGGGTCTTGCCCTGTATCTATAATGTTGAATACAGATTCTCGTGAGCGCTGAGAGGTCACAGCCGAATACTCGACACCCTTCTGCGCCCCAGCATTGAGCATGTTGGCGTCACCGTAGATCGTGCCGATGTCGGCCCCTTCACCTGTGACCACATGCACGCCTTCCTTGCAATATTTATCATGGAAGTATTTGGTAGCGCTTCCCACGTATGCATTACTCAGGAACATGTTGTATGCCGCCAGATTGAACTCGTGCGCCTCTTTGTTGTGATCCGCGTTCAGGCCTGCATCCAAACGGCTATATGCGAGTGTAGCGTTATAAGCTCCCTTGCTTTTGCCCTTCTTGTCCCTTTTAAGTACATCTATCATATTCTGGTTCAGGGACCACACTTCTTTCTTGTTCTTGAACCAGCCCTTCGTTGTCTTTGTAGCAAAGTTTTGCTCAACCAGTTTATCCATGAGCTTTCGCGCCTCACTGCTCGTCACAGGGTACTGAGAATGCTTTGAGGCTGCTTCAGGCGTCAGGTGCTTCATACTCGTTTTCTTGAATGCCGCACGCCGCCACCACATCATGAAGACTATTTCAGGCTTTGCTTGTAGGCCCACCTTGGCGGTGGCTGCCTCTACACTCTTGGCATTACCCCTGTGCATCATGTCATCCAGGGCTTGCGGGTTGGACTTCAAGTCCTGGTTGGCGACAGTGCTGGCCATGGCCCACTGCGCTTTAGCAGCGCCCGTGGTGCCCAGGTTCTTGTTATCTACGTTGGCCCACTTGACAAACTCCTGCATAACTTTGGTTTTGTCTATCAAGTGCCCGCCCGCGAAGGAGTCTTGCAAGTAGTGCTCTCCAAAGGCGTTCTTGAGCATAGCTTTGTTGGCGAGGTCGTCCGCTTTGGCCTGATCTCCCTGGAGCTTGGCTGCATGAGAAGCTTTTGCATCCGCTACTGCGCCGTCGTGATACTCTTGCCAGGCGTCCCAGCTATAGGGCGCAAAGTGGCAGGCGTTGCGCTCCAGGGCCGCGAAGTACCGCTCGCTCTGGGCTTTTCCTTCTCCCCTCTAAGTCCTACAGCCGCAGTTATATAATGTTAAAATAGATCTCCAAGAGAAAGAAGTTGGAGGTCGCTGGATGGTTCAGCTACAGGAAGTAGAGGGTTGGGCGAGTGGACTTGAAGAATTACACGCCAGAATAGCCGCACGTTTCGCACGCT